>NZ_JBBKBX010000012.1:0-108010 GCF_037890365.1 Blautia sp. HCN-20427 | reverse complement strand
CGGTTCCGCTGGTGTAAAACCTGCGGAATCGCTTTTTTTGAAAAAATCCCTTGACAAATCTTACTTAATAACATATAATTCCTACTAAGTTAATAGGAATATAAAACATGAAATCACAATATAAGGAGGAATCAGTTATGGCAAAGAAGATTTATAAAGGTGTACAGGAATTAATCGGCGGAACTCCGCTTCTGGAAGTGACCAACATTGAAAAGGAAGAGGGATTAAAAGCAACCGTTCTGGTGAAGCTGGAATACCTGAATCCTGCAGGAAGCGTAAAGGACAGAATTGCAAAAAATATGATAGAAGATGCGGAAGCCAAAGGGCTTTTGAAGCCGGGGGCAACCATTATTGAACCGACTTCCGGAAACACGGGGATTGGTCTGGCCTCTCTTGCAGCATCCAAAGGCTATAAGCTGATTCTTACCATGCCGGAAACCATGAGTGTGGAGAGAAGAAATATTCTCAAAGCATACGGAGCAGAGATTGTACTGACAGAAGGAACCAAAGGCATGACAGGCGCTATTGCCAAAGCAAAGGAATTAAATCAGGAAATTCAGGGCAGCTTCCTCACAGGGCAGTTTGATAATCCGGCAAATCCGGCAGCGCACATTGCCACTACAGGACCGGAAATCTGGAATGACACAGAGGGAGAAGTGGATATTTTCGTAGCAGGTGTGGGAACCGGCGGAACCGTAACAGGTGTAGGTGAATATCTGAAAGAAAAGAAACCGGAAGTGAAGATCGTGGCTGTAGAGCCGTCTGATTCACCGGTGCTTTCCAAAGGAACCCCAGGTCCTCACAAAATTCAGGGAATCGGTGCGGGATTCGTACCTCAGGTATTAAATACAAAGATTTACGATGAAGTGATAACCGCCACTGCGGAAGATTCTTTTGCAGCAGCAAAATTCTTTGCACACAAGGAAGGAATTCTGGTAGGTATTTCCTCCGGAGCTGCTCTGCACACAGCTATTGAGCTGGCAAAGCGTCCGGAAAATGAAGGAAAAACCATTGTGGCACTTCTGCCGGACAGCGGAGACAGATATTACTCCACCCCGCTGTTTGAATCTTAAATCTTATTTAGATAGAGAATAAAAGTGCGTCATAAGTAGGATAAGGCAGGTTTTCATCCGGGATTTTGGCTTCCACGGCGTCTGCGGTCTGACGGAGTTTGTCCATGGACACCAGGAGCGTGCTGCGGCAGTAGTCCGCGGCCTTCTGCATGGAAGCAAAACCGGAGACAGTCTGAATTTCCTTATCCAGAGCTTTCACACCGGAGGAAATGCTTTCATAAGCAGAAGTCAGTTTGCCAACCAGTGCGGCGGCTTCTGCAGTGGAAGCTTCCGGTATAAAGTTTTTCACAGCCATAGCCTTGTCTGCCTCCTGGGCTGCATAGTCGGAAAGGGCAGGCAGGAAATCTTTGGTCAGCATTTCTTTTAAAGTTTTCGCTTCGATTTCTACTGTTTTCACATAGTTTTCCAACAGAATTTCATATCTGGAGAAAATTTCTTCCCGGGTAAAGATTTTGTGTTCTGTAAAGAGCCGGATATTTTTTTCTTCAATAAAGGCAGGGAGGCAGTCCGGTGTGGAAACCAGATTGTAAAGTCCCCGTTTTTTCGCTTCTTCCACCCATTCTTCGGTATAGCCGTTTCCGTTGAAAATAACTTTTTTGTGCTTTTTGATGGCGCGTTTAATCAGTTCATGTACGGCATGCTCCATATCTTCCGGAGCCGTGCCTTTTAATTCTTCATAAAACTGAGCCAGGGCTTCTGCCACAGCAGTGTTCAGTACAATATTCGGCGTGGATACAGAGGCAGAGGAACCCAGCATGCGGAACTCAAATTTGTTGCCTGTAAATGCAAAAGGTGAGGTACGGTTCCGGTCTGTGGTATCCTTGAAAAAGTGAGGCAGTACATGAGCGCCTGTTTCCAGAGCCACTCTCTGCTGTTTACCGAAATAAGTATCTTCTTCAATGGATTTTAAGACAGCGGTCAGTTCATCTCCAAGAAAGATGGATACAATGGCAGGCGGCGCTTCGTTGCCGCCCAGGCGGTGGTCGTTTCCGGCGCTGGCGGCAGATACACGCATCATATCTGCATACTCGTCTACGGCTTTGATTACGGCCATGAGGAACACAAGGAACTGGATGTTCTGCGCAGGAGTTTTGCCCGGCTCTAAAAGATTGTCTCCCTGGTTGGTAGTCAGGGACCAGTTGTTGTGCTTGCCGCTGCCGTTAATGCCTTCAAAGGGCTTTTCGTGGAGCAGACATACCATATTGTGTCTGTCCGCTGTATTTTTCATGACTTCCATGGTAAGCTGATTGTAGTCCACAGCTACGTTGGCTGTGGAGAAGATGGGCGCCAGTTCGTGCTGGGCCGGGGCAACCTCGTTGTGCTTGGTTTTGGCCGGAATGCCCAGCTTCCACAGTTCTTCGTCTAAATCATGCATATAAGCGGCAACTCTGGGCTTTAAGGAACCGAAGTAATGGTCTTCCAGTTCCTGTCCCCGGGGAGCCGGTGCGCCTATCAGGGTTCTGCCGCAGAACTGCAGATCACGTCTTTGGCGGTACAAATCCTTATCTACCAGAAAGTATTCCTGTTCCGGTCCGATGGTGGTGGAAACACTGGTGACATCGGTGTTTCCCAGTGTGTGAAGAATCTTCACCGCTTCCCGGCTGAGTGCTTCCATAGAGCGCAGAAGAGGTGTTTTCTTATCCAGGGCTTCTCCGCCGTAGGAACAGAAAGCTGTGGGGATGTACAGAGTTCCATCCTTAATAAATGCAGGAGAGGTAGGGTCCCATGCGGTATAGCCTCTGGCCTCAAAGGTGGCGCGAAGTCCGCCGGAAGGAAAGCTGGAGGCATCCGGTTCTCCTTTTACCAGTTCCTTGCCGGAAAAGTCCATAATGACTTCCCCGTCTCCGGAAGGGGTGATAAAGCTGTCATGTTTTTCGGCTGTGAATCCGGTCATGGGTTGAAACCAGTGCGTGTAATGGGTAGCGCCCTGTTCCACAGCCCATTCCTTCATGGCAACCGCTACGGCATTTGCCACGTCCAGCTCCAGATGGGTTCCGTTTTCAATGGTTTTTCTCAGCGCCTTGTAAACATCCTTGGGAAGTTTGTTCCTCATAACCTTGTCATTAAATACCAGGCTTCCGTATAAAGCGGGAATATCTTTCTTCATAGTGGTGTCTCCTTTCATTTTGCATAAAACAGAAAAAGACGCCTTGGAAGTTATCCAAAGCGCCTTTGCTTTATGTTCTGTAGTATACTCAAAAAAATCGGCTTGTCAATACATTTTTTGAAAAAAATGGAAAGAGCCTGTATAGATGACGGCAGCAGGGTCATACTGAAAAGAGAGTGGGAAATACATCAAAAAGGCAGGTTCTGCATAGGTTAAAATAATAACAGAACGTCTGCAAAAAGGCTCTGGAAAAGGAGATTTGGATTATGGAAGAAATAAAAATCCGCCTGACGACGGCTGAAGAAGTGAGAGAATTTGTAAGGGCTGCCAGAAAATGTGAGTTTGACGTGGATATTTCTTATGGAAGGGCTGTGGTGGACGGAAAATCCATTATGGGAATTTTTGCCCTGGGACTGGAACATTTGCTGACTGTAAACTGCCACGGGGAGAACCCGGAATTTCGACAGAGCATAGGGAAATTTGCGCAGGAAGCATAAGGAGAGCAAAATTTGGTTATATTTTTTAAAATTCGGGGATTTACAAATCGGGAAAAATCGTTTATAGTAGACAGCAAGTGAAAAATGAGTATGACAAAGGCGTCAGAATTTCTTTTAATACGGGGATTCTGACGCTTTTTTATTTTTTCAGCAAAGAAATAAGAAAGGAGAACGGAGGAAAACACCATGGTAAAGTATGTATTTGTAACAGGAGGCGTTGTTTCAGGGCTTGGAAAAGGCATTACAGCGGCCTCTCTGGGGAGACTGTTGAAAGCGAGAGGGTATCAGGTCACTATGCAGAAATTTGACCCTTACATTAATATAGACCCGGGTACCATGAACCCCATACAGCACGGGGAAGTGTTTGTGACAGATGACGGGACGGAAACGGACTTGGACCTGGGACATTACGAACGGTTTATTGATGAAAGTCTGGATAAAAATTCCAATGTAACGACAGGGAAGATTTACTGGTCCGTTCTCCAGAAGGAACGGCACGGAGATTACGGCGGAAGAACCGTTCAGGTGATTCCTCATATTACCAATGAGATTAAAAGCCGGTTTTACAGAGGGAAACTGCCCGAAGAAAACCGTATCGCCATTATCGAGGTAGGAGGTACGGCCGGGGATATAGAAAGCCAGCCGTTTTTGGAAGCCATCCGTCAGTTTCAGCATGATGTGGGAAAGGAAAATGCAGTACTCATTCATGTGACGCTGATTCCGTATCTGAAAGCGTCGGGGGAACTGAAGACCAAGCCTACCCAGGCAAGCGTAAAGGAGCTTCAGGGTATGGGGCTGCAGCCGGACATTCTGGTGTGCCGTTCTGAATACCCTCTGTCTGAGGAACTAAAGGACAAGATTGCTCTGTTCTGCAACGTACCCTCCCATCATGTACTGCAGAATCTGGATGTGGAATATCTCTATGAAGCGCCTTTGGCCATGGAGAAAGAACATCTGGCCCAGGCCGTTTGTGAGTGTCTGAAGCTGCCCTGTGAAAAACCGGATTTGGAGGAATGGAAAGCCATGGTGGAGGCTTTGAAGCACCCGGTCTCAGAAACGGAGATTGCCATTGTAGGAAAATACATTCAGCTTCATGATGCGTATTTAAGTGTGGTAGAAGCTTTAAAGCACGGCGGCATTGCCGGCCATGTAAGCGTGAAGCTGCGCTGGGTGGATTCCGAGGATATTGAAAAGCAGGGCTGTGAAGGGCTTCTTTCAGGAGTACATGGAATTCTCATACCGGGAGGTTTTGGCACCAGAGGTACGGAAGGGAAAATTCAGGCCGTGCAGTTTGCCAGAGAGAACAAAATCCCATTCCTTGGTATCTGTCTGGGCATGCAGATGGCTATCGTGGAATTTGCCAGAGATGTGCTGGGGTATCGGGATGCCAACAGTGCGGAACTGAACCCGGACACCATGTATCCGGTGATAGATCTGATGCCGGAGCAAAACGGTGTGGAAAATCTGGGAGGAACCCTGCGGCTTGGAGCTTACCCCTGTGTGCTGAAAGAGGGCACAAAGGCGCGGCAGCTTTACGGGAAAGAAGAGATTTCCGAGCGGCACAGACACCGCTATGAGGTCAACAACGATTACCGTCTCCGTCTGGAGGAAGCAGGACTGGTGCTGTCCGGCCTGTCTCCTGACGGAAGAATTGTAGAAATGATAGAAATTGAAACACATCCCTTTTTTGTGGGAACGCAGGGGCACCCGGAACTGAAATCCAGACCAAACCGTGCTCACCCGCTGTTTCGGGGATTTGTAAAGGCAGCAGACGAATATGGAAAGCAAGGAGGAAATTAATATGAGCCGAAATCAACAGGGCTTATACAGCCCCACATTTGAACACGATAACTGCGGTATCGGCGCTGTGGTAAACAGCAAAGGTATCAAAAGCCACCAGACCGTAGAACGGGCGCTGTGCATTGTGGAAAATCTGGAACACCGCGCCGGGAAAGACGCGGAGGGCAAGACCGGAGACGGTGTGGGAATCCTTCTGCAGATTTCCCATAAATTTTTTGCAAAGGTCTGTAAGAAGCTGAACATTGCCATTGGGGGAGAACGGGAATACGGAATTGCACAGCTGTTTTTCCCACAGGATGAGATAAAGCGCAGACAGGCAAAGAAAATGTTTGAAATCATTGCCGAAAAGGAAGGCCTGGAACTGCTGGGATACCGGGAAGTCCCTGTATATCCCCAGGTACTGGGACACAAAGCGAAAGAATGTATGCCCCATATTGTGCAGGCCTTTATCAAAAAGCCGGAAGGTGTGGAGAAAGGGCTTGATTTTGACCGGAAGCTGTACATTGCCAGAAGAGTTTTTGAGCAGAGCAATGACAATACTTATGTGGTTTCCATGTCCAGCCGGACCATTGTCTACAAGGGTATGTTTCTGGTAGGGCAGCTTAGAACTTTTTTTGCGGATTTGCAGGATAAAGATTATGAATCTGCCATTGCCATGGTACATTCCAGATTCAGCACCAATACCAATCCAAGCTGGGAGAGAGCACACCCCAACCGCTTTATGGTACATAACGGGGAAATCAATACTATACGGGGCAACGCGGACAAAATGCAGGCCAGAGAGGAAAATATGGCGTCTGCTCATCTCAAAGGGCAGCTGCACAAGGTTCTCCCTGTGGTAGACCGCAGAGGTTCTGACTCCGCCATGCTGGACAACACCCTGGAATTTCTGGTTATGAGCGGTATGGAGCTGCCTCTGGCTGTGATGATTACCATTCCGGAGCCCTGGGCCAATAATAAAACGCTGTCACAGGAAAAACGTGACTTCTACCAGTATTATGCTACGATGATGGAGCCCTGGGACGGCCCGGCCTCTATTGTATTTTCCGACGGAGATGTGATGGGAGCCGTATTGGACAGAAACGGTCTGCGTCCTTCCCGGTATTATGTGATGAAAAACGGCGACGTGATACTGGCATCGGAAGTAGGTGTGCTGAAGGTTCCGGAAGAGGACATTGTGCAGAAAGAACGTCTGCATCCGGGAAAAATGCTTCTGATTGATACGGTGAAGGGCAGAATCCTGTCTGACAACGAGGTAAAGGAACGTTATGCCAAGGCGCAGCCTTACGGAGAATGGTTGGACAGCAATCTGGTGGAATTAAAGGATTTAAAGATTCCCAATATCCGTGTGGAAGAGTATACGCCAAAGCAGAGAAAACAGCTGCAGAAAGCCTTTGGCTATACATATGAGGAGTACCGCAATTCCATCTGCAGTATGGCGTTAAACGGGGCAGAGGGCATTGCTGCCATGGGTGTGGATACCCCGCTGGCTGTGCTTTCTGAGAAGAACCGGCCTTTGTTCGATTACTTTAAACAGCTTTTTGCACAGGTCACCAATCCGCCTATTGACGCTATCCGTGAGGAAATTGTCACCAGTACCACCGTGTATGTAGGCAAGGACGGAAATCTGCTGGAGCAGGTACCGGAAAACTGTCAGGTACTGAAAATCAATAACCCGATTCTCACAAACACCGATTTGCTGAAAATCAAAAATATGAAGCAGGAAGGCTTTAAGGTGGCAGTGGTTCCTACCACTTACTATAAATCCACCAAGCTTGCGAGGGCCATGGAGCGGCTGTTTGTAGAGGTGGATAAGGTTTACAGAGAGGGCGCCAACATTGTGATTCTTTCCGACAGGGGCGTGGATGAAAACCATGTGCCCATTCCGTCGCTTCTGGCGGTTTCCGCAGTACACCAGCATCTGGTGGATACGAAAAAGCAGACCTCTCTGGCGTTGATTCTGGAATCCGGAGAGCCAAGAGAAGTGCACCACTTTGCAGCCCTTCTGGGATACGGAGCCTGTGCAGTGAATCCGTATCTGGCCCTGGATACCATTCAGGAACTGATAGATGAAAAACTGCTGGACAAAGATTACTATGCAGCAGTCAGTGATTATAATTACGCCGTGATTCACGGCATTGTAAAAATTGCGTCCAAAATGGGAATTTCTACTATCCAGTCCTATCAGGGTTCTAAGATTTTTGAGGCTATCGGTATCTCAAAGGAAGTCATTGACAAATATTTTGCCGGTACGGTGAGCCGTGTAGGCGGCATTACGCTGGACGACATAGCCCGGAACGTGGATATGCTTCATTCTCAGGCCTTTGACCCGTTGGGCAGAAGCACAGATTTGACTCTGGACAGCATGGGCAGACACAAAATGCGCAAAGACGGAGAAGAGCACCGCTACAATCCGGCTACTATTCACATGCTGCAGAAAGCCACCCGTCTGGGGGATTACGGCATGTTTAAAGAATATACAAAGATGGTAGACGCAGAGCGAAGCGGAAACCTCCGCAGTCTTATGGACTTTAGGTTTGCAGAACATCCCCTTCCTCTGGAGGAAGTGGAAAGCGTGGATGACATTGTGAAACGCTTTAAAACAGGGGCTATGTCCTATGGCTCCATTTCGCAGGAAGCACACGAAACCCTGGCCCTGGCTATGAATATGCTTCACGGCAAATCCAACACCGGTGAGGGCGGAGAAAGCGAGGAACGTCTGGATTCCGCAGGAAGTGACAGGGACCGGTGTTCTGCCATTAAGCAGGTGGCCAGCGGACGTTTCGGCGTGACCAGCCGCTATCTGGTCAGCGCCCGGGAGATTCAGATTAAGATGGCTCAGGGCGCGAAGCCGGGAGAAGGCGGACACCTGCCAGCCAGAAAGGTGTACCCGTGGGTGGCCAGAACCAGACACTCCACACCGGGAGTCAGCCTGATTTCTCCTCCGCCGCATCACGATATTTATTCTATCGAAGACTTGGCACAGCTTATCTATGATTTGAAAAATGCCAACAAATATGCCCGGATTTCCGTAAAACTGGTTTCTGAGGCAGGCGTGGGAACCGTGGCGGCAGGCGTGGCCAAGGCGGGTGCGCAGGTGATTCTGATTTCCGGCTATGACGGCGGTACGGGAGCAGCACCGGAAAGTTCCATTCACAATGCAGGACTTCCCTGGGAACTGGGACTGGCAGAAACACACCAGACATTGCAGAAAAACGGTCTGCGAAACCGGGTAATGATAGAGACGGACGGAAAGTTGATGAGCGGACGGGACGTAGCCATTGCGGCGCTTCTGGGCGCGGAAGAATTCGGATTTGCCACAGCGCCTTTGGTAACCATGGGTTGTGTCATGATGAGAGTCTGCAACCTGGATACCTGTCCGGTGGGTGTGGCTACCCAGAATCCGGAGCTTCGTAAGAGGTTTAAGGGAAAACCGGAATATGTGGTAAACTTTATGCGTTTTCTTGCAGAGGAACTGCGGGAATATATGGCAAAACTGGGTATCCGCAGCCTGGATGAAATGGTGGGAAGAAGCGACCTCTTAAAGAAGAAGGAAGAAGCGGAGAATCCCATGGCAGCTAAGGTTGATTTAAGCGCGATTCTGGAAAACCCTTATTTGGAGGACAAAGACCAGGTGATTTTCCAGCCGGATAAGGCTTATGACTTCCAGCTTGAGAAGACTCTGGATGAAAAGGTACTGCTGAAAAAGCTGGGGACGGCTCTGAAAAAGGGAGAGAAAGCCTCTGTGTCCGTGGAAGTGAGCAACACGGACAGAACCTTTGGAACGATTTTCGGTGCGGAAATCACAAGACAGCATAAAAACGGACTGCCGGAAGACACGCTGACAGTGAACTGCAAAGGTTCCGGCGGGCAGAGCTTCGGCGCCTTTATTCCAAAGGGACTGACCCTGAATCTGGAAGGAGATACCAACGACTATTACGGAAAAGGTCTTTCCGGAGGCAAACTGGTGATTTATCCACCGAAAAACAGGCATTACTGTGCAAAAGACAATATGATTGTGGGTAACGTTGCACTTTACGGCGCCACAAGTGGAAAAGTCTTTATAAACGGTGTGGCAGGCGAGCGTTTTGCCGTGCGAAATTCCGGCGCTTACGCAGTGGTGGAAGGCGTAGGAGAGCATGGCTGCGAATATATGACTGGAGGCCGGGTCGTGATTCTGGGCTCCACAGGCAAGAACTTTGCGGCCGGTATGAGCGGCGGTATTGCTTATGTGCTGGATGAGGACAACACCCTGTACAAAAATCTGAATAAGCAGATGATTTCCATTGAAAAGCTGGAGAGCAAGATAGATGTACATGAATTAAAAAGCATGCTCAAAGAACATCAGACTCTGACCGGGTCGGAGAAAGCGCAGGAGGTACTGGAGCATTTCACAGAATACCTGCCTAAATTCAAGAAAATCATTCCATATGATTACAAGAAGATGACAGCCCTGAGCATGAAACTGGAAGAGCAGGGAATGTCTACAGAACAGGCGCAGATGGAAGCGTTTACGGAAGTATTTCAGAAATAGAAACAGGAAGATGTGATTTTTTAAACGGAGGCAGAACATGGGAAAACCCACGGGATTTTTAGAATTTGACAGAAAAGAAGCGGTGCACAAAGAGCCGCTGGAGAGAATCAGAGATTTTCAGGAATTTAAGAAACCGTTGTCCCTGAAAGAGCAGCAGAAACAGGGCGCCCGCTGTATGGAGTGCGGCGTGCCCTTCTGCCAGTCCGGCATGATGATTGCTGGTATGGCATCGGGATGTCCCCTGCACAATCTGGTGCCGGAGACCAATGACCTGGTATACCGGGGCAAATGGAAACAGGCGTACGACCGTCTGGCTAAGACACACAGTTTTCCGGAATTTACCAGCCGGGTATGCCCGGCTTTGTGTGAGGCGGCCTGCACCTGTAATATAAACGGAGAACCGGTGGCTACCAAGGAAAACGAAAGGGCAATTATAGAAAAGGCCTGGGAAGAGGGCTGGGTGACACCTCAGAAGATTCCGGTGCGCACCGGGAAAAAGGTGGCTGTCATTGGCAGCGGGCCTTCCGGACTGGCGGTAGCCCAGGAATTAAACCGCAGGGGACATGAGGTTACGGTATTTGAGCGGAGGGACCGGATAGGCGGCCTTCTGCGCTACGGTATTCCCAACATGAAGCTGGATAAATCTGTCATTGACAGAAGAGTGAAGTTGATGGAAGCGGAAGGTGTGGTATTCCAGACCGGTGTGGATGTGGGAAAAGACAGGAAGGCATCTCAAATCCGGAAGGAATTTGACAGGGTGGTACTGGCCTGCGGCGCGTCCAATCCCAGAGATATTTCCGTGCCGGGGAGAGAGGCAGGCAATATCTGCTTTGCCGTAGATTTTCTTACCTCTGTGACCAAAAGCCTTCTGGATTCCAACTTTGAGGATAAGCAGTATATTTCCCCAAAGGGAAAAGATGTGCTGGTTATCGGTGGCGGTGACACGGGAAATGACTGTGTGGGAACTGCTATTCGTCTGGGGGCAAAATCTGTAACCCAGCTGGAAATGATGCCCGAACCCCCAAAAGAAAGAACTTTGCAAAATCCATGGCCGGAGTGGCCCAGGGTGCTGAAAACAGATTACGGTCAGGAGGAAGCCATTGCCGTCTTTGGAAAAGACCCCCGCATTTATCAGACCACAGTGACAGAGTTTATCAAAGATGAAAAGGGCAATGTAAAGAAGGCGAAAATCGTGAAGCTGGCGCCTGAAAAGGATGAAAAAACCGGACGGATGAACATGGTTCCCGTAGAAGGAACCGAAGAAGAGCGTCCGGCACAGCTGGTACTGATTGCCGCAGGTTTTCTGGGCAGTCAGAAATATGTCACAGATGCCTTTGGAACAGACTTAAATCCCAGAACCAATGTGCTGACAAAGCCGGAGGAATACGAAACCAGTGTACCGGGGGTATTCGTGGCAGGCGATATGCACAGAGGCCAGTCTCTGGTGGTATGGGCCATTGCAGAGGGGCGAAAGGCAGCAGAGGCTGTGGACAGGTCTTTGATGGGCAGCAGTTTTTAAGACACAAGAGAACAAGACAAGGAGGATAAATTCATGCGACTCAATCCTAAGGAACAGGAAAAATTAATGCTGCATATGGCAGGTATGCTGGCAAAAGAGAGAAAAGACAGAGGACTGAAGTTGAATTATGTGGAGGCTGTGGCTTTCCTTAGTTCAGAACTTCTGGAACTGGCAAGAGACGGAAAAGACGTGGTGGAACTTATGCGTCTCGGAAGAGAACTTTTGACAAAAGAAGACGTTATGGATGGTGTGGCAGACATGGTACATGAGGTACAGGTAGAGGCAACTTTTCCGGACGGTACCAAGCTGGTAACGGTACACGACCCGATTCAATAAGGAGGAAATAAGGATGAAAATCGGAGAAATCATGGCTTTAGACAGAGAAATTACCTTAAACGAAGGGAAAAAGAGTCTTGTGCTTTCTGTGTCCAATGTAGGAGACAGACCGGTGCAGATAGGCTCCCATTTTCACTTCTTTGAAGTCAACAGATGTCTGAAATTTGACAGGGAAAAAGCATATGGATACCATCTGGACATTCCTTCCGGTACTTCGGTAAGATTTGAGCCCGGAGAGGAAAAGGAAGTGCAGCTTACGGAAATGGGCGGTACAAAGCGCATCTTCGGTTTTAACGATTTGACCTGTGCCCAGGTATCCGAAAATACGAAGAAGGCAGCACTTGAGACAGCAGCGAGAAAAGGTTTTTTAGAGTAAGGAGGCAGACAAATGAGCACAAAAATTTCCGGTGAAAAATATGCGGCAATGTACGGCCCGACTACAGGGGATAAAGTAAGACTTGCAGATACCAGTCTTGTCATTGAAGTGGAAAAAGATTATACCCATTACGGTGACGAAATCAAGTTCGGCGGCGGCAAAACCATTCGTGACGGCATGGGACAGTCTGTAAAAACAAAAAGCAGCGACGGAGATTTGGATTTGGTGATTACCAATGCCCTGATTGTAGACTATACAGGGATTGTAAAGGCGGATATCGGAATTAAAGACGGCAAAATCAAGGGTATCGGCAAGGCAGGAAATCCTGCAGTCATGGACGGGGTGACTCCGGGGATGATTGTAGGCGCATCCACAGAAGCGTTGGCAGGAGAAGGTCTGATTGTCACTGCAGGCGGCATTGACACACATATTCATTACATCTGCCCGCAGCAGATTGATTGTGCGCTGTATTCCGGTGTTACTACCATGATTGGCGGCGGCACAGGTCCGGCAGACGGAACCAATGCAACTACCTGTACACCAGGCCCCTGGAATATGGAAAAAATGCTTCAGGCCGCAGAGGAGTATTCCATGAATCTGGGCTTTCTGGGCAAGGGAAACTGCTCTGATGAAGGTCCTCTGGAGGAACAGGTAAAAGCGGGCGCCATGGGACTGAAAATTCACGAAGACTGGGGTGCCACTCCGGCTGTGATTGACCACTGCTTAAATGTGGCGGACGAATATGACGTACAGGTTGCCATTCACACGGACACCTTAAACGAAGGCGGCTGCGTGGAAGATACCTTAGACGCCATTGCGGGAAGAACCATCCATACATACCACACTGAGGGCGCAGGCGGCGGACATGCGCCGGATATTATCCGTGCGGCAGCCACAGAAAACGTACTGCCCTCCTCCACAAACCCCACTATGCCGTTTACGGTAAATACTCTGGACGAACACCTGGACATGCTGATGGTATGCCATCACCTGGATAAGAAAATCCCCGAAGACGTGGCTTTTGCAGATTCCAGAATCCGTCCGGAAACCATTGCGGCAGAAGACGTACTTCACGACATGGGCGTTTTCAGTATGATGAGCTCTGACTCCCAGGCTATGGGACGTATCGGTGAGGTCATTACCAGAACCTGGCAGACTGCCAGCAAGATGAAAGACGAAAGAGGCGCCCTTTTGGAAGACGAAGCCAATGGAAACGACAACTTCCGTGTAAAGAGATATATTTCCAAATATACCATTAATCCGGCTATTACCCACGGAATTTCCAACTATGTAGGTTCTGTGGAAGAGGGCAAATTTGCAGACCTGGTACTGTGGAATCCCGCTTTCTTTGGTGTGAAGCCGGAAATGATTTTAAAAGGCGGCATGATTGTGGCTTCCAAAATGGGTGACGCCAACGCTTCCATCCCGACTACACAGCCTGTTATCTACCGTCCGATGTTCGGAGCCCAGGGAAAGGCAAAATACAAAACCAGCATTACTTTTGTATCCAAAGCGGCAGCAGAAGGCGGCGTAAAGGAAAAATACGGACTGGAGAAAATGGTGCTTCCAGTAGAAAACTGCAGAAATATCGGCAAAAAGGATATGAAATTCAACGGCGCCACACCGGAAATCACGGTGGATCCGGAAACCTACGAGGTAAAGGCAGACGGCGTTTCGATTACTTCCAAACCGGCTAAGAGTCTTCCACTGACACAGCTTTACAGTTTATTCTAGAAGAGGAGAGGGAATATGTTAGGAGTTTGTCTGCTTTTTGTAGGAATTGTGCTAATTAACAACGGTATCTGCGGTCTTTGCCGCATAGACGGGAAAGCAGCGTCTGTGATGAATATTTTCACAGGCGGTCTCTCCCTGTTTATTAACTTCGTCAATCTGGCTCAGGGAAATTATTATGCGGCAGGTACCGGGCTTCTCTTTGGCTTTACCTACTTGTTTGTAGCTGCCAACAATCTGTTTCATCTGGACACCCGTCCGTTTGCCTGGTTTTCTTCTTTCGTGGCAGTCAATGCTGTGATTTTCGGAACCATGGAAGGCTTTTTGGGAATTCCTGCATGGAATATTTCCCCGGACTGGAGATGGGCAGCTATCTGGTATCTGTGGGCCATTCTCTGGGGAACGGCTTTTGTAGAGGATATTATGGGAAAGAAGCTGGGAAAATTTGTGCCCTGCCTGCAGGTGTTTGAAGGCGTGGTAACGGCCTGGATTCCGGGCGTAATGCTGTTATTAAACTGGTGGTAGGAGAGAGAAAACATGCTGTGTGAAAATATTTGGGGAAATCTAAAAGATATTGATACAACAGGAAAAAAGATAGATTATGTGGAATTTGAATGGGATGAAGCCTTTAAAAGAATTCACAAGAAGGTCAGCAGAGCGGGAAAAGAAGTGGGTATCCGTCTGGACGATTCTGTGCTGACGAAAGGAATCCGCACGGGAGATATTCTCTGGCAGGAGGGAGATGAACTTCTGGCGGCGGAAATTCTGCCCTGTAAAGTCATTGAGGTAAAGCTTACCAAAGGCCATGAAAAAATGGCCGCCAAGGTCTGCTACGAAATCGGAAACCGTCACGCCGTACTTCTGTGGGGAGAGGAGGAACAGACTTTCCTCACTCCCTACACACAGCCGGTATTGGAAATGCTGGAAAAAATCCACGGCGTAAAGGCAGAAGTAAAAGAACAGGCGCTGGATTTTGACAAAAGAATCTCCGCCTCCATCAATTCCCATACACATTAAAAACTGGAAAAGGGAGAGCGTATGGATAAAAAGAGTAAATTTCTGCTGCTGCAGGTGAATGACGCCCTGTTTCCCATAGGGGGATATTCCCATTCCTATGGACTGGAAACTTATATTCAGAAAGAACTTGTCACCAATGCAGCAGAGGCAGAATCCTATATCAGAAACAAACTGACACAGAATCTTCTGTACAATGAACTTTTCTTCTGCCGTCTGGCCTGGGAACGGGGGCAGGCACAGGATATGGAAGGCTTACAGGAGCTGGAAGAAGTGCTGGAGGCGGGAAAAGTGCCGTCAGAAATCCGGGAGGCGTCCAAAAAGATGGGCTCCCGGTTTGCAAAGACACTGAAAAACTGTGGAATTGTCTATGAGACACCGGTCTTTCTTCGCTATCTGGAGAAAAAAAAGAACGGCAGCGTACATCATGTCATAGCTTACGGAATTTTCTGCAGCAGCATTGGCATTTCCCTGGAAGACTGCCTGGAACATTTTCTCTATGCCCAAACGTCTGCCATGGTGACCAACTGTGTAAAAAGCATACCTTTAAGCCAGACCACGGGACAGCAGATTCTGGTGTCCTGTACAGAGGAAATGAGCCGCCTTTTGGAACAGGTGAAGGAACTTCCAACAGAACTTCTGGGGGCAGGCGCTCCCGGATTTGACATTCGGTGTATGCAGCATGAAGGGCTGTATTCCAGAATTTATATGTCATAATAACAGAGGAAAGGGGACAAAACATGTCTTATGTGAAAATAGGTGTTGCCGGGCCGGTGGGTTCCGGCAAAACGGCGTTAATTGAATGTCTGACAAGAAAAATGGCAGGACAGTACAGTATTGGAGTCATTACCAATGATATTTATACAAAAGAAGATGCGGAATTTCTCTGCAAAAACAGTGTGCTTCCAAGAGAGCGCATTATCGGTGTGGAAACCGGCGGCTGCCCCCACACGGCTATTCGGGAAGATGCTTCCATGAATCTGGAAGCAGTAGATGAGATGCTGGAGCGTTTTCCGGATATAGAGCTGTTGTTTATAGAAAGCGGCGGAGATAACCTGTCTGCTACCTTCAGTCCGGAACTGGTAGACGCTACTATTTTCGTCATTGATGTAGCAGAGGGGGACAAGATTCCGAGAAAAGGCGGTCCGGGCATTGTTCGTTCCGACCTGCTTGTGATTAACAAGACCGATTTAGCGCCCTATGTAGGGGCCAGTCTGGAAGTTATGGAACGGGATTCCAAAAAAATGCGGAAAGACAGACCCTTCCTCTTTACCAACATCCGGGGCGAAGAGGGCACGGATAAGGTTGTGGAATGGATACAGAAAAACGTACTTCTGGAAGGATGTTAAGTATGGAAAATCAATTCGGAAGAACTTCTCTTTGCACCCTGAGGGCAGGGGAAAAAGAGGGGAAAACCGTACTGGAACAGGTGTCGTTTACCGCGCCCTTTAAGATTATGAGCCCCTTTTACGAATCGGGAGACTTTATGCATGTCATGCTTTTGTCCGCTTCAGCAGGCATTATGGAAGGGGATACCCAGGAATTTGACATAGAGGTAAAGGAGGGCGGCAGACTGCGGTTTTCCGCCCAGGCTTATGAAAAAATCCACAAGATGAAGCAGGGCAGCGCCAGGAGAAATGCCCGTATTCGGGTAGCGCACGGCGGTATCATGGACTACGGTTCCCAGCCGGTGATTCCCTTTGCACAATCTGCCTTTCGCAGCACTTTGGAGGCGGAGCTTGAAGACGAAAGTTCCCTTTTCCTGTATCAGGAGGTGCTGTCCTGCGGGCGGGCTGCCAGAGGAGAAAAATTTGAATACCGTTTTTATCATAATCTGGTTCATGTAAGGCGACAGGGGAAACTGATTTACAGGGACAACTGTTTCTTTGAACCTGAAACCATGGACCTGCCAGGACTTGGCATGTATGAAGGCTTTTCCCATATGGGCAGTTTTTTGGTGTTCGGAACGGAAAATACGTCAGAGAAAGTGGAGAAAATCCGGGAACTTCTGGAGGAGGACGAAAAGACTCAGGGCGGTGTGACGCGGATTTCGGATATGGATTTGGCGGTCCGGATTCTGGGAAACGGTGCACAGCATATAGAAGACTTGTTTGCACAGATACGGAAAATCATTGACATTTAAAATGTGGACTGCTATAATACGACCCATAAAGGACAAGGGCGTTCTTATTCAGAGATTTGAATAAGTGCGCCCTTTTTGTAAAAGGAGCAAAAACTATGGAAAAGTATACCAGAGAAGATATTCTGCAGATGGCAGAAGAGGAGGATGTGGAATTTATCCGTCTCCAGTTCACCGATATGTTCGGAACCATGAAGAATATTGCGGTTCCGTTCAGTAAGCTGGAAAAGGCCATGGACAACCAGTGCGTCATAGACGCGTCTTCCATGGAGGGTTTTTATCGAAACGAAGAGGAGGACATGTATTTACATCCGGATTTGAATACGTTCTGTATTCTGCCCTGGCGTCCTCAGCAGGGGAAGGTGGCAAGATTTATCTGCGATATTTATAAGGCGGACGGCACGCCTTACAGAGAAAGTCCCAGATATATTCTGCAGGAAACCGTAAGGAAAGCAAAGGAAAAGGGATATACGTTTATGGTAAATCCCGAGTGTGAATTTTTCCTGTTTCACACGGATGATAACGGCATGCCCACCACAGTCACCCATGAGCAGGCGGGCTATATGGATTTGAGTCCTGTGGATTTGGGCGAAAATGCCAGAAGAGATATTGTGCTTACCCTGGAGGAAATGGGATATGATGTGGAATCTTCCCACCATGAGATTGCGCCCGGACAGCAGGAAATTGACTTTACCATGTCAGATGTTCAGGAAACCGCGGACAAGCTGATGACCTTTAAAGTAGCGGTGCGAACCATTTCCAAGCGCCACGGGCTTCACGCTACCTTTATGCCAAAGCCGAAAGAAGAGGTCAATGGTTCCGGTATGCACATCAACATGGTTTTGTATAAGGACGGGAAGAATATTTTTGAAGACGAAAACGACATTCTGGGACTCAGCCGTGAAGCCTATGCTTTTATTGCGGGAATTCTGGAGCACATCAAGGGCATGACGGCAATTTTCAATCCGCTGGTGAATTCTTACAAACGTCTGGTGCCGGGATTTGAGGCGCCTTCGGAGATTACCTGGTCTTCAGGACAGAGAACTGCCCTTATCAAGGTGCCGTCCAGACGGCAGAGAGAGAAAGAAATCGAGCTGAGGAGCCCGGATCCTTCCGCAAACCCATATCTGGTCTTTGCCCTTTGCCTGGCAGCAGGGATTGATGGGATTGAGCGGAATCTGGAGATACCGGAGGAACTGACAAAAAGTATTCGCAGCATGTCTGAGGAAGAGAAAAACAGTCAGGGAATTGACTCCCTGCCGGAAAATTTAAGCGACGCTTTATATGAACTGGAAAAAGATGTGTGGCTGAAAGAAATACTTGGAACCGCCTTTTTTGAGCATTATAAGAAAGCAAAGAAAAAGGAGTGGAAAAGCTACATGAAACAGGTTTCCGATTGGGAGCTGGAGCAGTATTTATACCAGATATAAGCAGAAGGAGAAAAGGCAGGGAGCAGTATATGAGCATCATCATTGTGGCATTACCAAAAATTGAAGATGCAAAGCGGATACGCAGAATCCTCACCGACCACGGATTTGAAAATATTGTATCCTGCAATACCGCTTCCGCAGCTTTGATTGAGGCAAACAGACATCAGAGGGGACTGGTTATCAGCAGCTACAAACTGCCGGATATGCATTATTCCCAGCTTGCACAGTGCATCCCGGATTATTTCGAAATGCTGCTGATAGGCTCGGCCACTACGGTAAGTGCAGCGGGCAGCGGCATTATGGCCATTACCACACCTGTGAAAATTTACGACCTGGTCAACACAGTGGAGCTGATGGCAGGTCAGGCAGAGAAAAGATACAAGAAAGCAAAGAAGAAGCCGAAGAAACGCTCAGAGCGGGAAGAGAATTATATTAAAAATGCCAAACTGCTTTTGATGGAGCGAAATCATCTTTCCGAGGAGGAGGCTTTCCGCTATATTCAGAAATGCAGTATGGACAGTGGTACAAATATGGTGGAAACGGCCCAGATGGTATTGACACTGATTTATGACGAATGTTAAAGGAGAATGTGAAATGTTTACGATAAATGAAAATTACCTGAAACTGCCGGGAAGCTATCTGTTTTCCGACATTGCAAAGAAAATTGCGGCATATCAGCAGGAAAATCCGGGAAAAGAGATTATCCGGCTGGGAATCGGAGACGTGACGCAGCCTTTAGCGCCGGTCATTATTCAGGCTCTGCACAGTGCGGTAGAGGAAATGGCTCATGGGGAGACCTTTCACGGTTATGCCCCGGATAAGGGATATGGGTTTTTAAGAGAAGCCATTGCCAAAAATGATTTTCAGGACAGAGGATGCCGAATTGACGCAGATGAAATCTTTGTGTCAGACGGCGCCAAGTGCGATTCCGGAAATATTCAGGAAATCCTTGCTTTGAACAACAAAATCGCTGTCTGCGATCCTGTGTATCCGGTGTATGTGGACACCAACGTGATGGCAGGGCGCACAGGCAGCTACAATCCCAAGACGCAGAATTTTGACGGTATGATTTACATGCCCTGTACGGCCCAAAACGGTTTTGTGCCGGAATTTCCAAAGGAAACGCCGGATGTTCTTTATCTCTGTTTTCCAAACAATCCTACAGGAGCTGCAGTAACAAAAGCACAGCTGCAGGAATGGGTGGACTATGCCAACAGAAACGGAATTCTCATTATCTATGACGCGGCTTATGAGGCTTACATTACCCAGGAAGAAGTGGCTCACAGCATTTACGAATGTGAAGGCGCGCAGACCTGTGCCATAGAGCTTCGCAGCTTTTCCAAGAATGCGGGATTTACAGGGGTGCGTCTGGGATACACGGTTGTTCCGAAAGAATTGAAGTCCGGGGAGGTTTCTCTGAATGCTCTGTGGGCAAGACGCCATGGCACGAAGTATAACGGCGCGCCTTATATTGTACAGAAAGCAGGGGCAGCCGTGTATACAGAAGAAGGAAAAGCCCAGGTGAAAGAGCAGGTGGCTTATTACATGCGGAATGCACATGCCATTTACAATGGCCTGAAAAAAGCGGGTTACACCGTATCCGGCGGTGTCAATGCCCCGTATGTATGGCTGAAAACACCGGGAAATACCACTTCATGGGACTTTTTCGACCAGCTTTTAAAGACGGCAAATGTGGTAGGCACGCCGGGAAGCGGATTCGGAGCCCATGGAGAGGGATATTTCCGTCTCAGCGCCTTTGGTACCTATGAAAATACGCTGGAAGCCATTGACAGAATCACGAAAATGTAATCCCTGCTTTTCAGACGGAACGGTTTGTGTTAAGCTACCTTTATAGTATAGAGAACAATAAGGAGGCAGCTATGGATATTAATCAGTTTCAGGAGAAATTAAAGGATATACAGACCTTAGCCATGCAGAATGGAAAAAAGGTTCACACAGAGTTGGTAGAGCAGTTTTTTGACGAACCGGGCATGGATAAGGACAAACTGCAGAAAGTGTATGATTTTCTCGAAGTCCAGGGAATCTATGTGGAGGGATACAGCAAAAGCCGTTCTAAAGAAGCAGAGGCAGATGTTCCGGCGGAAATTCTGGCGCTTACCCCGGAGGAAGAAGCCTTTCTGGAGGAGTACCTGGAGGGCTTTGTACTTCCGGGTCAGGCGGAAAAAGAAGCTGTTTTAAAGGCGCTGAAAGCAGGCGGAGACTATGAAGCAGAAGAACTGCTGCGCTGTCTGCAGGAGGATTTGATTCAGGCGGCAAAGGAATTGAACTGTCGGGAAATCTTTTTCGGAGACTTGCTGCAGGAGGGCAACATGGGGCTTCTTATGGCTGTCAAAAGCGCAGAAGAACAGGAAAATCTTGCCAAGTGGCTTCTGGAAGAGGCCAGAAGTACCATGCGCCTTTTTATTGAAGACCAGACACAGCAGAAAAAAGAGGACAATATTCTGGTGGAAAAGGTGCGGAATCTGGAAACAAGGGTGAAAGAACTGACAGAAGACGAAAATGTGAAATACAGTGTGGAAGAACTGGCGGCCTTTCTGGACATGGATCCGGAGGAGATGGAAGCCGTGATTAAGCTGACCGGAGACGATAAATAAGCGGTTTATTCTTTTTTTATAGAATAAACATGTTTTCTTCATTGCATATTATCTTTGAAAGACGTATAGTTGATATAACAAGAATAGCACAGCAGATTTTTGTGTCTGCCATGTGCTGAAACGGAGGAGATAGAAATGGACGTTGAAGAAAAAAAGAAACCCCAGCCGCCGAAGAAACCGCTGCTGTTCTGGTATGCGATTATTCTGGTGGCTTTGATGGTCATTAATTTATTTATTACCCCGGCCATAGCGGAGAAAAGTATTAAACAGGTATCCTATGATAAATTTCTGGAAGATTTGGATGATGGAAAAATCAAAGAAGTAAATCTGGAATCCGATACAATTTATTATTCCCTGGAGAGTGAAGACAAGAACGGAAAAGAGCAGATTTGCAAGACCGGACGTATTGCGGACGGACAGGAGGTAGAACGTCTGCAGGAGGCGGGCGTAAAGTTCTCCTCTGAGATACCGAACAGAGCCAATCCTCTTGTGAGTTTTTTGATTTCCTGGGTACTTCCTTTTGTATTTATCTGGTTTGTAGGCGGCTGGTTTATGAAACGGATGATGAAAGGTATGGGAGGCGCCGGAGGTCCGGGCGCTATGACATTCGGAAAGAGCAATGCCAAGATTTATGTGAAATCCTCTACGGGAATTAAATTTTCAGACGTAGCGGGAGAGGATGAGGCGAAAGAACTTCTGACCGAAATCGTGGATTACCTTCACAACCCTGAAAAATACAGAGAAATCGGCGCTTCTATGCCGAAGGGCGCACTTCTTGTAGGCCCTCCGGGAACCGGTAAAACTCTTCTGGCAAAAGCCGTTGCAGGAGAAGCCAATGTGCCGTTTTTCTCCATTTCCGGTTCTGAATTTGTGGAGATGTTTGTGGGTATGGGCGCTGCCAAGGTAAGAGATTTGTTTAAGCAGGCCAACGAAAAAGCACCCTGTATTGTGTTCATTGACGAGATTGATACCATTGGTAAAAAGCGTGACGGCAGCGCCATGGGCGGTAATGACGAGAGAGAGCAGACCCTGAACCAGCTTCTGACCGAGATGGACGGATTCGACGGATCTAAGGGTGTTGTG
Organism: Blautia sp. HCN-20427; assembly: GCF_037890365.1. Classification (NCBI taxonomy): domain Bacteria; kingdom Bacillati; phylum Bacillota; class Clostridia; order Lachnospirales; family Lachnospiraceae; genus Blautia; species Blautia sp. HCN-20427. The sequence continues at coordinate 85,755 of NZ_JBBKBX010000012.1, read as the reverse complement.
ATTCTGGCTGCGACCAACCGGCCGGATTCCCTGGATGCGGCCCTGCTTCGTCCCGGCCGTTTTGACCGGAGAATTCCGGTGGAACTTCCGGACTTAAAGGGAAGAGAAGAAATCCTGAAGGTACATGCAAGAAAAATTAAGATTTCCGATAATGTAAACTTCCACGAAATTGCAAAGGCAGCTTCCGGCGCTTCCGGCGCAGAGCTGGCCAATATTGTCAATGAAGCGGCGCTTCGGGCTGTTCGTGACAGAAGAAAATTTGCCACACAGGCGGATATGGAAGAGAGTATCGAAGTGGTAATTGCCGGTTATCAGAAAAAGAGCCGTGTGCTGTCTGAGAAGGAAAAGCTGATTGTTTCCTATCACGAAGTGGGCCATGCGCTGGTAGCCGCTTTGCAGACCAATTCCGCCCCGGTACACAAGATTACCATTATTCCCAGAACGTCAGGCGCTCTCGGCTACACCATGCAGGTGGATGAAGGTGAGCACTTCCTGATGTCCAAAGAGGAACTGGAGAATAAGATTGCAACCTTTACAGGCGGAAGGGCGGCAGAAGAGCTTATCTTCCACTCCGTAACCACAGGTGCGTCAAATGATATTGAGCAGGCAACCAAGATTGCCAGAGGCATGATTACCCGCTTCGGTATGAGCGATGAATTTGATATGGTGGCTATGGAGAGCATGTCCAATCAGTATCTGGGCGGTGACAGTGCCCTGGCCTGCTCCTTTGAGACACAGACTTTGATTGACAAGAAAGTTGTGGAACTGGTTAAAAAACAGCATGATAAGGCCTATAAGATACTGGAAGATAACATTGCGAAACTCCATGAACTGGCGAAATTCCTGTATGAGCACGAAACCATTACCGGAGAAGAATTCATGAGAATTCTGGAAACGAAGCCGAGAATCGGTATGAGTGAACCGGAAGAGACAGAAAGCAGTGAAGTTTCTGAAGAGGCTGCGGAAGAAGAATAGAGCTAAATTTATTATAGGAAAAGCGGGGACTATCGTACGAATATTCGTGTGGTAGTCCCTTTTCTATAGGCGAAAGGTTTTGTGTCCGCTAAAAATAGTAAGAAATTTTACATTAAAATGAGAAAAAACACCTATTGAGCCATCCCAGGCAAAATGCTAAAATGACCTTATCATCAATGGTTTATGTAAAGGAGAAGGACAATGATTCAGAAATACAAGTTTGGAAAGCCTTTTGAAACAGAGGCGGTTGTGCGGGACATTCCCTGTGCGGAAGGAATGCCGAAGTACGGAAACATTAATCTGGAAAAAGGATTTCGGTTTACTTACGAAATGCAGGAAAAGGACATGGTGTATGGGCTGGGAGAGGCGAACAGAGGCATCAATAAGCGTGGTTTTGTTTACATAAGTAACTGTACCGATGACCCGGAGCACACAGAAGATAAAAAGTCTCTGTACGGCGCGCACAATTTTATTATCGTATCCGGGGAAGAAACCTTTGGTATGTTTGTGGATTACCCGTCTGTTTTGACTTTTGACATTGGCTATACACAGCAGAACCGTCTGGATATCACCTGTGAAGATGCGGATTTGTACCTTTATATCATAGAAGGAACTTCTGCCTACGATATTGTGAAACAGTTCCGTAAAATCATCGGACGAAGCTATATTCCTCCGAAATTTGCTTTTGGTTTCGGACAGAGCCGCTGGGGCTATAAGACAGCAGAGGATTTCCGTGAAGTGGTGAGACAATACAGAGAAAATCACATTCCTATGGATATGCTGTACATGGATATTGACTACATGGAATCCTTCAAAGACTTTACAGTAAATAAAGAGAATTTCCCGGACTTCAAGGCATTTGTGGATGAAATGAAAGCCCAAGACATCCATTTGATTCCCATTATTGATGCCGGGGTAAAAATTGAGGATGGATATGATATCTACGAAGAGGGAAAAGCCAAGGGGTATTTCTGTAAGCAGGAAGACGGCAAAGAATTTGTAGGAGCCGTATGGCCGGGCTGGACCCATTTTCCGGATGTGCTGAATCCAGAGGCAAGAGAGTGGTTTGGCAGTAAATATGAAATTCTGACTTCTCAGGGAATCGAAGGCTTTTGGAATGACATGAATGAGCCGGCAATTTTCTACTCTGAAAAGGGTGAAAAAGAACTTCGGGACATGGTAGACGCTTATGCAGAGGACAAGAGCCGCGGCACTTACGGCATTACCGAGAAACTGCAGCACTTGAGCAATGACCCGGAGGACTATCGCAGCTTTTATCACAAGGTAAAGGGAGAGAGAGTCCGTCATGATAAGGTGCACAATCTTTTTGGCTATAACATGACCCGTGCAGCAGGAGAGGCCTTTGAGAAAATTGCGCCGGATAAGAGAATTCTCATGTTTTCCAGAGCTTCTTACATTGGTATGCACCGCTATGGCGGTATCTGGACAGGAGACAACAAATCCTGGTGGTCTCATCTGCTTCTGAATCTGAAAATGATGCCCTCCTTAAATATGTGCGGTTTCCTGTATGCAGGTGCGGACTTAGGCGGATTTGGGGCAGACGCCACAGCGGATTTAGTGCTGCGCTGGACAGCCCTTGGAGTATTTACACCTCTTATGCGAAACCATTCTGCCCTGGGAACCAGAGAGCAGGAAAGCTACCGCTTTGGAAATGCAGAAGACTTCCGCCATGTAATTGGTGTGCGCTATCGTCTGGTGCCATATCTGTACAGTGAGTACATGAAAGCCGCGCTGCAGGATGATATGTACTTTAAGCCGCTGGCCTTTGTGTATCCGGAAGATACACGGGCGCGGACTGTGGAAGACCAGTTGATGCTGGGAAATGAAATCATGATTGCACCTGTTTACACGCAGAATGCAGACGGACGCTGTGTCTATCTGCCGGAAGAAATGATGTTCGTGAAATTCATGCCGGACGGCAGCATCCAGGAAGAGATACTGGAAAAAGGACATCACTATGTAGAAGTGGCGCTGAACGAAGTACCGCTGTTTATCCGCAAAAGAAAATGCATTCCTGTGGCTGATGTGGCAGAAAGCGTCAGCCGGATTCGGGAAGACAGTATTCAGTATGTGGGATACGAGGGGGCGTCCTATGAATTGTATGAGGATGATGGAGTGAGCCGGATTTAGAGAAAAAGGTGAAAACATAGAAAAGGCTGTCGTAGGAAAGCGGCGGCCTTTTCTATGTTTATAAAAATCGTTGTCCTAGAAAATTTCTTTGCTTATTTTTTCAATCACTTCACTTGTAGCTTCATAGACACCTGGGAAGGTACTGATACCAAGTCCCTGGGTCAGACATGGAATAAAGTATTTTGTACCGTTTTCCTGGCAGACCCTGCGAACTTCTTTATCTACCAGTTCCGGCGTCCAGTCGGGTCTGTCGATGGAGGCACTGTCAATACCGCCCATAAAAGTTATCTGACCTCCGTATTTTTCAATCAGTTCCGGAATGTTGTTGGAACTCATAGTTCCCTGCCAGATATCAATCCCCATATCAATCATGTATGGAACCAGTGTTGCAGCGTAAGAATCACTGTGGTGGATAATCAGTTCTACTCCATGAGATTTATAATAGCCGTAAATCTTTTTGTAAGAAGGCAGAATAAATTCCTCAAACATGGCAGGAGAAATAAAGGTTGAAGTCTGGCTGCCCCAGTCATCATGATGAAAAATGGCGTCTGGCTTTATGTATCTGCAGATTTTTTCCGCATACTGCAGTTCCCATTCCGTGAGGTAGTCAATGAGCTCCTGGGTAGCTTCCGGTTCCTCATAAAAATTCATCAGACAGTTCTGGATTTCCTGCAGATGATGACACTGCTCAAAAATACCAGGTGCTATGAACTGAGTAACAAAATATTCTTTTCGGTCAATTTCCTCTGCAGCTTTGATATAAGGTTCCCATTCAGCATCAGAATAATCCAGCCGCGGTGCATGTACATAATTTTTCCAGTCTGTAATATCCTTGCATACGATGTGTTCCTCATCGTGAATAGGGAAACCGCCCGGCGTACCTTCCGGCCATACATTGGTTACACCCCGGGCATTTTTCACAGGACCTTTCCCATATTCCGGTGCCGGGTTATTTACCGTATAAGGATTATTCATAAGCATAGCCAGTGCTTCATACTGATTTACATAACGGTCCGGTTTCCCGCCCCGGACAGTTTCTAATAAGTTTTGCCTTTTTGTGAGCATACGCAATACCTCCTTGTGACCGGGTACATGAACTGTACCCGTATAATCTCATAAAGGGCTGTTGGTGGACCAGCTCCTTCTTGCCTGACCTTATGATAACAGGAAAGGCGGCAGTCTGTAAATCCATATAAATAAGGTAAAATCCTTTTAGTATTGCGACACTGTGTAGGAAACCCTACATTTCCTCATTGTCCAGAAGGCGGAAGGACAGATTCAGATAAAACAGTTCGTCCGGGTCTTCCAAATCCGTTTCCAGAATACTTTTAATTCGCTCCAGACGGTACAGAAAGGTACTCCGGTGGATAAAGAGAGCCTTGGCGCTTTGAACAGTATTCAGATTGTGTTCCAGATAGACACGCAGAGTTTTCATGTATTCCGTATTCTGCAGTTTGTCGGATTTTTGTAAATCCAGTAATTTCTCGTAACAGAGCATATGGCCGGGAAAAGTTTTTACGGACTGCCGGAGAATATAAGGTAGGGCAATCTGGTTAAAATGATGAATCCAGAGCTGGGGACGGATTTCCAGCCCCAGAGTCAGGGCGGTGAGACCCTGCAGATACTGCCTGCGCAGATTCATGTGCCCGCACATGGAACGGCTGTATCCGGCTTTTAACATACTGTCCCGGATAAAATATACAAGTCCCCGGAAAATGTCTTCCGCTTCCATTTTTAATAGTGTTTCGTTATAGAAGCTTACCACATATTCCTTGAAAACAAGACTGCAGGAAGCGGGAAATTTATTTTTGATATACTGGCATATGGTATTCCCGTTCAGGGAAGACGGCCCTTCTGTCTGAATGACGGAGCACAGATAGGTATGCTCTGCCAGCCAGCCCACATTGGTGAGCAGATGGCTGATACCCATGTAATCGGCAGTGCGGTCCGATAAAACACTCTGAAAAATAGATTGCAGAGTCGTACTGCGGGAAGAGGATTCTGACTGCATACGGTGCAGAATGTACTCTGCGTGATGAGCCAGAATGGTAATCAGATACCAGTCTGCATCTGTGAGAGGCGTTCCGTTTTCGAGAATGGAGAGCTGGTATGCCGGTTTTTCATCCAGAAACAGGCGGATGTTCAGAGAACGGTGTCCGGTAAGATAGGCCGGAAAGAGGAAAGGCTTTGGAGAAGCGTCCTCCAGATGAAAATTTTCGTCCTGAATCAATGCGTGAATATAATCCAGACGGAGCGTATGATTTTCAAATATCTGCTGTTCTTCGGGAAGCTGGGAAAGTCCCCGGTGGGCCACCAGAGAAAAATCCATATTCATAATGCACAGAGGATTTTTAAATACGGGCTGGGAGATTTCCAGTAAATCGGACAAGGAACCATTCTGATGACAAATGGATACCAATTGCCCTTCCCATTCTTCATAGTAATCAAAAATAGACTGGATACAGTTAAATACATGAATAACTGAAGTATGGCAGGACAGCAGCAGACAGGAAAAACGACCCTCCGGGAGATGGGAGGTCTCATCTTTCTGGCAGATAATCAGCACGGCATCCTCTGGTATGGATGAAAAAACATCCAGGTCTAAAATAGCGTCTGTGAGATAAATATGGTTATTTTTAAACCCCTTGTCTGCCTCAAAGAAAAAGGGACGGGCAAGGGGTTGGTTTTTGGATAAAAGCCGATAGTCAGCAATGTGAAATTGTTCCTTCAAATTTTGATATAGTAAAATAGAGGTAAGCTGCAAAGTAAAATTCTCCCCCTTTCCTCAGACAATAAAGGTTTTTGCCAGTTCTGCCGCGTCGACAGCGGATTCTGTGTAAGCGTCAGCGCCGATATGTTCAGCAAATTCTTTTGTCACGGCGCCGCCGCCGCGTTTTATAGTGTTTTACAATGGTCTGGAGGAACAGCCGGACAGGAAAATCTTAAGACTGTCTGATTTGTATACTATAAAAGAAGAATACAGTCTGGAGCTGAAAGCAGTTATGCTGAATGTAAACAGCGGGCACAACAAAGAGCTGATGAAAATGAGTCATACCTTGTGGGAATACGCGGAATATACGGCGAGAGTGAGGAAACACGCGGAGGAAATGGAACTGGCCGAGGCAGTAGAGAGAGCCATAGAAGAGTGTATAAAGGAAGGGATACTGAAAGAATTTCTGGAGAAGAATCGAGTGGAGGCGAAGAGCATGAGTATATTTGAGTATGACCAGGAAAAGCATATGAGGCAGGAGATGGAAGAAGCCTGGGAGGAAGGAAAGAAGGAAGGAAAGCGAGAGTTGCTCTGTAAACTGATACAGAAGAAGATACAGAAAGGAAAAACTACGGCAGAAATCGCAGAGGATTTAGAAGAACCGGAAGAGGTCATAGCGGAAATTTTGCAAGATTCAAACTGCTCTTTATCTAAATAAAACAAAAGAGGAGTGTTGAGAAATTTGCATAAAAAGTGAACGAAAAACAACGGAGAAAATGCAAAAATAATTTTGACTATATTAGCGCGTTGAAGTGCGAAAAGTCAAAAGGGAGAAGTGCTGCCAAGGGTATTGTTTTGGGGATTTAAAGGTGCTATGATTAGGAATCGTAAAGAGAAACTTTTAAATATGCAAAGAAAAAGAAAAGAGGCAATGCTATATGGCAGCAAAAGAAAATAAAACAGAGGGAAAGAAGAGTTTTAAACAGAAATTTCATGATTATTGTATGAGACAGTCCTTGATTGCACCTTTTGGACTGAATGACAAAGAAGATAAATATTACCACAGCATTTTTAACTTTACAAAATAGGAAGAGTAAAAATGACGAAAAAGAAGAGGTTTGTGTGCAGAACACAGTCTCTTCTTTTTTTGCGGTTAAAAACAGTGGAAATGTGGGAATGTCTTGAATCCAGCCGGAGACATGGGGTATAATGTCTCTTACGACCATGAAACAGACAAAAGAGGGGGATTGTGATGAAAAGTACATGGAGACAAAAGCTGATAGGAGACAAAAGTTTTTATAAGATGGTGCTGCTCATAGCCGTACCGATTATGATTCAGAATGGTATTACGAATTTTGTAAGTCTTCTGGACAACATTATGGTGGGTCAGGTCGGGACAGAGCAGATGACCGGTGTGGCCATTGTCAACCAGTTGATTTTTGTATATAATCTGTGCATTTTCGGAGGGGTTTCCGGTGCGGGGATTTTTACAGCACAGTTTTTCGGGCAGAAGGATGATGAAGGCGTGGCAAATACCATGCGGTTTAAACTTTACATGGGAGTAATTCTGACGGGAATTACGATTCTGCTGTTTCTTACTTTTGGGGAATCGCTCATTCAGATGTATTTAAACGGAAATCAGGACGGAGGAGATGTGGCTGCCGCACTGCGCTATGGAAAAGAATATCTGAGAATTATGCTCATAGGTCTGCCGCCGTTTATGCTGGTGCAGGTTTATGCCAGTACACTGAGAGAGTGCGGAAGAACTGTTACACCTATGAAGGCAGGTATTGTGGCTGTGATAGTGAATCTGGTATTTAATTATTTTCTGATTTACGGTAAATTCGGATTTCCAAAGCTGGGTGTGGCGGGAGCCGCAGTTGCAACCGTGATGTCCCGCTATGTGGAGGCTTTTATTGTAGTGGGCTGGACACACAGGCACAGGGAAATCAATACCTATATTTCAGGTCTGTATAAGACTGCAAAGATACCGGGATATCTGGTGAAAAGGATTCTGATAAAGGGAACGCCGCTGCTGCTGAACGAGACTCTTTGGGCGGCGGGCATGGCTATTCTTTTGCAGTGTTATTCTGTCAGAGGCATGAACGTAGTTGCCGGAATGAACATTTCCAATACGATTTCTAATTTGTTTAATGTGGTATTTATTGCTCTGGGAGATTCTGTGGCTATTGTGGTGGGACAGCTTCTGGGGGCAGGCAAAATGGAAGAGGCAAAGGACACAGACAGAAAGATGATAGCCTTTTCTGTAGCCTGCTGTACTCTTATAGCGCTGGTCATGCTGGCCATTGCACCGCTGTTTCCACAGCTTTACAATACCAATGCCCAGTCCAGGGAATTTGCGAAATATTTTATTATGGTGACAGCCGTGTTTATGCCGCAGAATGCCTTTTTGCATGCCGCTTATTTTACCCTGCGTTCCGGAGGGAAGACGATAGTTACCTTTTTCTTTGACAGCGTGTTTATATGTTGTGTAAGTGTACCTATTGCGTATTTGCTGGGACATTTTACAAATTTGTATGTGGTGTATATTTTTATTGCTGTACAGCTTGCAGATATCGTGAAGTGCTTTATTGGATTTATTTTGGTGAAAAAAGGTGTCTGGCTGCAGAACATTGTAGAAGTATAAAAGAAAAACAGGGAATCCCTGACAGTATGACGTAGAAAGAATACGTCCGGCTGTCAGGGATTTTTTTATTTTACTGCGCTGTCTTACAAAAATTTTACCATGATTTTTGAAAACTGTGGTAGTTTCCAAGACGTATTCCCGTTAAACTAAAACCCGGACTTAGCGTTAAAGAAGTAAAATATGAGAAATTGTAATGGAGTTTTAAGGGAGGAAGAAATCGGTGTCGGGAATTGCATTAAAGAATGTCTGCAAGATGTATGACGGTGCACATTATGCCGTAAAAGATTTTAACCTGGAAATACAGGATAAAGAATTTGTAATCTTCGTAGGTCCTTCGGGTTGTGGGAAATCCACTACGCTGCGTATGATTGCGGGACTGGAGGAAATCAGCGACGGAGAGTTATGGATAGACGGGGAACTGTGCAATTATTATGAGCCCGGAGAGCGGGGGCTTTCCATGGTTTTTCAGAATTATGCCCTGTATCCCAATATGACGGTTTATGGAAATCTGGCTTATGCCTTGAAAATCAGGAAAATACCGAAAAAGGAAATTGATGAAAAGGTACATAAGGTGGCGAAAACATTAGAAATCGAGCATTTGCTGGACAGAAGGCCGGCGGCGCTCTCCGGGGGACAGAAGCAGAGGGTGGCAATCGGAAGTGCCATTATCCGAAAACCAAAAGCTTTTCTCATGGATGAACCCCTGTCTAATCTGGATGCCAAGTTAAGGGCGCAGATGCGTATTGAACTGGCTAAGCTGCACAAAGAACTGGAAACTACAGTAGTCTATGTAACCCACGACCAGACGGAAGCCATGACTCTGGGCAGCAGAATTGTGGTTATGAAGGACGGTGTGGTGCAGCAGGCAGATACCCCTCAGAATGTGTACAATTCTCCATCAAATCTTTTTGTGGCAGGCTTTATCGGATCTCCTTCCATGAATTTTTTGGAGGCCTGGGTGTCTGTGGAAGACGGCAGAACGGTGCTGTACCCCGGAGGAAGTGAACTGGGCAAAAAGGTTTATCTGGACGGAGAAAGAGGAGAGCTGGTAAGACAGAAAGAAAACGGAAAGAAAGTGATTCTGGGTATTCGTCCGGAGGATATTTACGAATATGAAGAGGCTGTGGAGAAGGGATTTGCCCAGAACTGCCAGGGTCTGGAGGAAACGGTGGTAACCAGGGAAATGCTGGGGGCAGAGGTGATTCTTTACTATGAGTCCCAGGAAAGGACCCATGCGGTAAGGCTCAGCCCGGAAAATCAGACCCAGGTAGGGGAAAAGATTACTCTTTACTTTGATACAGAGAAAATCCATGTTTTTGATATGGAAACAGAAGAAAATTTATTTTACAGGGAGGATGTGCAGGCATGAACACGGGAAAAAAGAAGAAAATAAATCTTGCGCCTTACGGCTATCTTCTTCCATGTATGGCAGTTTTTGCGGTATTTCTGTTTTATCCGTTTTTTAAGACCATTTACCTGAGTCTTTATAAAACCAACAAAATGGGAGAAGCAAAGCTGTTTGTGGGTCTTGGCAATTATACAGAACTGCTCAGTTCTGCTTCCTTTCGGAACAGCTTAAAGGTAACACTGATATTTGTGGTGATTGTGGTTCTGGGAAGTATGCTTTTGGGGCTGATTGCGGCAGTTCTCTGCAACAAGGCATTTCCGGGAATTCGGTTTTTCAGTACGGCGTATGCATTGCCTATGGCCATTGCGTCCAGCTCTGCAGCCATGATTTTCCAGATTATGCTTCATCCTTCTGTGGGCATTGTGAATAAGCTGCTGGGGCTTGATATTAACTGGCTGAATGACCCTAAAACAGCCCTTTACTGTGTGGCTATTCTCACCGCATGGCTCAACAGCGGTATTAATTTCCTGTATTTTTCCGCAGGGCTTGGAAACATTGATGAAACCATTTACGAAAGAGCTTCTGTAGACGGTGCCAGCGGTGTGCAGCAATTTTTTACACTGACGCTGCCGGGACTTTCCCCGATTATGTTTTACACTCTGGTAGTAAATATTATTCAGGCGTTCCAGTCTTTTGGACAGATTAAAATTTTGACAGAAGGCGGACCAAATGAGAGCACGAATGTCATTGTGTATTCCATCTACCGTGACGCTTTCTTTAACTACAGATTTGGAAGTGCGGCGGCTCAGTCTGTTATCCTGTTTTTCATTGTAATGCTGATTACGCTGGTGATGTTCCGCATAGAAAAGAAAGGAGTGAAATACTCGTGATACAGAGCGAAAATCTGGTTCTGGAACATCCGGAACAGAAAAATTCTATATCGAAAGAACAGCTTCTGGAATTGAAGCGTCAGATGAACAGCAAGGCTTTGGCTAAGCGCAGAGCCCGCACAGGACTGCGGGTGACGGCCAATTTTGTTTTGGCTTTTGTGGTGCTGCTGCCTCTTTTATATGCGGTGAGCATTGCATTTATGCCCTCCGGCGAACTGTTTACCATGGATTTGAATTTAGTTCCCCAAAATCCAACCTTCAGCAATTTTAAAGACGCCATGACCAATGTACCTTTGCTTCGTTTTATTTTAAACTCTTTTATCATGGCGGGGTGTATTACCCTGGGTCAGATTGTGACCTGTTCTCTGGCCGCATTTGCCTTTTCCTTTCTGGACTTTAAGGGAAAGGGCGTACTCTTTATGATTGTTATGGCGACCATGATGGTTCCCGGAGAGGCAACGATTATTTCCAACTATCTGACGGTGGGAAATCTGGGGATGCTGGACACGTATTCTGTATTGATTGTACCTTATCTGACATCAGCAATGGGAATTTTCCTGTTCCGTCAGTTTTATATGACCTTTCCGATTTCCCTGTATGAATCTGCCAAGCTGGACGGCTGCGGCAATCTGAGATTCATTGTGCGGATTTTGATTCCGCTTACCAAGTCGGCAATCGGAGCTATGGCGGTTTACACGTTCATTAATGCATGGAATATGTATATGTGGCCGCTTTTGGTAACAGGTTCAGACCAGATGAGAACAGTACAGATTGGTATCAGTATGCTGAACAGCATTGATTCCCAGTCCATTACCCTGATGATTGCAGGTGTGGTAATTGTAATTATTCCGTCCATTTCTATTTTTATCGTAGGACAGAAACAGCTTATCAGAGGCATGTTCTCTGGAGCAGTCAAAGGCTAAAAAGCAAAAAAGGAGAAACGTAAATGAAGAAAAAATTGATTTCGGCACTTTTAATCGGAGTAATGTCCATGAGCGCTCTGGCAGGCTGCGGAAGCGGAAAAAGCCTGGAAGAGACACCGGCGGCAACGGACGGCAGCGACAGCCAGAAAACAGAAAGTACAGACGAGGAATTTTCCATGGCAGACGCAAAAGATGTAAGCGGAACAGAAATTTCTTTCTGGCATTCTATGGGCGGTGTCAACGGACAGGCGATTGACGCATTGGTAGAGAAATTTAACGAAGAAAATGAATATGGCATTACAGTAAACGCGCAGTATCAGGGAGAATATGACGATTCTCTGAACAAATTAAAAAGTGCGCAGATTGGAAATATGGGAGCGGATTTAGTGCAGGTGTATGAAATCGGAACCAGATTTATGATCGAATCCGGCTGGATTACTCCTATGCAGAATATGGTAGATGCAGACAATTATGATTTGTCTCAGATTGAACCAAACCTGGCAGCTTACTACACCATTGATGATGAGTTGTATTCTATGCCGTTTAACTCTTCTACTCCGATTATGTATTACAACAAGGATATGTTCGAGAAAGCCGGTATTACAGAGATTCCGGACAGCCTGGAAGCCATTGAGGCGGTAGGAGATAAGCTGTTGTCCGACGGCGGTGCAGGGGAAGTGATGTCTCTGAGTATTTACGGCTGGTTCTTTGAGCAGTTTATGGGCAAACAGGGGCTGGAGTATGCCAATAATGGAAACGGAAGAGAAAAAGCAGCTACAGCGGTAGCTTTTGATGAAAACGGCGGTGCAAAGAATATTCTGACCGCTTGGAAATCTCTGTATGATAAGGGATTTGCACCAAATGTAGGAAAAGGCGGAGACGCAGGACTGGCTGATTTCTCAGCAGGAAAGTCCGCAATTACTTTAGGATCTACCGCTTCTTTAAAGCAGATTCTGCAGGATGTAAACGGCAAGTTTGAAGTGGGAACCGCTTATTTCCCGAAAATCAAATCCAGCGATGAAGGCGGTGTATCCATCGGAGGCGCTTCTCTTTGGGCGCTGAACAATGATGACCCGAAAAAGACAAGAGCGACCTGGGAATTTGTAAAATTCCTGATTTCCCCGGAATCTCAGGCATACTGGAATGCACAGACCGGTTACTTCCCTGTTACAACAGCGGCTCAGGACGAGCAGGTGTTTAAAGACAATGTTGCAAAATATCCACAGTTCCAGACAGCCATTGACCAGCTGCATGATTCTTCCCCGGAATACACAGGCGCATTGCTCAGCGTGTTCCCGGAAGCAAGAGCAACGGTGGAATCTGAGATTGAAAATCTGCTAAATGGCAACGAAGATGTGGACGGTGCAGTGAAAAACATGGCAGATGCTATTAACAAGTCCATTGAGGAATATAATCTTGTAAATGAGTAAGAAAGAACAGGGTGAAGACCAGATGACAAAAGTATTTGCACACAGAGGCGCCAGCGGCTATGCTCCGGAAAATACGCTGGAAGCCTTTGCTCTGGCCGGGGAGCAGGGCGCTCAGGGAATTGAACTGGATGTGCAGCTGACGAAAGACGGCGAAGTGGTGGTTATTCATGACGAAACCATTGACCGGGTCAGTACCGGAAAGGGTGCAGTCCGGGATTATACACTGGAAGAATTGCGGAGATTTTCTTTCCATAACCACAAAAAAGAGTATGAGGGCGTGCAGATTCCTACGCTAAGAGAAGTTTTGGAACAGGTAAAGCCCGGCGGCATGGAGGTCAATATTGAACTGAAAACCGGTATTTACTGGTATCCGGGGCTGGAAGAGAAGACGGTAGAATTGGTAAAGGCAGCCGGTATGGAAAATAGAGTGATTTATTCTTCTTTTAATCACTACAGTGTACAGAAAATACTGGAACTGGATGCGGAGGCAGAAACGGCCTATCTCTACAGCGATGTATTGTTAAATGTGGAAAACTATGCAAAAAATACCGGGGTATGTGGACTGCACCCGGCAGTGTATCATCTGAAAATGGCGGATTTTCTGGAAAGCTATCGAAGAAGCGGCTTGAAAGTCCGGGTGTGGACGGTAAATGACGAGGCGGATATGAGGCAGTTCATAGAAAAGGATTTAGAGGCTGTGATTACCAATTATCCGGACAGGGCTCTGAGGGTGAGAGATGAAATGAATCAAAAATAGATAAGACAGCTGAAACTCATGTGAGGACATGGTTTCAGCTGTTTTATGAATCATTGTTTCGCCTGTTTACAATGGTCAGCAGCCGGAATAGCTGCATGAGTGAAACCGCAAGAGCGGCCACATAGGTCAAAGCCGCTGCGGTAAGCACTTTTTTGGAGCCATAAATTTCATCGGATGTGAGGATTCCGCAGGTTTCAATGGCCCGGATAGCCCGTCTGCTGGCATCAAATTCTGTGGGCAGCGTAAAAAGCTGAAAGAGGGTGGAAAGCCCGAAACAGGCAACACCCACATAAGCCAGTGTGCCCATAGAAGAACCGGAACCGGCAAAGAGCAGTCCGATTAGAATCAGGGGCATAGCCAGCTTGGAACCCAGGTTTGTAACGGGAATAATAGCATTTCGCAGCCTGATAGGCGCATAGTTCTGCGCATATTGAATGGCATGTCCGGCTTCGTGGGCAGCGACACCGATAGCAGCAGTGGAAGTCTGATGATAGACACTGTCTGAAAGCCGTATGACGTTATTTCTGGGGTCATAGTGGTCGGTGAGGCTACCGCTTACTCTCTCGATTCTTACGCTGTAGAGCCCATTGGCGTCCAAAACCCGTCTGGCAGCATCATAGCCGGTCATATTCCGCATGGAGTACTGTGTGGAGTAGCGGCGGAAGGTGCTGTTGACATGGGAACTGGCCCACATGGCAAAGAGAACAGCAGGAAGTACATAAACCACATAAGAATAATCTATAAACATTTCTTTCATCTCCCGTAAGATAATCTATAATCAGTATACTACGCCAAAAAAAATTATATGCAAGAAAAAGAATATAAAAAATTATAAAACTTATAGAAAAAATTAGACAAATCAAAACCGCAAATTTTGTTTGATTTTACAAGATTGAAATTCAAAAGCAAGTGTGGTAATGTATTTATACAGATTATCGGAAACGTTACCGATATCGTTACCGGAAACACAGAGAAAGGGATAAAAGGAGAAGAGAGATGAGAGCAAGCGGAATATTACTTCCTGTTTCGGCACTTCCGTCACAGTATGGAATCGGCAGTTTTTCAAAAGAAGCCTATGAGTTTGTCAATCAGTTAAAAAGGGGAGGACAGCATTACTGGCAGATTCTGCCTCTGGGTCCCACAGGATACGGAGATTCCCCGTACCAGTCCTTTTCTACTTATGCAGGCAATCCATATTATATTGACCTGGAAACGCTGGCAGAAGAAGGACTGCTTACCAAAGAGGAATGTGAGGCCTGTGATTTTGGGAGTCATGCTTCTTATGTGGATTATGAGAAAATTTATTACGGAAGATTTGATATTTTACGGAAAGCCTTTGGAAGATTTGAACCGGGGGAAGATTTTGCGCAGTTTGTAAAAGAGAATGCTTTCTGGCTGGAAGATTACAGTCTCTATATGGCTGTGAAAAACAGTTTGAACGGGGTGAGCTGGAGTGAGTGGGAATCTGACTTAAAGGGAAGAAATCCTGATGTGCTGGAACAGAAGAAAGAAGAACTGGCAGAAGAAATACAGTTTGTCCGTTTTCAGCAGTATGAGTTTCTGAAGCAGTGGACAAAGCTGAAAGCTTATGCAAATGAGCAGGAGATTAAGATTATTGGAGATATTCCCATTTATGTTGCCTTTGACAGTGCGGACGCATGGGCAAATCCGGAGCTTTTCCAGTTTGATGAAGACTGCACACCTCTCGCAGTGGCAGGCTGTCCGCCGGATGCTTTTGCGGCTACGGGACAGCTTTGGGGGAACCCGCTGTATCGCTGGGATTATCATGAAAAAACAGGATTTGTCTGGTGGATTCAGAGATTGAAATATTGTTTTAAACTTTACGATGTGGTGAGAGTAGACCATTTCAGAGGATTTGATGAATATTATGCGATTCCATATGGAGATAAGACTGCAGAATATGGAACATGGCAGCAGGGCCCGGGAATGAAACTGTTTGAGGCTGCAAAAAGGGAACTGGGCCAAGTAGATATTATTGCAGAGGATTTGGGTTATCTGACAGAGAGTGTGTTAAAACTGGTAAGAGATACGGGTTATCCGGGCATGAAAGTGCTGCAGTTTGCCTTTGATTCCAGGGAGGAGAGCGATTATCTTCCGCACAACTATGAGAAAAACTGCGTCGTATATACAGGAACACATGACAATAATACGGTGCTGGGCTGGCTGGATGAAATGTCTCCCAAGGACAGAGCCTTTGCACAAAAATATATGAATTATGCAGATAAAGAGAAAAAAGATTTGCCATGGGATTTTATTCGGCTTGCAATGGCATCTGTAGCGAATCTGGCGGTGATTCCGATTCAGGATTATCTGTGTCTGGGCAGCGAGGCCAGAATCAACAAACCCTCCACTCTGGGAACAAACTGGAAATGGCGACTGCGGCCCGGAGAACTTACAGATGAGGTTCTGGAAAAGATGTACGATATGACAAAACTTTACGGAAGACTCTCGTAAGGGGAAATGGGAGGAAAATACCGTAATGGGAAACATGACGATAAAAGACATAGCAAAGAAATGCGGGGTTGGTGTCAGCACAGTATCCCGTGCTATGAACAATCATCCGGATATCAATCCGGAAACAAAGGAAAAAATTTTAAAAACCATTGCCCAATCGAACTATGTGCCCAATAACAGTGCACGAAATCTGAAGCGTACCGATACCAAAGCCATTGCTGTGCTGGTCAAGGGCATAGGAAATACCTTTTTCAGTGATTTGGTCAGCGGGCTGGAGAGAGAATGTCAGTACATGAATTACAGCTGTATCCTGCAGCATGTAGAGGAGCAGGAAGATGAACTGGATATTGCCCTGCACATTACCAAAGAGAAAAAACTGCGGGGACTGGTCTTTTTAGGAGGAAACTTTTCCCACCCAAAGGAGAAAATGGAGCAGTTGGAGGTGCCTTATGTGCTGAGTACGATTCGTACCTCAGATATGGAAGACAAAAAATATGCGGCTGTTTCGGTAGATGACTTTAAAGAAAGTTATAAGATGACAGAATATCTGATCCATCTGGGACACAAAAAAATTGCCATTCTGACTGCACCAAAAGAGGATAAGAGTATTGGAAAGCTGCGTCTTTTGGGGTATCAGAAGGCATTAAGAGATTATGGGATTCCGTATTCTGAGAAGCTGGTGAGTTATATGGACGCAGAGGAGGACAGATATTCTTTCCGTTCCGGCTATAAGCTGACCAGGCAGCTTTTAATGGATACAGAGTTTACGGCTTTGTATGCGACGTCAGATACGATGGCGATTGGAGCCTGCAGAGCTTTGAAAGAGGCAGGAATTTCGGTTCCGGGGCAGTGCTCTGTGGCAGGATTTGACGGTATGGATACCGGGGAATTTTATATACCCAGTATTACCACCATACGCCAGCCGGTGGAACAAATAGCAAAGGCCACGGCGGATTTGCTTTTTGATATGATAAATGGGAAAGAGAAGCCCAGACAGTTAATTTTTGAAGGAGAACTGGTAGAAAGAGAATCTACCATTCCCCCTGCAGACAAAGAAAAGCAGAGTTCAAATGGAACAATGAAACGTGAAAAATAACACAGCGAGGAGAAAAGACGTGGAAAAAAAATTAGAAGCCTTACTTGAAGAAAAATTTCAAAAAAATTTAGATAACTGTACTAAGGAGGAGCTCTTTGAGGCGCTGCTCATATTTACCAGGGAAGCAGCAGAAAAACTCCCTGCCAATACAGGAAATAAGAAATTATATTATATTTCCGCAGAGTTTCTGATTGGCAAGCTTTTATCAAATAATCTGATTAATCTTGGACTATATGAAGAGGCGGAACAGATATTGAAGAAACATGGATATGAATTATGCGATATAGAAGAACTGGAACAGGAACCCTCTCTTGGAAACGGGGGACTGGGAAGACTGGCTGCCTGTTTTCTGGATTCCATTGCTACCCTGGGGCTGCCGGGGGACGGTATTGGTCTGAATTACCATTTCGGACTGTTTCGGCAGAAATTCCGGAATCATAAGCAGAAAGAGGTGAAGAATCCCTGGATTACAAAAGAAAGCTGGCTTATGCGGCAGCCGGAAAGCTTTCAAGTGCAGTTTAAAGACTTTGAAGTGGAATCTGTATTGTATGATATTGCTGTTCCGGGATATGAATCCGGGTGTGGAAGACTGCATCTGTTTGACGTGAAATCTGTGGATGAAAGTATTGTTTCTGAGGACAGTATTGATTTTGACAAAGAGGAAATCCGTAAAAATCTTACCCTGTTTCTGTACCCGGATGATTCGGATGATGCAGGCCGTAAACTGCGTATTTATCAGCAGTACTTTATGGTAAGCAGCGGCGCACAGCTGATTTTGCGGGAATGCGAGCAGAAGGGATATGATCTGCATAAACTTCACGAACATGTAGTGATTCAGATTAATGACACACATCCGTCTATGGTGATTCCTGAATTGATTCGTCTGCTTAAAGAGAGAGGATTTTCCATGGATGAGGCCATTGATACGGTAAGCAGAACCTGTGCGTATACCAACCATACAATTCTGGCAGAAGCGCTGGAAAAATGGCCTATGGAGTATCTGGAGGAAGTAGTTCCGCACCTGGTACCGGTGATTCAGGAATTGGACAAAAGAGTAAGAAGCAGGTATGAAGACGAATCGGTATATATCATAGACAAAGACGAAAGAGTGCATATGGCACACATGGATATTCACTATGGATTTTCTGTCAATGGTGTGGCAGCCCTTCATACAGAAATCCTGAAAGAATCCGAATTAAAGAATTTTTACGATATTTATCCTGAAAAGTTTAACAATAAGACGAATGGTATTACCTTCCGCCGCTGGCTTCTTCACTGCAATAGACAGCTTAGCGCTTACTTGGAAACTCTGATTGGGAGCGGGTTCAAAAAAGATGCTGCTGAACTGGAAAAGCTTTTGGCCTTCAAAGGGGATGAAAATGTATTGCAGAAGCTGGCTGAAATTAAGCTGGAGAAAAAACTGGAATTCAAGAAATTTATGAAGGAAACACAGGATATAGAGTTAGATGAAAATTCCATTATCGATGTGCAGGTGAAACGTCTTCATGAATATAAACGGCAGCAGATGAATGCCTTGTATGCGATTTACAAATATCTGGATATCAAAGCCGGGAATAAGCCGAAGCGTCCGATTACCATGATTTTCGGAGCAAAAGCAGCGCCAGCTTATGTGATTGCAAAGGATATTATTCATTTGATTCTGTGTCTGCAGGAGCTCATTGAGAAGGATCCGGATGTGCGTCCGTATTTCCGTGTGCTGATGATTGAAAATTATAATGTTTCCAAAGCGGCAAAGGTAATTCCAGCAGCTGATATTTCAGAACAGATTTCCCTGGCGTCAAAAGAAGCTTCCGGTACAGGAAATATGAAATTTATGCTGAACGGTGCGCTGACTTTGGGAACGGAAGATGGTGCAAATGTAGAAATCAGAGACCTGGTGGGAGAAGAAAATATTTACATTTTTGGTAAAAAACCACAGGAGGTCATTGACTTATATGCCAGTGAGGGATACTGTGCAAAGGATATTTACGGCCAGGATAAGATGATTCATACACTGGTAGATTTTATTACAGGCGATGAACTGTTGGAAATCGGAGATGAAAAGAGTCTTACTCGTCTTCATAAAGAACTGGTTGGAAAAGACTGGTTTATGACACTTCTGGATACCAGAGAATATATCCGGACGAAAGAACAGGTATATGCAGACTACGAAAATCAGAAGGAATGGAATGAGAAGGTGCTGATGAATATTGCAAAGGCGGGATTTTTCTCTTCAGACAGGACGATTAAACAGTACAATGAAGAAATCTGGCATTTAAAATAAGCAGCAGAAAATGCATGAGAGGTGACAGAAGATGAAAAAGAAGCACTGGAAGTGCATAGGAATTGCAGCAGTTGTATTGCTTTTCCTCATTTATCTGGCAGCAGCTAATTTTCTGGTAAGTGCGGCTCTGGTGCCATCGACCATGGAGAAACTGGACGCTTTTTCCAGAATCACAGAAGACAGCATGGAAGCGTTGGTACAGACGGATGATATAGAGCAGCAAAAAGAGAAGGCCTGGGAAGAAACTGAAAAATGGGCGGAAAGTGCCAGAGGAGAGAAAGTGACGAAAACTTCCGAAGATGGTTATAAGCTGGTTGCACAGGAAATTTATGCTTCGTCGGACAGTCATCAATGGGCATTGATTCTCCATGGGTATACAGGCTGGAAAGAGGAGATGTACCCTTTCGCAGCCTGGTACAACCAAAATGATTTTCATGTACTGGTGCCGGACATGAGGTGTCAGGGGGAGAGTGAAGGGGATTTTATCGGAATGGGATGGACAGACAGAAAAGATAATCTGATGTGGATACAGTATATTCTGGAAAAAGACCCATCAGCGGAAATTGTCATTCACGGGCAGTCCATGGGAGCAGCCGCCGCTCTGATGCTTACAGGAGAAAAGTCCCTGCCGGATAACGTAAAGGCGGTGATTTCCGACTGCGCCTATACGGATGCGTATGAAATGTTCCGCCAGAAGATGAAAGAGTGGTTTCATCTTCCTGCCTTTCCTCTGCTGGACACAGCAAATCTCATGCTTCAGCTTCGCGGAGGTTATGATTTAAAGAAAGCGTCTGCCCTTGAGGCAGTGAAGAAAAGTCATGTTCCCACTCTGTTCATTCACGGAGATGAGGATAAGATGATAGACGTTGGTATGGCAAAGCAGCTTTATGAAGCGCCTGCCTGCACCAAAGAACTTTTGATTGTGGAAGGTGCAGGACATGCCCAGTCCCAGGATAAGGATCCGGAGACCTATTATGGAACCATTCAGGCTTTTCTGCAGAGAAATACACCGGCTTCTTTTGTGATGAAAAATCCCGAAGAAGTTTTTTTCGATACATAAGAACGGAATTCCTTATAGCGGTCCAGCAGATATTGGTTCTGGTTTCCGTGACAGGAGAGAATATATTCAATAATAGGCTCCGGTGTATCCACAAAGAGGCTGTCTTCATATAAACGCCATTGAATTTCCTGGAAATAAGGGGACAGGAGGGCAGCGCCGTTTTCTTTTCCGAATTTTTCATAGAGTTTTTCTGCAGACAGAATAATACGGCTGTCGAACTCCTGTACAAGCTGGCTGATTTCTGCCATGTGATTCATTCCGTAGGCACTGCACAGAAAGCGTCCCTGAGGTTTTAAAACTCTGGACACTTCTCTGCAGACCTGGGGAATATCACAGTAAAATAGTACATGATTGGCAATTACAAGGTCGAACTGCTCATCTGGATAGGGAATTTTATGGCAGTCAAAAGCCCGGAAAGAAAAGCGGGAATCCTTTGTGCCGATTTCTCTCTGAGTATCGCGCAGCATTCCCCGGGAAATATCAGAAAGAGTGATGGAAACAGGATTGGGAATCCGGGCGAGACTTTCTTTCCACAGGGCACCGCTTCCACACCCGATCTCCAGAATGTTCATATTTTCAGTGATTTCACACTGCTCAAACAGCCAGGGAAACCATCCCTGTTTGTTTTTGGAATAAAGACTGTGAAGATGAATTCTGGCAGAAATATTGCTGGAATTTTGATACTGGCTTTTCATACTTTTTTCCATATTAGTAAGATGAATCAGATTCAGCATATGACTCCAGTTGACCGCATGGTTGCTGCGGATTTCTTCTGTGGTATCCTGTATGGCTTTTTCCACCATCTGAAGCTGTTCTATACGGTCTTTAATCAGCTTTTGCTGCAGATTCAGAGAGTTCAGCATAAAATGATAATCCGTATCGTTAATGGTCATTTCTTTAATATCATCAAGAGAAAATCCCAGATATTTTAACAGTAAAATCTGCTGCAGGCGGGCGAAGTCCCGGTCAGTATAAAAACGGGAACCAGAGGAAGACACATAAGAGGGTTTCAATATATTCTGTTTATCATAAAAACGCACAGTCCGGACAGAGATGTTTGCCATTTTGGCAAACTGACCGGAGGTATAGTAGCCGGGAAGCTTCATTGAGGGTTCCTCCATTTCTTACTTATCGTAAATATTATAATAAAAAACAGGGGAAAAGGGAAACTTTTTTGTACGGTATGGAAAAAAATAAGAAAATAAAAAAGAAAATCTTAAAAAACAGAAGGAAATCTGGTATAATTAAACAAAATGTGTAAAAAAAAAGAACGATTGTACAAAGGAGTTTGTTATGGCAAAATATTTTGGAACAGACGGTTTCCGAGGAGAAGCGAATGTGGACTTAACTGTAAATCATGCATATCAGATTGGACGCTTTCTGGGCTGGTATTATGGCAGAAAAAAGCAGCCGGATGAAAAGTGCAGGATATTGATAGGAAAAGATACCCGACTGTCCTCCTACATGTTTGAATATGCATTGGCATCCGGAATTACTGCATCCGGGGCAGACGCGTGTTTGCTGCATGTAACAACGACTCCTTCTGTGGCTTATGTTGTCAGAACCGAAGATTTTGACGGTGGAGTGATGATTTCTGCAAGTCATAATCCGTATTATGACAATGGTATCAAGCTGATTAACGCGGCTGGTGAGAAGATGGACGAGGAAACTCTTCTGAAAGTGGAAGCTTATATGGATGGTATTTCCGGTGAGATTCCTTTTGCATATAAAGAAAAAATCGGCTGCACTGTGGACTATTCCCAGGGACGCAGCAAATATATGAATTATCTGATTTCCCTTGCTGTGAAATCTTACAGTGGAAAGAAAGTAGGGCTGGATTGTGCAAATGGAAGTGCCTGGATGCTGGCTAAGCAGGTATTCGATGCCTTGGGCGCTGAGACTTATGTGATAAATAATCATCCCGACGGAAATAATATCAATGAAAACTGCGGGTCTACTCATATAGAAGAACTGCAGAAATTCGTAATAGAGAATCATTTAGATGTGGGATTTGCTTTTGACGGAGATGCAGACCGCTGTCTTGCTGTGGATGAAAACGGTAAGCTGGTGGATGGAGACGCCATTATCTATATTTATGGCCGTTATCTCAAAGAAAGAGGGAAGCTGACAGGAAATAAAGTCGTTACTACGGTTATGTCTAATTTCGGTCTTTATAAGGCTTTGGATGAGATTGACGTGGCATATGAAAAAACAGCAGTAGGAGATAAGTATGTATATGAAAGTATGTCAGACAACGGATACCGCATTGGCGGCGAACAGTCCGGACATATTATCTTCCGTAAATATGCGACTACCGGAGACGGAATTCTCACAGCAATCAAGCTGATGGAGGTTATGCTGGCCAAAGACCAGACGCTTTCTCAGCTGGCAGCGCCCATGAAGGTATATCCCCAGGTGCTGGTAAATGTGAGAGTAAAAAATAAGAAAGCAGCGCAGGAAGACCCGGCTGTACAGGCAGCGGTGAAAGCAGCAGAAGAAAAGCTGGGAGACAGCGGAAGAATTCTGGTGCGGGAAAGCGGCACAGAGCCGGTTATCCGCGTTATGGCAGAGGCAGCAGAAAAAGCAGAATGTGAAAGGCATGTGCAGGAAATCGTAGACGTTATTATAAAACAGGGACATCAGGAGGCATAAAATATGTGTGGAATCGTTGGATATGTGGGAAAGGAAAATGCAGCGTCTATTTTAATAGACGGACTTTCAAAACTGGAATACAGGGGCTATGACTCTGCCGGTATTGCAGTGCTGGATGACAGTCAGGAGAACAAAGAAATCGAAGTTATCAAAGCGAAAGGCCGTTTGCAGGCTCTTCGTGAAATGACGGATAATGGAAGAGCAGTAAAGGGCTGCTGCGGAATCGGCCATACCCGGTGGGCAACTCATGGAGAACCCTCTGTGGTGAATGCACACCCTCATGTATCAAAAGACAGAAAAATTGCAGTGGTACACAATGGCATTATTGAAAATTACAAGGAAATCAAAGAATATTTGCAGAAAAAGGGATATGAATTTCTATCTGAGACAGATACAGAAGTCATTGCACATCTGCTGGATTACTATTACAAAGGAAATCCCCTGGAAGCCATCACAAAAGTGCTGGGAAGGGTGAGAGGTTCTTATGCCCTGGGAATTCTGTTTCAGGAAAATCCGGGTGTGATGTATGCAGTGAGAAAAGACAGTCCTCTGATTATCGGAAAATCTGCCCAGGGAAATTTTATTGCGTCGGATGTTCCTGCAATTTTGAAGTATACAAAGACGGTATGTTATATTGATGACAGAGAAATTGCAGAAATTACAGCAGACAGCATTCGTTTTTATGATGTAGACCAGGAAGAACTGCAGAAAGAATTCAAAACTGTAGAGTGGGACGCGAAAGCGGCTGAAAAAGAAGGGTTTGAACACTTTATGCTGAAGGAAATCTACGAACAGCCAAAAGCAGTGGCAGATACCATCAGCCCCAGAATTAAAAATGGGAAAATTGTGATTGATGAACTGGAAATGACAGATGAGGATATTAAGAATGTGAGCCGTATTCAGATGGTGGCCTGCGGCTCTGCTTATCATGTGTGTGTATGCGCGAAGTATGTGCTGGAGGAATTGGCTCAGATTCCGGTAGATGTGGACTTGGCGTCTGAATTCCGGTATAGAAATCCGCTTCTGACAGAAAACACTCTGGTCATTGTGGTGAGCCAGTCCGGTGAGACGGCAGATTCTCTGGCGGCTTTAAGAGAATCTAAGAAAAAAGGTTATAAGGTACTGGGAATTGTAAATGTAGTGGGAAGTTCTATTGCCAGAGAAGCGGACAGTGTGTTCTATACCTGGGCAGGGCCGGAGATTTCCGTGGCAACAACGAAAGCCTACAGCACACAGTTGGCAGCGGTATATCTGATTGGTCTGCTTTTCGGAAAAGTGAGAGGCACGATTAAGGACAAAGAATATAAAGAGTATATTCAGGAATTGGGAAAACTTCCCGAGAAAATTCAGCGGATTCTGGATGAAAAGGAAAGAATTCAGTGGCTGGCAAATAAATATTCCCATGCAAGAGATGTATTTTTCATCGGAAGAGGATTGGACTATGCCATTTCTCTGGAGGGTTCTTTGAAACTGAAGGAAATTTCCTATATCCATTCTGAGGCTTATGCAGCAGGAGAATTGAAACACGGTACGATTTCGCTTATTGAAGAAGGCGTTCTGGTCATTGGAGCAGCTACACAGCCTGCATTATTTGAAAAGGAAATCAGCAATCTGGTAGAGGTGCGCAGTCGTGGAGCGTCAGTATTGGGATTGACTTCTTACGGAAATTATACAATGGAAGATATTGCGGATTTTACCGTGTATGTGCCTAAAACAAAAGACCCTTTTACCACCAGTCTGGCGGTAATTCCTCTGCAGCTTTTGGCATATTATATCTCAGTGGCCAAGGGACTGGATGTGGATAAGCCCAGAAATCTGGCAAAAAGTGTGACAGTAGAATAAGGGAAAATGCAAAAGATGTCGGACAGAAAAGGGCTGTAAGCGCTGTGTCCGGCATCTTTTCTCAATGGAGCCGCATTGACTTGTATAGGATATTTTGCTAGAATGATTCTGCACAAATGATGATTCCGAAAGAAAGGTGCTGGTATGAATTATATTGTTTTGGACTTAGAGTGGAATCAATGTCCTTATGGAAAGGGAAGAGAGAATAAGAAACTGCCTTTTGAAATTATCGAGATAGGTGCGGTGAAACTGAATGAAAAGCGGGAAATTGTAGATTCTTTTCAGCAGATTGTAAAACCCTGTGTTTATCGAAAGCTGCATTTTCGCACAAAAGAGATTTTGGATATTGATGTAGCAGCACTGGAAAAAGGTATGCCTTTTGCCAAAGCGGCAAAGCAGTTTATGAAATGGTGCGGATCTGATGTGAAATTTTGTACATGGGGATGTTCGGATTTGGTTGAATTGCAGCGCAATCTGAAGTATTACCGAATGATAAATCTTTTAAAAGGACCTGTTTTCTATTATGATGTGCAGAAATTGTTTGGATTGTTTTACGAAGGAGAAAAAACTTCCAGGTCCCTGGAATATGCCATAGATTTCCTGTGTATGGGAAAAGAGGGGAAATTTCACAGAGCACTGAATGATGCTTATTACACTGCCGAAATCCTGCAGAAGATTCCCGAAGCTTTTGTACAGGAACATTATTCTATTGACTGCTATCAGAACCCCAAAGCCAGAGGTGAAGAAATTTATCGGGTTTTTGAAAACTATTCTAAGTATATTTCCAGAGAGTTTTATTCAAAAGAAGAAGCGATGGAGGACCGGGAAGTAACGAAAACAAAGTGCTTTCTCTGTGGTCAGACAGCCAGAAAGAAAATACGCTGGTTTTCCCTGAATCCCAAATCCCATCTCTGCCTGGCTTATTGTCCGGAGCATGGGTACTTTAAAGGAAAGGCCAGGATAAAAAAGACAGATGAGGGGAAATATTATGTGGTCAGGACTCTGAAACAGATAAAGGAAGAAGAGGCAGATTTGATTCGGCAGAAAAAGGAAGAGTTGAGGAAGAAGAGACGGCTCAAGAGACACAGTGAAAAGACGCAGGGTGAGGAAGCAGGAACACCTGTAAAAAAGACGGGAAAGAAAAGGAAAAAGAGAGCATAGACTTTAGGGGGAAGAACTTCTTATTAATTTTATTACCTGCCTGAACAATTTCTTTACGCCGTTATATTACTCTAATGATATTCAGGTGTTATCTGTTGCTATTGTACAGCTTCCTCTGAGAGATAATATGTATGGAGTGCCGTGGGAGCTGGTCAGTGCTATGGGGTGGATTATATTGCTTCCAATTATTATTTTTGTGGCAATTTTTGAGAAACAGATTATGGATGGAATTATGGCAGGCGGTGTAAAGGCTTAGAGCAGGAAAAGCAGACAGGAGGAGAATAAGATGAACTATGATTTAGGAGGAAGCCTGGGAACTCTGGCATTGGCGAAGCACAGAAAAAGCCGTGCCATTAATGCAGAGAATCCTACAGGAGAAAAAGGCAAAGGGGGAATGGCGGCGAGCCCCCTGGGACCATCAAGGAAAGGAAGCCCGTGCCTGCGGGATATACCAAGCGGCGAGACTGTGACATTGGCAGAAATCGAAGGGCCGGGAACCATCAATCATATATGGATTACTGTGACTAATAAAACTACAGAAGCGGACTGCTTTGTTTTAAGGGATTTAGTGCTGCGTATGTATTGGGATGATGAAGAGGAACCCTCTGTGGAAAGCCCTCTGGGAGATTTTTTCTGCTGTGGCTTTGGCAGGGAGTGTATTGTAAATTCACTTCCTATTGCGGCAGTTCCAAGCAGGGGACTGAACAGTTATTTTCAAATGCCGTTTAAAAAGAAAGCAAGAATTACATTGGAAAATCAGCATGTGAATCCGATACCGGCATTTTTCTACCAGATAGATTACTGCCTTTGGGATGACCCTTTACCAGAAGATATTGCTTATTTTCATGCACAGTGGAGAAGACAAAAAATTACGGAGCTTCAAAAAGATTATGTGATTTTGGATAATGTGAGAGGAAAAGGTCATTATGTGGGAACTTATATGGCCTTGACAACATTAGAACGCTACTGGTGGGGCGAAGGAGAAATGAAGTTTTATATTGATGGGGATGAGGAATACCCTACGATATGCGGAACAGGAACAGAGGATTACTTTGGTGGTTCCTGGAGTTTTGCAAAACAGGTGGACGGCAAAACCGTGGAGCAGAACTATTGTACGCCTTATATGGGATATCCCTATTATTCTTCTCATGATGAGGTGATTCACAACGATTATCACAATGATGACTGTATGCCTATGCGGGGATTTTACCGTTGGCATATTCAGGATCCTATTTGTTTTGAAGAAAATTTGAAGGTAACCATTCAGCAGATTGGTGTGGGGTACAGAGGACTTTTTGAGCGTCAGGATGATGTGGCAAGCGTGGCATACTGGTATCAGGCGGAGCCTCATAAGGGTTTTGCTCCCCTGATGGAAAAGGAGGACCGGTGGCCCAGATAAGGAGAGAGGTTTTTGAAAAGACGGGTGTTGGGTTTTGTAATTGGGGTTTGTATTTTGGGTATTACGGGTTGTATGGCAGAGGAACAGGAAAAAGAGAAAGCTCTGAAAGAATCGAGGGAGGCTGATTTGACGATTATGCATATTGATGCAGAAAATCCGGAATTTCAGAAATTTATCCAGCGGGCAGAAAAAGAACTACAGATGGAAATAGAGGTACTTTCCTGCCCAGAGAATGCAGATAACCGCCATGCAAAAATTTCCACTATTTTGGCAGCAGGAGAGGCTTCTGTGGATATTTTTACAGTAAATGACGAAATGGTAAGTGAATTCAAACATAAGCAGTATCTTTATGTACAGCGGAGCCATGGACACCTTTCAAAGAGCAGGAGCATATGGAAAAGAGCAGATTCAGGTTGTACCGCTGCCTCAGTTTACAAGGCAGGCCACGAATATTGCTGCCTGGCAGTATGTTCTGAACCGTTCTTCAAAAAGACAGGACAATGCGGTAAAATTTTTGCAGTATGCAGCCAGCCGTGAAGGTAGTATTGCATACTCAGAATGTATGAGCAGACTGCCCGCCAGAATAGATATTATTTGCGAAGAAGAATTAGATGTTCCTGGATTTGAGGGGCTGAGAGACTATGTGGAAAACGTAGAATTAAAGGAAAGACCTTTGTCAGCCAATACGATGGAGGATATTACAGCTATGGGAAATCTTTTTCAAAAGTATATTACGGATGAAATATCTCAGGAAGATTTTTGCAAAAAGGCCCAGCAAATTACCGATGGCTTTTTCTAAAGCCGCCCGCCTTTTACTCGGCACGCCCGTTTTTACAAGGGCAATTCTATTAACATCTTCTTTGAGGTTCGTTACACTTGTGAGTATAATGAATAAAGGGAGGTCTTGTATGTCAAAGTACGCAGGAACAAAAACAGAAAAGAATCTTATGGAAGCTTTTGCAGGTGAGTCACAGGCACGCAATAAATATACATATTATGCCTCAGCTGCCAGAAAAGCAGGATTTGTGCAGATGGCAAATCTCTTTGAAGAGACTGCAAACCAGGAAAAAGAACATGCAAAAATGTGGTTTAAGGAATTTCACGGAATTCATAATCCGGAAGAGAATCTGAAAGATGCTGCCGAAGGTGAACATGAAGAATGGACAAGCATGTACAAACGTATGGCAGAAGAAGCCAGAGAAGAAGGCTTCGCTGAACTTGCGGAAAAATTTGAATTAGTTGCTGAAATCGAAGCTGCCCACGAGAAACGGTATCTCAAGTTGTTGGATTCTCTGAAAAAGGGAGAAACATTTAAGGGAGAAGCGCCGTTGGGATGGAAATGCAATAACTGCGGATATATTCACATGGGAGATGAAGCACCGGAAGTATGTCCTGCATGTGTACACCCGCAGGCATATTTTGAGAGAAAGACAGAAAATTATTAAAAATGAAATGAAAAAAGCGCTGCAGCATGAAACGTGTACCAGGATATTATATATACTGCCTTTATGAAAGATGCGATGCTCTCTTTTAGGTGAAAAGTACCGATAAAGGAAAACAACGATGGTTCTTGCTTTTTTTTCAAATTTGTGGTAAATTCAAACCCTGTAGCAAGAGGGCGGGGCTGGGAGAGAAACAGTCCCTTTGAGATAAAAGGAGCAAGCATGTCAATCATTATCGACGTTTGTCTGGACGCAGTTCTGGATACAGTAAAACTCATTCCCTTCCTGTTTCTTACGTATTTTATTATGGAATACATGGAACACAGGACAAAAGCAGCAACGCAGCAGATGGTGCAGAAAGCCGGCAGATTCGGACCGCTTATCGGAGGTGTGCTGGGCGCATTTCCACAGTGTGGTTTTTCGGCGGCAGCTTCCGGTTTCTACGCAGGAGGGGTCATCTCTGTAGGAACGCTTCTGGCCATTTTTCTTTCAACTTCAGATGAAATGCTGCCTATTTTCATTTCGGAATCCGTGGCAGCGGGGACAATTTTTAAGATTCTGGGGCTAAAAGTGGTTATTGGAGCCGTTTCCGGTTTTGCCATTGATTTTCTCTGGAGAGTTGGCAGCAGAAAACGGGCCGAATACAGAGAACATCACCGTAAACATCACGAACATCACGAAAAAGGCATTCATGAACTGTGTGAACATGAGCATTGCCATTGTGAAGAAGGAAGTATTTTAAAATCTGCATTGATACACACGTTGCAGATAACCGTTTTTATTTTCCTGGTGTCTGCGGCCATTGGTTTTTTGGTAGAAGCGGTAGGACAGGAGCGAATCGGCAGTTTCATTGTCAATCAGCCGGTGCTGGGTGTTTTTCTGGCTGCACTGATTGGTATGATTCCAAACTGTGCGGCGTCTGTCATTATTACGCAGATGTATCTGAGTGGTATTCTGGGAGCAGGACAGATGATGGCAGGACTTCTGGCAGGAGCGGGAGTCGGTATTCTGGTACTCTGCAGGACCAATAAAGGCGCCAAAGAGAATCTGGGTATTATAGGGATTTTATATGGTGTCAGCGTGTTGTGGGGAATCTTATTTGAATTTGCAGGTATTGTATTATAAAAGGAAACAAAAAGGTGGAAAGAGCCGTTTTGCAGAAAACTGTTGAAAGTTTTTTTGACAGGGATTTGCAAAGCGGCTTTTCCTGTTTTGGACTGAGGAGAAAAAATAAATTGCCAGGTGGTTGACAATTGTAAAAATGGATGTTATATTACAGATAGAACAAAAATCCCATAAGAATGACTTTCAAAGGACGTAAGGTCCTCAGGGCATGTCTTATGTTTCAATAGATTGTAAAGGCAACAAGCAGGGGAAAAGTTAGAAGGTGGTAAAATTGAAGACAAAGAGAGATTGTTATGAGATTCTTGGATTGAGCAAAAACGCTACGGCAAATGAAATAAAAAAAGCATACAGAAAGCTGGCAAAAAAATATCATCCCGATACCAATGCAGGAAATGCACAGGCGGAAGAGCGGTTTAAAGAAGTGACAGAAGCCTACGGAATTTTAAGTGACGAAGAGAAGAAGAGGCTGTATGACCAGTTCGGCTATGCAGCCTTTGACGGCAGCAATCCGGGAGCAGAGGGACAAAATACCCGGCAGGGCGGTTATCGGGAATACCATTTTACAGGAGAGGATATGGGGGATATTTTCCAGGATATTTTCGGAAACGAGTTCCATGGAGACGCATCTTTTGGCGGACCGTTTACGGACGGATTTGGACGAGGTGGATTTAGCCGCCGGGGCGCTGATTTGCATGCAGATGTGACGATTACTTTTGATGAGGCGGCATTTGGCTGTAAAAAGATATTCCGTCTGCAGGACGAACATTCAGGACAGCCTCAGAATCTGCAGGTGCGGATACCGGCAGGCATTGCATCAGGCAAATACGTTCGTCTGAAAGGAAAAGGCTATCCGGGTACCCGAGGCGGGCAGCCGGGAGATTTGCTTTTGAAGGTTCAGGTACAGGATAAGCCGGGGTTTGAACGGAAGGGTATGGATGTGTACACGACTGTAAAAGTGCCTTTTACCACTGCTGTTCTGGGCGGTGAAGTTCCGGTCAGTACCATTTATGGAAATGTGCTTTGCAAAATCCGGGAGGGCACACAGTCAGGAACAAAAATCCGTCTGCGGGGGAAAGGAATCGTATCTATGAAGGATTCATCCGTCCATGGTGATCAGTATACCACTGTGGAAATCCAGGTGCCCAGAAATATCAGCCGGGAAGCAAGGCAAAAACTGAAAGAATTTGAACAGGCATGTAAAGGAAAAGGAAGCGGTTCCGGCAGCGCCGCATGAGTTTCGCACTCGTTGTACCAGACACTGCAGAAGAAAGAATAGGCTGTCGCGTGCGACAGCCTATTCGTCATCTGTGATTAATTTCTGAAATCAAATAAGTCTTTTACCGGAACATCTAAGGCATCTGCAATGTCAAATAAACTTTCCAGAGAAATAGAAGTTTTCACCTGAGGCGCTTCGATGTTGCTGATATGCGTTCTGCTCAGCCCTACATTCTGGGCAAGGTCAGCCTGAGTCAGCCCTTTTAATTTTCGATAATAAGAAATAGTCAGTCCGAGTTCCCGGAACTGCCGGATTCTCTTTTCGTTCATATTTGTGTTCTCCTTGTCTTCTGTAAAGTATAGCATTGACAGGGATACACAAAAACAAACTAAAAATATGCAAATAATAATTATAATATTGCAAAAATGAAATCCAATTTGAAATATGCACTGTTAAATTGTGGAAGAGAGATACTCATCGGCCATACGGCACATTTTTTCCAGACTGAATACATGCACATGGTTTCCGGATATGGTTTCAAATCCACTGACAAAGTCGGATTTGGAGAACAGATAATACCACTGTTCTTCATCAGGGAAAAGACTGGCATGCTTCTGCAAGTCATAAAGCGCGTCAACGTCCAGCCAGTCTTCTGTCCAGAAGCAGGCGCCCAGCATAATGTTGTCTCTGGAATAGGCGGCAATGGAAATGTATTCTGTTCTCTTCTTGGTGGGATGCTGTCCCCACCAGCGGCCAATGCGCTGCATAGGAAATGGTGTGCGTCCGGCCTTTTCTTCCAGTTCCAGAAAATCACGGCAGATATCCGGAAACACCCGGATAGTGTAATCTTCCAAAAGAGGAACGATTTGCTTTTCAAATACCTGTGCGCCTTCGCCCACTTCGATTTCGGAAAGATACGGCAGTACACAGGTATACCAGAAGCGGAAAATGCCGTCGCTAATCAGATAGAGGGCCCGGCGGCTGCCTTGATTTTCTGTGACCGGAACAATGCGGCTGACCAGATTGCGGGAAGCCAGAGAGGAAAGCAGACTTCCGGCTGCACTGGGGGTCAGATTCGTATAGTCACAGATTTCCTGCAGCTTTTTGGTTTCCGTGCCTATAGCTGAAAGGATGGCGCGCATAACAGAGGAGGCGGAATAATATTCTCTGGTGCGGGCTTCCACAAGCCGGTAAAAAATCCCGTCTGCAGTGAAAAACAATTCCCGGAGTTTTTCCCGCACACAGCAGTCAGCAGGAAAATACTGCAGATAAGCCGGAACGCCGCCTGTAATGCTGTAAAGCAGAATCTGTTCTTCAAACTTCATCTGAGGATATTGTCTGCGCATTTCAAAGAATGAAAAAGGCTCAAGGAGGAAAGAGGCAGCTTCTCTGGGGCTTTCTTTTTCATATAAGGAGGC
Source organism: Blautia sp. HCN-20427 (assembly GCF_037890365.1). Classification (NCBI taxonomy): domain Bacteria; kingdom Bacillati; phylum Bacillota; class Clostridia; order Lachnospirales; family Lachnospiraceae; genus Blautia; species Blautia sp. HCN-20427. The sequence continues at coordinate 52,754 of NZ_JBBKBX010000012.1, read as the reverse complement.
CGGCTTGCACAAAAGTACAAAAAGCCGGGATTTTGGGTCCGCCCGTTGTATCAGCGAACTCAGCATAGTGGGAAAACGCCGGTTTGCGGCAGTCCAGTTGACGAAGTCATCCAGAATCAGAACCACAGGTTCACGGACAGAGTCTTTGGAAAGCAGTTTGAAAATATCTGCAAATTTTTTTGTGTTTTCATAAGAAGTACCCAGTCTGCGGATGCAAAGCTGTTGGAAAAGAGAAAAAATCTCCTCAAAAGGAAGGGCAGGGGCTTTAAAGTACAGTACGGTTCTCTCCTGTGAAAACTCCTGCAGCAGCCGGCTTTTGCCCATTCCGGGATGGGAATAGAGGGAAACCGCCTGGGTAATCTGGGTATCATATAATTGTGTTAAACTGGAAAGCAGTTGGCCTTTATCTATAAACATGATTTCTCCTTCGTTTGTATTACCATTTTTTTATTATTTTAGAGTGAGTTTTGCAGAAAGTCAAAAGATTTTGACAGGTTTTTTATAGAAAGTTTAGATTTGATTCTATATTATTTAGAGGAAAAGAGAAAAAACTATGCTATAATATACATAAGTAAGATTTAGAATAACTTTGGCGGAGAGGCAATAGTCATGAAATTAAAAACAAGAATCATCATTTCTTTCTTTATCATTGTGCTGGAACCCCTTCTTTTTACGGGGCTGGCCTTCTGGGCATTTTCTCAGTATCAGTTTAAAGTAATTGAAAAACAGTATGGCATTGAAAATCCCACTTACCAGAGTTTATCGAATACAGCAGAGCTTGTAAATAATCTGACAAATGAACAGGCACAGGTAATTCAGAAGGTGGCGGATACAGAACCGGAAAAATTTGAAAATATTCAATATCTGACTGAACTGAACAAAGAGCTGCAGAGTATGTATTCGTATCTTCTGGTATGCGAGGATGACAGAATTATTTATTATGGGTGCGAGGATTACCCTTCAGAGCTTGTAAAGAAGCTGGCAAAGGTACAGGAATTTACCACCAGTGCCAGCGACGGTATGTATCTGGGCGGTAAGGTACAGGCCCTTGTAAAAAGAGTGGATTTTCATACAGAAGAGGTACAGGAAGGAAATGTATTTATTGTTTCCAACATTTTAGAGACGCTTCCGCAGACAGAAGAATTATTTCGCAATATGCTGGTAACGGTGATTATTATTCTGGCAGTTACAGCGCTGGGACTGACCTGGTGGATTTACCGCGGTGTGATTTCGCCTTTGGACAAACTCCGCACTGCCACCAGAAAGATTAAGGAGGGAAATCTGGATTTTTCCGTATCTACAGAAGGTGTAAGTGAAATCGCAGAATTGTGCCAGGATTTCGAAGATATGCGCCAGCGGCTCAAGGAAAATGCCGAGGAAAAAATAGAGTTTGACCGGGAGAGTAAAGAGCTTATCAGCAATATTTCCCATGATTTAAAAACGCCTATCACAGCGGTCAAGGGCTATGTAGAGGGAATTATGGACGGCGTGGCCAACACCCCGGAGAAAATGGAGCGTTATATTAAAACGGTTTACAACAAAGCCAATGAGATGGACAGGCTGATTAATGAACTGACCTTTTATTCCAAAATGGATACCAATAAAATTCCGTATACCTTTAATAAAATTTCGGTTACAGACTTTTTTGATGACTGCGCAGAAGATTTGAAAATGGAACTGAGTTCCAAGAATGTGGAATTTTCTTATTCCAACTATGTGGAGCCGGAAGTGCTGGTCATTGCAGATGCAGAGCAGATTAAACGGGTTGTCAATAACATTGTGAGCAATTCTCTGAAATATACAGATGCAGGCAGGCAGAGGCGGATTAACCTGCGGGTAAAGGACGTGGGAGATTTCATTCAGGTGGAAATCGAGGATAACGGAAAGGGCATTGCGGCCAAAGATTTGCCTAATATTTTTGACCGTTTTTACCGTACAGATTCTTCACGAAATTCTTCCAAGGGCGGAAGCGGAATCGGGCTTTCCATTGTAAAGAAGATTATGGAGGACCATGGCGGAAAGGTCTGGGCGACAAGCAAGGAAAATATCGGAACAGTGATGTATTTTGTTCTTAGAAAATATCAGGAGGTACCAGTCAATGAGTAAGATTTTGATTATTGAAGATGAAGAGGCGATTGCAGATTTAGAGAAGGATTATCTGGAACTGAGCGGATTTGAGGTGGAAATTGAAAACCGGGGAGACGTAGGACTGAAAAGAGCTCTGGAAGAGGACTATGATTTGTTTATTCTGGATTTGATGCTGCCGCAGGTAGACGGCTTTGAAATCTGCCGGGAAATCCGAAATCAGAAAAATACGCCGGTTATCATGGTGTCTGCAAAGAAGGATGACATTGATAAAATCCGGGGTCTGGGTCTTGGAGCGGACGACTACATGACAAAACCTTTCAGCCCCAGCGAACTGGTAGCAAGGGTAAAGGCTCATCTGGCCAGATACGAAAGATTGATTGGCACCGGGGTGCAGGAAAATGATATTATTGAAATCCGTGGATTGAAGATTGACAAGACTGCCAGAAGAGTGTGGATAAACGGGGAGGAAAAAAATTTTACGACCAAAGAGTTTGATTTGCTGGCGTTTTTGGCCCAGAATCCAAACAGGGTATTTACCAAAGATGAGCTGTTTAAGGAAATCTGGGATATGGAATCTATCGGAGATATCGCAACGGTGACGGTGCATATTAAGAAGATTCGCGAGAAGATTGAATTTAATACGGCGAAACCACAGTATATCGAGACCATCTGGGGGGTGGGGTATCGGTTTAAGGTGTGAGATAAGGACTGCTGCTTTGTAAGAGTGAAGGCTTATGAAGCGGCAGTTTTACATTTTTCTGTAACGAAAAACCGGTTGTTCTTTCCTGCCATAACAGATATAATGAAGAAAGAGCAATACAGATAGAAAGAAATCCGATTTCCGGCAACGAAAGGAGGCAGGTACGATGTTAAGAAGGGTATCCATAGGATATCAGGAATTTGAAGATATTATCAGTAATAATCTGTTCTTAAAAGCGTATGGACTTTCTGATAAATTCCGTGAGGTAAAACGCTGGTACGATGGTTTTACATTTGGAAATAAGACAGATATTTATAATCCGTGGTCTGTGATTCATTATCTGGACAAACAAAAGGTGGGACCCTACTGGGCGAATACAAGCAGCAATAGCCTGATAGGAAAAGTGATTCGTGAAGGTTCCTGCCAGATAAAAGAATCCTTTGAATGCCTGTTGGCCGGAGAAAGTATTACAACGCAGATGGATGAACAAATTGTGTATCATCAGCTTGATTTAGACAAAAAATGCAATCTGGAGCCTTTTTCTGGCTAGCGGTTATCTCAAAATTGCAGGCAGTAAGGAGCAGGAAATGCCATATGGGGACTGGAAAATATGGTTTTGCTTTTCACGGAAAGAAGGTTTTAATAGGAAGTTGAATAAGATGTTGCGAAGTAAGAAACACGGAGTAGGAACATGAAACGAAAATACATCTATATATTTGGAGGTATCTTCTTCACCTCTGCTCTCTTTTTGCTCCCTGCCTGCCAAAAGCAGCAGACGGAGGAGAAAAAGGAAAAAGTCCGTCTGGAATTTTACAACCGGAAGCGGGAGGTTTATGAGGTTTTAGAGGAAATTATTGAAAAATTCAATACATCTCAAGATGAGATAGAAGTCTATCAGAATATGAATACCAATGCAGACACGGCTCTGCGGATTTCTGCTGTGGAAGGAGATTTTCCGGATATTGTAGAACTGGGCGGGCTGCAGAGTGTGGAAACTTTTGAATATGTTATGGGAAATTGTCTTCGGCCTCTGGATGACATGAACTGTGCAGAGCGGATTAAGGAGGAATATCTGCCGTATCTTCGTTACGATTCCCATATTTACCAGATGCCGTTGGCTATGAGCTTTGAGGGGGTTTATGTCAATAAAGACTTGTTTCAGGCAGAAGGGCTTGCAATTCCAAAAACTTATGAAGAATTGTGTCAGGTGTCCCGGGAAATACAGAAGCGGGGCAAGGTTCCTTTTCTCTTTGCAGACAAGGAAAGCTGGACCGTGCACCAGAACTGGGAAAGTATAGAAGGCGCGTCCAGAGGGAATTTTGAAAATTTCTGGACCGAAGTGGCCACAGGTCAGACTTCCTTTACAGAGGATCCGGTCAGCCGGGGGTCCCTGGAAAAACTCATAGAACTGCATGCGTATACGACAGAGGAATGCAGCAATCTGAATTACGATGAAGCCATGACAAAGTTTGCAGCGGGAGAAGGCTTTATGTTTATGCAGGGAAGCTGGGCCTATGAGAGCATTATGGAGAGAAATCCACAAATGGACCTGGAACTTATCCCTTTTCCTGTGGATAAAGGCAGTGAGCAGCTTGTGACGATGTGGATAGACAGCAGCGTGGGAATTTCCAAAGACTGTAAGTATCCGGAGGAAGCAGAGCAGTTTGTGGAATTTTTAATGCAACCGGAGAATCTGCAGACTTATCTGGATGCAGAATGTTCTCTTGGCAGTATGGAAGGAAGCAGAGACCGGGCGGAGTATGCTCCCAGAGTACATGAGCTTTTGCGGGAGGGCAAAGCGGTTATGGACGCGTCCTGGCTGCCTTTGCAGACCAGCGTTATCCGGGATAAGGATATTCTGGAACTAATGCCGGACGCAGGTGAAGAAGAGATAGATGCATATTTGGATGAATATACGAAAAGTCTGCAAAAGTATAAGGATGTGTATCTGGAAGCAAAGGAGAGAAGAAAATGAGGGGAAGAGGGGGAAAGAAGTCTTTTCAACAGAAAATGATGTATGGATTCGGAGCGTTGTTTGCGGTTTCTCTTCTGGCTTTTCTGGTATTCTTTATCCGAAGCTACCGGAGAGAAATGCAGACGGAAATTGAGCACATGGAGGAATACAATCAGCAGCTTGCTATGAACCTGGACAGTGTTCTGGACAATACAGATTCTTTTCTGTACCTGCATTTTTCAGATGATAAAATCCGCAATCTTCTGTGCAGTGATGACAGTGATATTGACCCGGAAAGTCAGAAAGCTGCAGAAGAAAATCTGGAAGAGTATCTGAAGCTGCTGGTGGATATGGGGCATGATGTGCTGCGTGCTGTGATTGTGACAGAAGACGGCAGACTTTATAAGAGCGTAGAGGAAATAGAAGACGATTATATTGAGAGAATGGACAGGTTGACCAAAGATGTACACTGGGAAAAAGGTATGCCGGGCTATTTCAGTCCGGTGCACAAGGAAACCATTAGTCTGGTAGAGCATAAAGTAGTGTCTGTTATCCGCCCTGTGTGGAATATTGTACAGGAGGAACCCATAGCTACTATATATTTGGACTTGGATTTTGATAAGCTGTCCAATCAGTGGTATCGCTCTGCGAAAATGAATCAAAGCTTTGAATTTCTGATTCTGGGAGAGGGACAGGTTTTGTTTGACTCGCAAAAGGGAGACGCTTCTGAGACAGAGACCATAGAAGAACTGATACAAAAATGCAAAACTTTGGTGCAGACGGAGAAAAAACAGGGGCTTTTGAAGCTGCATGGGCAGGAGTCTGTGATTTCTGTGACAAAGCATGAAGATACGGGGTGGTATCTGGTACAGTATCTTCCGGTGTGGGGACTGGCGCTGCAGATTCTGGGCAATATGTCCGTACTGCTGGTAGTACTGGCTGCGGTGATACTGATTACTGCGGCAGGCAGCTATGCCCTGGCCAAATGGGTCAGCCGCCCGGTAAAGGAATTGTCTGAGTTCATGGGAAGTGTGGCGGGTGTTTCTTTAGAGGGACAGGAGATTTCCCTGTTTCCTCAGAAAAAATCAGAGGGCACTGAGGAAATTCAGCAGATGATACAGAGTTACAATGCCATGGCGAAGCGAATTAACGATAATATTATTAAAGAGTATATTTATAGACTGAATCAGAAGCAGGCAGAGTTGAAAATGCTGCAGTTTCAGATAAATCCCCATTTTCTGTACAATGCGTTAAATACCATCAGTTCCATAGCCCAACTGCAGGATGTGGACTATATACCGGAGATTGCCTCCGGATTGTCCGATATGTTCCGGTACAATATTGACGGAAGGGAAATTGTTTCTATACGGGAAGAACTCACCCAGACAGAGAATTATATGTGTATTCAGAAAATCCTTTTTCCGGAGCGGTTTTCTGTGGAAATCTCTGTGGCGGAGGAATTGCTTGACTGTAAGATATTGAAGTTCATTTTGCAGCCCATTGTGGAAAATTCTTATAAATACGGATTTACCGGGAAAAAGAAGCAGGACATTCTGCGTATCCAAGGATGCAGGGAGGCAGACAAAACCATTGTCCTTATGGTGGAGGATAACGGCGTGGGCATGGAAGAAGAGAAGGTGCAGGCCATGAATGAAGCCCTTGCAGGGGAAGTGGGATTTGAGGCGGCAGCCGGTATTGGACTTCGCAATGTAAACGCCAGAATTAAAAATTATTATGGGGATTCCTGCGGTATCTGGCTGGAAAGCTGTCCGGGGAAATATACCCGGGTATATCTGCGGGTGAAGGAAATCGAAGTTTCACAGGAAAAGAGAGGGGAAAGAGATGCGGGTAATTGTTGCAGATGATGAATTTTTTGCCAGAAAGGCATTGGTGAAAAGGATTGGGGAACTGACCCGGGAGATAGAATTCTGTAAGGAAGCGGAAAACGGCAGGGAGGTACTGGAACTTCTGGGGGAAGAGGGGGCTGACCTGGTGGTGACAGATATTCGGATGCCGGATATGGACGGACTGGAAGTGGCCAGACAGGTGCGGGAAAAATTCCCGGAAACCAGCGTGATTATCCAAAGTGGATATGCAGATTTTGATTATGCAGCTACGGCCCTCCGCTATGGAGTGAAGGATTATCTGACAAAACCGGTGAAAAAAGAAGAACTGGAAAAAGCAGTGCAGAGAGTGGAAGAAGAGCAGAAGAAGCTGCGGCAGAAAATAGAGAAACAACTGGCGGTTCGCAGGGGAGAGTTCATGGACTTTTCTCATATATTGGAAAACGAGGCAGCGGCAAAAGAGATTCTGGGGGACTTATTTCAGAAAATGGAGGAGGATGCCTGGTATCTTGCAGCGGTTCAGAGCAGAAATCAGCAGTTGTCCAAAGAGCAGATTCAAAGCATTTTGGGAATTTTCCGGCAAGAGGAAAGCAGTGCAGCCTATTTTTATCCCAAACAGGAATTTATTCTGATATTGAAAGCTGACGACAGAAAGGAATTGCCAGAGGCGCTTCTTAGAAAGAAACTGGTCTCCTGTTGGAATAAAACAGGGGCAGAATTGCAGCTGGGCGTCAGCCAGTGCCATGAAAGAACGGAAACCAGTGCAAAAGAGGGTGCAGGCGCATACCGGGAGGCAGTATATGCCATAAACCAGCGGCTTTTGCAGCCGGAGCAGCAGATATACCGCTACGAAGCGGAAGTGAACGTGGTACAGTTGTTTGCCCAGGCAGAGGAGATGGAATTGGAGAGGTGTCTGACAGAAAACCGGACAGAGGACGCAGTAAACATGGCGCGAAAGCTGTTCCGGCAGTGTGAAAACAGAGAGGAAATCAGTATTTATTCCCTTTTCACTTCGTTGATTCAGATTATGAATGTGATTAATAAGGTGTATACTACTCAAAGAGGTCAGGACAGTGGAGAGACGGATAAGAGTTCCTATCTGCTGTTTAATTTTAAGACGGATTTGTACGCCTTTCATTCTATGGAGGAACTGCAGCGCTATATTTTTGACCTGCTTTCTGATGTGTCGGAGGGGGAAGGACAGAAATCTTCCATTATAGAAGACTTGCTGAAATATCTGGAGTGGAATTATCAGCACGACATTACGGTCAACGAACTGGCGGCTCACAAGTATTTTGTCAATCCCAGTTATTTAAGCCGCCTCTTTAAGGCGGAGACGGGGAAGACCTTTTCCAAATATCTGATAGAACTGCGGATGCAGAAAGCTGCAGAACTTTTAAACGAAAGCGGACTGAAAATCAGTGACGTGGCGCTTTGCGTGGGATATAATGATGTGTCCTACTTTATACAGACCTTTAAAAAGCATTATCTTATGACACCGGAGCAATATAGAAACCAGTAAGAAATTTTTTATTCGTCATATCAGATAATTTATACCGAAAAAAAGCCATTCTCCTTATAATAAATTTCAGATAGAGGGCAAGAGACCCCAAAGGAATATTATAAGGAGGATTTTTTTATGAAAGGGAAAAAATTAACAGCACTTGGACTTGCTGCAGTGATGGGTATGAGTCTGCTGGCTGGCTGCAGCGGCGGAAGTGCAGAAACGGGAAAAGAAACAAAGAAGACTTCAGACGGAAAGACAGAACTGGAACTTTTCGGTACAAAGACAGAAAATAAAGAAACTTTACAGAAATTAGTAGATGCGTACAATGAATCTCAGGATAAAGTAACTGTAAAATTAACACAGCCGGCAGACGCAGGTACGGTTTTGAAAACCCGCATGACAAAGAACGACCTTCCCGATATGGTGGCTATGGGCGGTGACTTCAACTACGCGGAGCTGCAGTCTGCAGGAGTTCTGACAGACTTATCCGGGGAAGCATTTTTGGACAATATTAACGAATCTTACATCAATATGCTGTATGCTTTGAACAAAGACCAGGAAGAAAAATCTTACGGTGTTCCTTATGCAACAAACTCTTCCGGAATTATTTACAACAAAGATATTTTTGCAGAAAACAGTGTTGAAATTCCAACTACATTTTCTGAATTAATGGAAGCCTGTGAAAAATTAGAGGCAGCAGGAGTAACACCTTTTGAACTGACCTTTAAAGACGCATGGACCATTCTTCCGGCATGGAACTCGATGGCGCCGGTTATGCAGCCGGAAAACTTCTACAATGATAAGAGAGAAGGAAAAGCAACTTTTGAAGGTACTCATGAAGCAGTTCTGGAAAATTATCTGAAGCTGGTAGAACACGCCCAGAAAGACTATATGGGAACTTCTTATGATGACGGAAACAAGAAATTTGCAGCAGGTGAAGCTGCCATGATGATGAACGGAAGCTGGGCGATTACAGAAATCAAAAAAGCAAATCCAGATGTCAACATTGACCAGTTTAAATTTCCGGCTACAGATGATGTAGAGAAAAACAAAGTAACCTCCGGCGTGGATGTGCTTCTGGGTATTACAACAAATTGCGGTGATACAGACAGTGCAAAAGACTTCATCAGCTTTATGGTACAGGAAGAAAACGCACAGCTTTATGCAGATGAACAGTTTGCTTTCTCCGCAGTAAAAGGTGTAGAGCAGAATGATCCAAGCGTTGCAGGTGTAAAGGCAGACATTGAAGCCGGTAATGTAGTAGACTTCCCAGACCATTACTATCCAAGCGGTTTTGATTTAAGTGCAGCACTGTCCAATTTCTTCCTGGAAAAAGAAAACGGCAAAGACGATTCTGCAAATATTGCAGCTACTTTAAAGAAGCTGGATACAGATTATGACACATTGAACGTGAACTAAGAGGTAGAAGAATGAAGAAAAAACACGGAAAGAAATCCACTGTCAACAAAGCGTTTTATTTTATGGTGGTTCCGTTTATGATTCTGTTCTTTATTTTCCATACCATACCGTTTCTGCAGGGTATTTTCTACAGCTTTACCGACTGGAAAGGGTATGGTATCTGGAATACCGTAGGATTTCGGAACTACATTCAGTTTTTCAAAGACCCGGCCATGGGACAGACCTATGCCTTTACCATTAAATTTGCGCTGTGCGCCACAATTCTGGTAAACGTTCTGAGTCTTGCCCTTGCCTGTGGTCTGAATGCAAAAATCAAATTCAAAAACACGATTAAGGCAATTTATTTCCTGCCTTATATGCTGGGAACCCTCATTATCGGCTTTGTATTTAACTTTATTTTCGGCAATGTCATTCCTCTTTGGGGACAGAAACTGGGAATTGAAGCGCTGAGCACCAACATTCTGGGAACCAATCACGCATGGCTGGGAATTTTGTTCGTAACTGTATGGCAGGCTATGGCGTTTAATACGCTGATTTACCTGTCCGGCCTGCAGACTGTGGACCGTGACGTATATGAAGCAGCAGACCTGGACGGAGCAACAGGATTTAAGAGATTTACCAAGATTACCTTCCCGTTAATTGCCCCGTTCTTTACCATTAATATGGTTTTGAGCGTGAAGAACTTCCTTATGGCATTCGACCAGATTATGGCAATGACAGGCGGCGGTCCCGGTACATCCACAACCAGTATCTCTGTGTTGATTTACAAACGAGGCTTTGACGGCGGACAGTTCGCATACCAGTCAGCCAATGCGGTGATTCTGTTTCTGATTATTGCGGGAATTTCTATATTCCAGCTGAAAGTACTTGAGAAGAGGGAGGCGAAGATGAACTGATGGGAAAAAGTAAATGTCATGTAAAAGAAAAATACAACTGGCCCATGACCATACTGCTGATTTTGCTGGCAGTGGTGTTTATCCTCGGACCTTTATACATAGCAGTGCTGATTGCGGTGAAAGACCCGTCAGAAATGGCGAATGTGCTGTCTTTCCCGAAAAAACTCCGCCTGCAGAACTTCGCAGACGCCTGGGTGATGACGGATTATCCGAGAAAGTTTATGAACACTCTGTTTATCACGGTTATCAATCTGGTATTTACCATTCTCACAAACTCTATGGTAGCTTATGCTATTACAAGGAATAAAGATAAGAGTAAACTTTTCAACCTGGCTTATTATTACTTTGTCAGCGCCATGTTTATTCCTTTCAATGTTATTATGCTGCCATTGGTAAAACAGGCTTCTGCTTTCCACATGGACAATATTTTCGGAATTACTTTCCTGTATATTATTTTTGGCCTTCCGATGAATATTTTCCTGTATACGGGATTTGTAAAGTCCATACCTCCGGCGTTGGACGAAGCAGCGTACATTGACGGTGCAACTCCGTTTCAGACCTTTTATAAAATTATTTTTCCTCTGATGAAACCTATGAGCGCTACCGTGGCTATTCTGTCCTTTATGTGGACCTGGAATGACTTTTCCATGCCTTTGGTGCTTCTAAGCGAAGAGAAATATCAGACCTTACAGCTTGCACAGTATGTGTTCAAGGGACAATTTAATACAGAGTACAATCTGGCCTTTGCGTCTTATCTGCTGGTATTGATTCCGATTCTTCTGGTGTATATTTTCTGCCAGAAATGGATTATCGCGGGCGTGACTAACGGGGCAGTAAAAGCGTAAAGAAGAAAGAATGATGAACTGAGGATTCATCATAAGGCGCCGGTTGGGACACCCTTCGTAAGGAAGGTGCCCCAACCGGCTTTTTAGACAATTATCTATTAATTGCATATCTCAATTTCACTTTCATAATATTGTTCCTGAAAATGAACTGCTTCTGAAATTTTATTTTGATTGAAATTTAATCCTTCAGGTTCGGCAACCAGCTTATCTTCCACATCGTTATGGCGATGAACGATTCCGATAATACGGGCCGTGTATTCTTCGACAGGAACATCTATACCAAGCAAATATACATCGAGTTCTTCACCATCACCACCGAATACATTTGGTATATATCCGTAATTAATGGGATAGGCAAGGCCTGGGTGTTTAGGGTGTATGCTTCCAATAGGTCGGTCTATTTTTATATTTACTGTCTTTCCGAGATAGGATTTTACAAGTGCTTTTCTCAGAGTATAGACGATAAAATCGTGTTTTCCTTTGAGATACTTTTCTCTGCCGTTATCAATGGGAGCTTGCAGGGCAAGCGATATCTTTAGGGCTTCATACGCTTTTGCAACCGAAGGTGTGTTGTTAAGATAATCTCTAAAATTTATGTAATTTATCCAATCCATACTATTTGTACGGACGACATGGATGAAATGAGTTTGCACATCTCCCGTACCTTCATAAAAATTACCACAAGCAAACAACAACTGACCTCTGACAGATGCTTGGGCATTGGGGCGATAGTAAAAGCCATTGTCTTTTAATTCTTTTTCAAAACGGAGCATATTATCAAAATCATCAACTGCGACTGCAATATCAATTATGGGTTTTGCCTTTATGGAACGTATAGAGGTGCTCCCCACATGCTGAATATCTTTTATGACATTACCCAGGATTTGCTTCAAACGAGAAATTGTATTCTGAGCTTCAGTTTCCCATTCTTTTTCGTGTTCACACAGTTTTATCGTTCCTCGTTTTAATCCAATCATTATTTAACCTCCAAACGGTAACTTCTAAGGGTGTTCCATCATCTTCGACACCTCTGGCCAATGAATGAACTATTATAGTAATTTTATCACATGAAAAAATTTTATTCTACTATTTCGAATCCATGGTAATCCCCCCATATGCTTAATTTTACTTACAATTCCAGGCATTCTGCCTGATTTTGTCAGGGTTTTTCTGTTACTCTTGCCATGTGCGAAAAAATTTACTACACTGGAGGTAAGACTTATTTGGATAATAATAAAGGGGTGTACCAAACAGTAAAATTTTAAAAGGAGAAAAAATGATGTTAAAAACATTTCAGTATGATGAAGTTCCGGTATTGGAAACAACCTCTGGAAAATTAAAAGGATATTTTTATGATGGCAGTTATGTATTTAAAGGGATTCCCTATGCCTATGCAGAGCGGTTTCAGATGCCGGTTCCTTCCCATTGGGACGGAGTCCGGGACGCCTGCTCTTATGGATTTGTGTGTCCGCTGATGACACAGGAAACGCCGACAGCAGAGCTTATGGTTCCACACCGTTACTGGCCGATGGACGAGCACTGCCAGAACCTGAATATCTGGACTAAAGTGCTGGATAAAAATGCGAAAAAACCGGTTCTTGTATGGCTTCACGGAGGTGGATATTTTGCCGGTTCTTCCATTGAGCAGGTGGCTTATGACGGACATAATATGTGTATGGAAGGGGATGTGGTAGTCGTTTCTATTAACCACAGACTGAATATTCTGGGTTATCTGGACTTATCTCCTTTTGGTGAGAAGTATTATAATTCCGGAAATGCCGGACATGCAGACATGGTGGCTGCCCTGCAGTGGGTGCATGACAACATTGCTGTTTTCGGCGGAGACCCGGACAACGTCGCCATCTTCGGACAGTCCGGCGGCGGTATGAAGGTAGCGGATTTGATGCAGATTCCGGCAGCAGACGGATTATTCCACAAGAGCCTAATTATGAGTGGTGTTGCAGATGAAAACTTACTTCCGTCCAGCAGAGGCAACGGGGAAGCCATCGTTACCGCCATGCTGAACGAACTTGGCTGGACAAAAGAGGAGGTAGAGAAACTGGAGACCATTCCTTATGCACAGCTTGTTCAGGTATATACCAAGGTGATGCCACAGGTGGCTGCTACAGGCGCTTATGTGGGAAACGGACCGCAGGCCAATGACTGGTTTCAGGGGAATCCGCTGCAGTTTGGCATGAGAGAGCATGCTTATGAAATTCCTGTGATGATAGGTTCTGTTTATGGAGAATTTGCTTTTGCGCCGCAGATGTTTGATAAGAAAGCGCTCACAGATGAGGAACGCCGCGCGATGGTAAGCAAGGTATACGGAGAACACACCGGGGAAATGGAAACACTTTTCAAAGCAACTTATCCGGGTAAAGACTTTACCGACCTTTTGAATATTGACCGTGTTATGCGCCGGCCTTCTAAAAAACTGGCGGCCATGCATGCCAAAGGAGAAAAGGCAGGCACCTATCTGTACCAGTTTAACGTGGAATTTCCTATGATGGGAAAAATTGCATGGCACTGTTCGGATATTCCATTTTTCTTCCATAACACCGAACTGGTGGAAGTGTGTTCTATTCCGGGCGTTACTGAGAAACTGGAAGAGCAGATGTTTGGGGCCTTTATGAATTTTGCTAAGAACGGGGTGCCGACACAGGAAAACCTGCCTGCATGGCCGTCTGTGGAAAAAGAGCAGGAGCCAACTATGATTTTTGATGAAACATGCGAAGTGCGGAATCATTTTGACGATGCTCTGCTGGAAAAAATTGACAGCATTCTGCCGCCATTTAACCTTATGGCGATGATGGCAGATACCGATGTGCAGCATTAGTGGATAAGGTTTAGAAAGTCAGATGATGTTCATAGTAGGTGTAAAAGCTGAAGGATTGAAACGATTTATAGTACAAATCGTTATATTTATAATAATACATGAGCCAAAAATCGGATGGACAGGAAAAGCAGGAACGCAACCAAGGAATACGAATAGCCCTTGACAGAATGATTCGACAGGCAATTGCACGGACAATATCTGACATTTACAAAGAAGTTTTTGGTGACAACAGCTATGGATTCAGACCCGGCAGAAGCTGCCATAATGCAATCAGACAGGCACTTGTAACTAATAGAATACCTGAAAAGAAGGCTATCGCAAGAACATTAACAGTTACAAGCAAGCGGGTTAATGAGAGAGTGAGAGGATGGATTAATTGTTTCAGAATCGGGATGATGAAACAGTATATGCAGGAAATGGATGAGACATAAAAATCAGAGTTATAGTCCTGGAACAATGGGAAAGACGGAAAACAATCTGTTGAAACCTAAGCTGTCTGTACTGGAAACATAGGAAGGAATTCACAGACTGATATCCGTAGAGAGAAATATCTGTAATCCTAATAGCCTTTTAAATGTGATTGATGAAAATACGCTGCTTCGATTGGATACAGAGCCGATAACGAAGACTGGGTATGTGAAGTAGTGACATCATCCCCAATACAATAAACAGGCTGTTTGCAACGGACACCCCTTGTTTGCGAGAGTATGTTGTTTGCTGGTACTTCGATTATACATCATTCATTAGAGGGTATCTTTATTTTGTGCAATATTTTGGATTTGCTCATTCATAGTTGAAGAAATACTACTGAAATGCTATAATTTTTCTGAATCAATATTACTTTTGGGGGAAAAACAGTGAAAAGAAAGACACAATACTTAAAATTTGTTATGACATACAACATAATCTTATTGATACCTTTTCTTATTATTAGCGTTTGTGTGTTAGATTTATTTAAAAAACATCAATATGAAAAAGTAGAGAATGAAGTAAAAATGACTTTTGAACGTCAGGATGATTTCCTAAAACAACAGACAACCGTTATTAGGGACTTTGGGGATAAATGCAGATTTAACAAAATTTATAATGAATTATATTGGGATACACCAAATGTTTATTTGGACATAGAAGATGATTTAAAAGAACAAGAAGATAAAATTCCCTTTGTGGATGGGATTTATTTATATGATGAGAAAAAGGAAATTGTTTTATCTTCTGTAGGTTTATTTTCGGAAGAATTATTTTTTGATAAAATTTGTCAGATAGAGACAGAAATTTTTGAAAATGCTGAAAATTTAGAGGGAGGGGTGGTAGCCTGCAGGGCTCTTTTACAGGGAGAGAAAAAGGAGGGGATTCTGTTTGTTACTGCAATCAGAACATGGACCTCTAAAGGGGAAGAGACAAAATATTTACTATTTCCTGTGAGAAATCGGAAAATCAATTCTCAGTTTGAACAGTCAGAAGAAGATAAAATTTTTCTTACTTATCAGGATAAAGTTCTCTATACTACAGAAAATTGGAAAATAGAGGACAATTGGGAGAAAAGTTTTGAAAAAGCACTTTCAGATAAGGACGCTTATGTATGGCAAAGTGATATGGAGTGCGGATTTAAATATACCCGAATGATTTCTAAAAAAAGTATTACGGATAGTTTGAATATTTATTTAAGAGGCTATGCAATATGGGTGCTGTGCAGCCTTGGAATTGGTGTTGTGCTGGCATGTTTCTTTTCAAAGATACGATATGAGAACTATAGAAAATTAATTTTGCATAACGAGGAACTGGAGGAAGAAAGAAATGGGCTCAGAATAGAGAGCTGTTTATATGAGCTTTTGCAAAAAGAGGTACGCCCACAGGAAGAATTATGGAATAGATGTCTGGAAAGTAAGATTTATATTAATCGAAAATATAAATTTTTTGTGGTTCTGCCAGATAATATTCCTGAAAATAAGGGATATTATGAATGGTTTGGACAGCAGATGAATAAATATAGTGTTTCTACTGCATATCGAATTGAAATTGTAGAAGGGATGCTGATTTATCTTGTATGTACAGATGAATCTGCCAGAGAATTGGAAAAGAAGATTACCACACTGGCTACAGGAAATGTGCAGATTGGAATTGGAGATTTAACTACAGATATTAGTAAATTGCGGCAATCGTACCAGCAGGCAAAGGAGAGAATGAATAAACTGCCCGGAAGCAAAGAAAAAAATCTATATCCGGAAAGAGAAGTTATGTCTTTAAAAGAAGCAGTAAAAAACAGTGATGGCACAAGGGCAGCTTTATTGATTGATGAAATTTCAGATTATATGAAGCAAATAG
Source organism: Blautia sp. HCN-20427 (assembly GCF_037890365.1). Classification (NCBI taxonomy): domain Bacteria; kingdom Bacillati; phylum Bacillota; class Clostridia; order Lachnospirales; family Lachnospiraceae; genus Blautia; species Blautia sp. HCN-20427. The sequence continues at coordinate 36,340 of NZ_JBBKBX010000012.1, read as the reverse complement.
ATACCACAATGATAACAGGTATTTTGTGGGATGTATCCAGAATTTTCGGCATTAGTATGAACAAAGTTTTAGAAGAAAAAGAGAATGCAAATGAGTCTATAGATGATTTTGCTAAACGATTTTTAGAGGATATGAAGAAAAAAGCAGAGATGCTTCCAAAGCCTGTTCAGGAAAAAACATCAGGATATAAAAAACGTGATATTGTAGATGTGCTAAGTTATGTGCATGAGCATTATTTGGACGATAATTTCAGTGTGAAGTATATAGCCGCTTATTTTGAAACCTCGGTATCTAATCTCAGCCATTTCTTTAAAAAGAATATGGAAATCACAATTTCACAGTATGTAGAGCAGATTAAACTGGAGAGAGCAAAAGAAATGTTGCAAAGCAGCGATAAGAAAATTTCTGAAATTGCAGAAACTTTGCGTTATGCCAACAGTACAGCATTTATTGAAATGTTTAAAAAGTACGAAGGCGTAACACCGGGAGCGTACAGGGAAGACGGCAATAATAAAGATTAGTAAAGAGTTAAGAAAATTATGGAAAAGAAAAGGTATAATGTTTTATTTATTCAAGTTGATCAATGGGGTGAAAAATTTTTGAATTTTACAGGAAATGATAAGATTATGACACCTACCATTAATCAACTGGCACGAGATGGGGTGACTTACTCCAATTGTTATAGTACTTGCCCGGTATGCATACCGGCACGTAGAAGCCTTATGACAGGTTTATTTCCCAAAGCACATGGGGATCGGGTTTATAGCGATAGAATGAAAATGCCATCGGTTACAACTTTGGCTGAAGCATTTCATCAGGCAGGATATCATACTATGGCAGTGGGGAAATTACATGTATATCCTCAAAGAAATCGTATAGGGTTTCAAGATGTTATTCTTCAGGAAGAGGGAAGGTACGAATTTGGCGGGCCGGATGATTATCAAATATGGTTGGGGGAAAACGGCTATATCGGTCAGGAATTTCTTCACGGAATGGGAAACAATACCTACTATACAAGAACTTGGCCTTTAGGAGAAAATGCCCATCCAACCACATGGGCTACAGGTCAAATGGTAAAACAAATCAAGAGAAGAGATCCGGAAAAACCTGCATTTTTTTATCTTTCATATACGTTTCCCCATCCACCACTGGTTCCGCTGTCAGAATATTGGAATATGTATTCTGATCAGGATATACAAGAACCGGAATACGGAGATTGGGAAGACGAAAGTTTTATTTTTAAAGAATTAATGGAAGCGGCAAGATATTATTCTCATAAAGAAATGATAAGAGCGAAAAAAGCGTATTATGCACAATGCACACATATTGATCATCAAATTCGGCTGGTGATTGGAGCGTTAAAGGAAGAAGGTATTTTGGATGATACGATTCTTGTATTTACCAGTGATCACGGTGAAATGCTGTTTGACCATGGTATGGTAGGAAAACGTACTTTTTATGAGAATTCTGCACATATACCTTTAATTTTTTCAGGAAAGCCGATTGTTGACATAAGAGGAAGGATAGATGATAGAATTGCCTGTTTGGAAGATATTATGCCAACATTGTTGGATTTATGTAATATCCAAGTGCCGGATACTGTAGAAGGTCGATCGTTATTTGAAAAAGAAAGACGAGATTTCTTATATGGAGAAATCAGTGAGGGATATAGAGCTACACGAATGATTCGTATGGAAAATTACAAATTGATTTATTATCCGTATGGAAATAAAATACAGATTTTTGATATTCTTCAAGATAAGAATGAGTTGCATGATTTATCAGACAAAGATGAATTTAAAAATGTAAAGGAAGAGATGCTGATTAGATTATGTTCTTCTTTGTATGGAAAGGACAGAGAAGAGTGGATAAAGAATGGAAAGCTTGTAGGACTTGAAACACCGGATTATAAGGAACGGGGGGATTATACATTGTCTAATCAGCGAGGCTTGCATTGGCCTATATAAAGAAAAAAGGACTGGATTTATTTAAAATTCAGCCTTTTTTCTTTATTATTTATGAAATCATATTGTTATTTATATTAGAAAGAGGAGAAAAGCATGAAAAGTATAAGACTTATTAAAGGACAAACTATGAGATTAAAAAAACCAGAAGATTTTTCAAATAAGGTGTTTTGGAGTACGGGATTTTTAAGATATGATGGCAATTTTCTTAAAAATGCAGGTTATTATAAAATTAAGAGAGAGCTAAGGGTCGGAGAGGCGGAAGGAGAACGAAGAGCAGAAGCAGCCAAAGCAGATCATCTCTTAAAAATAGATGAAATTTCTAATCAGGATGTATGTATAACAGCAGAAAATAAAGGGAATGTTGTGGTAAGCGTTAAAGATGATACTGGAAAAGAGAGGAAGTGGAGACTGGAAATATTGCATGAAAATCCGAACCATTTACCAGATGTATCAAAAGATGATTTTAGAAAAATTCGTTTGAAATGGAAACAATTATTGACAGGGCAAGGATTAAATGCCACAGAGGAAGGGCGAGAACTGCTGAATGAGATTCATAGAGATGCAGAGAACGTATGGAATAAGTATTTTTATAAGGGGCAGAAAATATGTGAAGACATTCCGTGGAAAGAAAATCAGAAAGAACAAGAAAACAAAGACATTCCTTATATAGACGATGCAATAAAATTTACATCAGCTTTTCAAAATGTTCTGGTTTTATGTAAAGCTTATGGGGCAGAAGGGGGACTGTTTTATAAAAATCAAGAATTATTGCAAGATATTATCAATATTTTAGATTTTTTATGTAACAAGTGTTATGTGCCGAAAACCCAAACAGATAATTGGTGGACATGGGAAATAGGTATTCCTAAGGAATTAATTCCTTCTTTAATGATTATTTTTGACAGTCTTACAAAAGAACAGATATGGAAATATACAGAGGGAATTGCCTTTTTTCAACTGGATCCTTTCCATGAAGGGGGAATTGGAACTGCCAGCACCCATGGACAGGGATATCGCAAGGGGCAAGGGGCAAATATTATTGACTGTTCTACAATAGCAGTGGGATTAGGTGCTTTAAGAGAGGATAATGAGCTGGTATATCTAGGGATGCTTGCATCTGCAGAGACTTTTGTTATTAAAAATGTGGAGGAAAGCAGCAAAATTTCCAATAAGGGATATGAAAGCGGGTTTTATTCGGATGGTTCTTATTTAGATCATGTAAAGGTGCCTTACTTGGGGGCTTATGGGATTGAGTTTATGAAGGGAGCTGCTAAAATTCCGTATTTACTTTACGAAACACCATGGAAATATCCGACTAGTGTATGGAAAAATTTAGAATCATATATTATGGATGGATTTGGAAATGCCATATATAAAGGTTGTATGTTGGATTGTTTGAAAGGGCGTTCTGTATCCAGACCAACATGGAGCAACCGGGATATAGGACGTGAAGCCATGAAAATTATTATTAGATTGCTGGATTTTTTAGGGGAGAATTCAAAAGAAACAGTATTTGCCATGTTAAAAGAGTGGGTAGAGGCAGATAAAGGTTTTTTAGACAGTTTAAAAAATGTAGAAGATATAAACATAAAACACAAAGCACAGAAACTTTTAAGAAATACATCTATTGTAAGTTATACTGCACCTGTACATAAATCATATCCTCTTATGGACAGAGTAATTCATAGAAGAAAAAAATATCTTTTTGCAGTATCCATGTATTCAGAACGTATCCAAAACACAGAGATTATGAATCATGAAAATCGCTTTGGATGGCATCAGAATAATGGAATGACTTATATTTATGATGATGATAATCAGTATACAGAAAATTATTGGAATACAGTAAATCCTTTAAGACTTTGTGGAACTACGATAGTACCGGTTGATATAGGAAATGGTAAACCGGATAGTTCGGGTTATGCACAGGGAGGAGACTTTTGCTCTAAAGAAAGTTGGGTAGGAGGAACAACCATTGAGAACTATGGCATTAGCGGAATGTCTTTTTCAGGGGAGATCCAAAAAATTCCGGGCGATCCTGTTGTTTCTTATGCGCCGGACTTGAAGGGGAAAAAGTCTTGGTTTATGTTTGAGAATGAAATTGTTTGTTTGGGTGCAGGCATTACCAATAAAAATATGGAGCTTCCGGTGGAAACCATTGTTGAGAATAAGAAACTGAGAAAAGATGGAAGCAATCAGTTTCTGGTAAATGGAGAGAAAACAGATATTCCGGTAAAAGAAGCTAACGTAAAAGAGTTAGTCAAACGTAGTGTGGATGTGTCTGGGAGATGTTTTGAACGGGTGAGCTGGGCACATTTAGAGGGGAATCAGGCAAAAGGAACAGGATATTATTTCCCAGAAAAAAATACAGAAATTCAGGTTCGCCGAGGACAAACAGATGGAAGCTGGAAAGACGTAGGAACTTTTGAGGGAGGAAGTACAGAAAACTATTTGGAAATGTGGATGGATCATGGACAGAATCCGGAAAACGCATCTTATAGTTATGTGCTGCTGCCGGAAACAAGCGCGGAAGAAACAGAAAATTACGTAAGGGCACCGAAGGTAAGCATATTGGAAAATAGCAGTGAGGTGCAGGCTGTATATCATGAAGAACTGGGAATTACAGGAATAAATTTCTGGCGGGAGCAGGGAGGAAATGTAAATGGAATAACAAGTGATAGAGCTGCTTCTGTTATGCTCCAGGAAACTGCCAAGGGAACGTTAAAAGTTTCTGTTTCTGATCCAACTATGAAAAATCAAGGACAGATTCAAATTACTATTAAAAAAAAGGTCGGAGACAGCATCCTTCTGGATGAAAGTGTTACTTGTGAAAAGACTGAAAATAGTGTAGTTCTGGTTTTTAATATGGCGAGAAGAAATGGCAGATCATGTATGGCAGAGTTCAAAATAACTTCAGATTAAAGAGTGAGGAGTGAAAATTCAAGGGAAAAGATATTTTTTTGTTGAATAGATGATTGAAAAATGCAAAAAAACGATATAGAAAGAGGGAAAAGGTGAAAATATACAAGAAAATAATATAGTATTCAAGAATACGAGATATACATATAAGAATCTTTTGCTTAGAATATAAAGCATCAAGAAAATGCCGGCCAGCATAGATGATAAAAAAAGAAGAAGCAATATGTTAAAGTTAAGGAGGATTAACATGAGAAGCAAGTGGGTTCGTATTATTAGTATGGCTTTAGTTGGTACTATGTTATTAACTGGTTGTGGGGCAGCTGGTGGAGATAAGAAAGAAGACTCAAAGGATGAAAAGAGAGAGGTATCTGATAACTTAAATAAAGAAGGTCTGCCGATTTTAAAAGAGAAAGAAACTTTTACTATTGCAGTACCACAAAAGAGTACATTAAAATCAGCGGCAGAAAAGGAATGTGTGAAGGCTGCTGAAGAAGCTACAAATGTTCATATTGAGTGGGTAGAAATTCCTGCTTCAGGCTGGAAAGAAAAAATTAATATCATGTTCAGCACAGATAGCTTACCAGATGCAATTATTGGTGCTGTAGATATGGCTAAGAATTATGAACAGTTAGCAGAGTTAGATGAAATGTTAAAAGAGTATGCACCTAATACAACAGCATTCTTTGAATCAAGAGACGATTATCCAACAGCTTTATACTCACCAGATGGAAAAATCCATACACTGCCAACAGGAGATGAAGCAATTCAAAATATTATTGACTCACAATTGTGGATTAATCAGAAGTGGTTAGACAATTTGGGATTACAGATGCCTACTACTATTGATGAATTTAAAGAAGTATTGATTGCGTTCCGTGATAAAGATCCTAATGGAAATGGAAAAGCAGATGAAATTCCATTTACATTCCGCGATGCCTGGGGATGGGGCGGAACCATTGAAAATCTCTTTGGACCTTTCGGCGTGTTAGAAACAGCCAGCCATGTATTCACAAAGGACGGAAAAGTTACTTTCAGTGCAGCAGAGCAGGGGTATTATGATGCATTGGAATGGATGAACGGCTTGTATAAAGAAGGATTGTTTGATAAAGAAGCGTTTACACTTAGTGGAGATCAGTATGCATCAAGAGGTGCAGCCGGAGATAACTTAGGTGTTGTTGCAGGTTATCGTGCAAATGAAGCAGGTGTTGTAAACGAAACAGACTATCGTGCAGTTCCTGTATTAAAAGGAAAAGACGGTACACAGATGATTGGAACCAACAACGTAACAAGAACAGGTGGTTTTGTAATCAGCAAAACTTGTAAAAACCCAGAAGCCTTAGTTCGCTGGTATGATTATATCAATTCAAGTCTGGAATTAGCTCTTGACTGGGGACGTGGTGCAGAGGATGTAACTTGGAGAATTCTGGAACAGGATGGAGAACAGATTCCTCAGTTTATTACAATGGACGAAACAACTTTAAAAGAAAATGGTGGATATCAGTCTAAGGCAGAATATAGAAATGCAGAAAGTTTTTCAGGTGATACACCTTCTCTCTGGAAATATGAATATGCTCAGAAAGTAATAACGGATGAGAATTGTCCACCGGATTATAAATTAGAGGCTGTAAATGATCAGATGCAGTATGGAGTTATGGAACTTCCTTCCGGGACAGCTACTCTGGAAAATTCAGAAAGAAGAACAATTTTATTAGCTGACATTGATAACTACTTGAAAAAATTTATTGCAGATTCTGTAATCAATGGTATTGATGAAGGAAAATGGGAAGAACATCAGAAAACACTAAAATCCCTTAAAGTAGAGGAATATACAAAACTTTGTCAGGAATTTGTTGACTCTTTAGAAACAGATAAATAGCAAAGAAGTATAATCTGGTACAGTGCTTGTGTGAGTGCAGTGCTGTACCAGATTGTGTTTATGGAGGGAAATATGTCAAATACAAAAAAAGGAAAAAAAAGTGGGAAGTTTCTTCGACACTTAAAGAGAACATGGGTGTGCTATTTGTTTATTCTTCCCATGGTTATTTATGTAGTATTATTTAGTTATGTTCCAATGTATGGAATACAGCTGGCTTTTAAAGATTACCGTCCTAATGATGGGATTTGGGGTAGTGCATGGGTTGGATTGGAACATTTTAAAACTTTTTTTGAATCTTTTCAGTTTAAAGACTTGCTGTGGAATACCTTGTCATTAAGTTTTTATTCTTTAATTGCAGGCTTTCCAATGCCGATTATTTTTGCTTTATTCTTAAATTATATTACTAAGAAACGTTTGAAAAAGGCAGCGCAGATGATTACTTATGCACCACACTTTATTTCAATGGTAGTATATTGTGGTATGATTTTAATTTTCTTATCCAGTGATGGTGTTGTAAACCAGCTTTTAATGATTTTTGGAGTTGATCCGGTAGGATTTTTATCAAATCCAGAGAATTTTAGACACATTTATGTATGGTCCGGAGTACTACAGGGTATTGGATGGGGCTCTATTATGTATATCTCCGTATTGACATCTGTTGGACCGGAGCTTCATGAAGCCGCTACGGTAGATGGAGCAAGTCGTTTTCAAAGGTTGCTTTATATCGATCTACCTTCCATTATGCCGACTATGGTAATTATGTTAATTATGAGAGCCGGAGAAATCATGGACTTAGGATTTGAAAAAGCGTTCTTATTACAGAATAGTATTAACCTTGAATATTCAGAAATTATTTCAACTTATGTATATAAAATTGGTATTCAAAATGGACAGTTTAGCTATTCAGCAGCAATTGGCTTGTTTAACAATGTTATTAACCTGCTGCTGTTAGTTGTAGTAAATAAGATTGCAAAACGTGTTTCAGATGTAAGTCTTTGGTAGGAAGGAGTAGGCAATGAATAAGTTGAAAAAAATGAGTAAATCAGATATCGTATTTCTTTTTATTGTTTATGCTACGGTTATTCTGATTTCGGTTGTTATTTTATATCCATTGTGGTTTGTTATAATTGCATCAATTAGTGATCCTAATTTGGTTGCCACAGGAGAAGTTCTTCTTTTGCCCAAAGGAGTAACCTTTGAAGGATTCAAGTATATTTTTAGAGATCCTAGAATTTGGTCAGGGTACTACAATACCATTCGTTATACGGTTGTAGGAACTATTCTGGCGTTATTTATTACGATTCCGGCAGGATATGCATTGTCCAGAACGGATATGATGGGACGCGGAATTATCATGAAACTGTTAATTGTGACAAAATACTTTTCCGGTGGTTTGATTCCTACTTATTTAGTAGTAAAAGGTCTCGGGCTCGTAAATACTCCTTATGTGTTAATGATTTTAGGCTCATTTTCCGTATTTAACTTAATTTTGTGCAGAACATATTTCCTGAATACAATGCCTATCGAATTGCAGGAGGCTGCAGAAATCGATGGATGTGGTATTTTCCAGTATTTCCTGAAAGTAGTAATTCCTTTGTCAAAATCCATTATTGCAATTATGGTACTTTATTATGCGGTAGGTCATTGGAACTCCTTCTTTAATGGATTGATTTATGTAACGGATAGTGATTTATATCCATTGCAGCTGATTTTAAGAGATATTTTGATTACAGGGCAGTCTGTAGATCCATCAACTGTAGATCCGGATTCTCTGGAATTGATGAAACAGATTGCAAGAACAATTCAGTATGGTGTAATTATTGTATCTTCTTTACCGGTACTGGTGTTGTATCCTTTTGTTCAGAAACATTTTGTAAAAGGTGTTATGATTGGTTCAGTGAAAGGTTGATGATATTTCATGGAAAATGTATTGATTATACATGTGGACCAGCTTAGACGAGATGTATTAAGCTGTTATGGAGGAAAGGAAGTGCAGACGCCGAATATTGATTTTCTTGCGGAAAATGGAGTTCTGTTAGAGAATTTTTATACACCAAGTGCTGTCTGCACCCCCTCAAGGGGGTGCTTTTTTACGGGCAATTATCCCCACGAAAACGGAGCATATAGAAATGGAATTCCTGTAAAAAAGGATGCACATGGATTTGCAGAAGCGTTTGCAAAAGCAGGATATCATACAGGATATCTGGGAAAATGGCATTTAGCAGACCATAAGGAAAGAGGAGATGACTTAGGAGAATATAATCCTCTGGGATTTGAGGATTGGGATTATAAAGTAGAATTTGGACATTGTAAATCTGTTGCTTATGAAAATGGAAAAGTAAGACCGAAAAGAGAAGTAGGAAATAAAAGAAGTTATACAACGGATTGGCTTACAGATGAGACAATTAAATTTTTAAATAATCAGCTAAAAAATACAAGCCCTTTTTTATTTACGGTAAGTATACCGGATCCTCATCAACCATTTGAAGTCAGACCGCCTTATGATACAATGTTTGACCCATTAAAAGTAGAAATACCGGAAAGCTTCTGGGAAAGAGAAATACCGGATTGGGCAGAAAGAGATACATGGGGAAGATTGCACTATTATCCGTATGGACTTTTCGAAAGAGAAGGACATTTGCGTAGATTGAAAGCTCAATATCTTGGAGCTGTAAAATGTATTGATGATAACATTGGAAGAATTATTCAATGTTTAAAAGATACAGGATTATGGGAAAACACTATGGTTGTTTTTACCACAGATCATGGCGAATATATGGGGGAACATGGACTTATGGAGAAAAATAATCTCTATGAAAGTGTATATCATATTCCTTGTGTGATTTCTATGCCATGGAAGAACATTCAGGAAAGACGCTGCAATACATGGATAAATGTGGTGGATTTTGCTCCTACATTAGCCGGAATGCTGGGAATTCCTTATCCATTTAAGGTACAGGGGAAAGACTTGTCAACACATCTTTTAGAAAATAGAGAAACAGAGCAGGTTCTTTATATTCATCCTAGTGATGTACCGAGAGCAGGAATTCTTACACCGGAATTTGAACTTGCTTATGTGGGAAAGGGATGGTGTGAGGAAGAATTCCATGACCATATTTTGTTTGATATGAGAAAAGATCCTCTCCAGATGACAAATGTATTTGGAAAGCCGGAGTATGCCAAAGTACAGAAAATGTTGACAGAAAAATTGAAGCGGCATTTTGAAGAAATCGGTACACCAAAGAAATTTTTGCCAAAGGAAGTATGGACAGTTGAAGAAAAGGACGGGAATTAAAATGAAAAGTGTGTTTCTTCCAAAAGATAATCATGGAGAAATCTTACATGCTCATGGAGGGCAGATTTTAGTAGAAAACGGTATTTATTACTGGATTGGAGAAAACAGAACACAGAGGAATAAAGTTTCCTGCTATAAATCCAAGGACTTTTTAAATTGGGAATTTTGTAATCATATTTTAACTTTGGACTCACAGGTGGAGGACAGATTTTTAGGCAGAGATTTGCGATTGGATATACCGGAGCAAAAGGCTTCTATCGGAATAGGATGTAATATAGAGCGTCCTAAGGTGATTTACAATGAAAAAACGCAACAATATGTGATGTGGGCACATTGGGAGATGCCGGCAGACTATAAACTTGCCAGATGTGCAGTGGCTGTGTGTGATACCATTGATGGGGATTATACATATCTTGGAAGCTTTAATCCAATGGGATATATGTCACGAGATTGTACCCTTTTTGTAGATGATGATAAGTGTGCATATTTTATATCTGCTGCAAGAGATAATCAGGATTTGCATATTTATCGTTTGACAGAGGATTATTTATCAATCGAGAGTAAGGTGTGTACTTTATGGCCGGGAGAATTAAGAGAAGCGCCGGTAATGTTTAAGAGAAATGGATATTATTACCTTTTGACCAGTGGGTGTACAGGCTGGCAGCCAAATCAGTCGTCTTACGCATATTCCCGTTGTATTGACCATGGATGGTCTAATCGTTTTGAGCTGGGAGATGAAACTACTTATCAATCTCAGCTTACAGGTGTTATTAAAACTTATAATCCGGCGTTGAATACAACACAATACTGGTATCTGGGAGACCGTTGGGGTGGCTGTGGGGAAGCATATTTCCAGTCAGAATATGTACTCTTGCCCCTGACATTTTCATCAGATACCGACTTGCATTTAGAGTGGAGGGAGGAGATAGCGCATGAATATTTTATTCATCATGGCAGATGATCAAGGCTCATGGGCAATGAACTGTGGGGGAACAAAAGAATTGTATACACCTAACTTAAATCGAATAGCAGAAAGCGGAATGCAGTTTCAAAATTTTTACTGTGTATCGCCGGTCTGCTCTCCGGCAAGAGCCTCTGTACTTACCGGTAATATTCCTTCTTCTCATGGTGTGCATGACTGGATACGAAGCGGAAATATTGATAAAGATAAGTTTGAAGAGGCAGGCAGAGAAAATCCGTACTGGAATGGGTATTCCTGTGAAAACAAGCCGATTTCTTATTTAGAAGGAAAAACTACATACACAGATGTGCTAAATGAAAATGGATATAGGTGTGCTCTGGCAGGTAAATGGCATTTAGGTGACAGTGTTTGCCCTCAACATGGTTTTTCTAAGTGGTATACCATTGGATTAGGGGGATGTGATTATTTTCATCCGGATATTGTGGAAAATGGAAATATAAAAGTTTTGCACAATCAGTATGTTACAGAAGTAATTGCAAATAAAGCAATAGAATACTTAAACGAGTTTCAGCATCAAGAAGAACCCTTTTATCTTTCTGTGCATTTTACAGCACCTCATTCTCCATGGGGAGAAGGACAACATCCTAAAAAATGGATGGATTACTATGAAAATTGTGATTTCCCAAGTATTCCTGATGAGGCAGATCACCCGGATTTAACTACGGGACCGGTATTTGGAACTGAAAAGAGAAAAGAAAATCTCAGAGGTTACTTTGCGGCAATCAGCGCAATGGATGAGCAAATCGGAAGGATTTTAGATACTCTTGAGGCAAATGGGTTAAGAGAAAATACTCTTGTTGTGTATACAGCAGATAATGGTATGAGTATGGGGCATCATGGTGTATGGGGGAAAGGAAATGGAACGTTTCCTTTTAATATGTACGAAACATCTGTAAAAGTACCATTTCTTATGTCTTTACCGGGGGTAATTCCGCAAGGAAAAAGAGAAGAAACTATTCTTAGTGCATATGATATTTTTCCCACACTTTTAGAGCTTTGTCACATAGATGGAGAGAATTATAAAAAATTGCCGGGCAGAAGCTTTGCATATCTTCTTCGAGGGGAAAAGGAACAGAGGAAGAGGGATGAAGAAATCGTGGTGTTTGATGAATATGGTCCGGTGCGTATGATTCGCAATCAAGATTGGAAATATATTCATCGATATCCGTATGGATCTCATGAGCTATATTATTTAACGGAGGATCCGGAGGAAAAAGAAAATTTATGCGGACAACCGAAATATGAAAAAACGGTAGTCGAAATGAGAGCAAGGTTAAATGAATGGTTTAATAAGTATGCAGATGAAAAGGTAGATGGAGTAAAAGAGAGTGTCACCGGATTGGGACAAATGTGTCGAGCCGGCATTTATTCAGAAAAAACAGATACGTATTATTGTGAAAAATAGTATGATCATAGCGGAAGAGGAGAAAATTATGGCACAGACATTTGAAAACCTTGAAAAATATCAAGGGTGTAGTCAGGAGTTGATTGAACAGGCAGTTCGTCAGGCAACAGATATTGTAAAAGGAAATTTAAAAGATTTTACAGATTTTTTTCAGTCACCAAATACGAAGCAGGGATTTTATTGGCAGACAGAAAATGCAGAATGGACCACAGGATTTTGGACCGGTGTTGTATGGCTGGCTTATGAGCTTACAAACGATGAGGAATTTAAGAAAACAGGGGAAATTCATGTAAACAGCTTTTTAAATCGTATTCAGAAAAAAATTGATGTGAATAATCACGATATGGGATTTCTGTATAGTCTTTCCTGTGTTGCGGCATATAAACTTTGCGGAAACGAAAAGGGAAAAGAGGCTGCAATATTGGCAGCCGATCACTTGCTTACCAGATACAGAGAAAACGGAGAGTTTATTCAGGCATGGGGAAATGTAGGAGATCCAAAGGATTATCGTCTTATCATTGACTGTCTGTTAAATCTTCCCTTATTATACTGGGCAACAGAAGTTACAGGAAATCCGGAATATGCTGAAAAAGCCTGCAAGCATATTCATACGGCAATGCAGTGTGTGTTAAGGGAAGACCATTCCACTTATCATACCTATTATATTAATCCGGAAACAGGAAAACCTTCCTATGGCGTAACCCATCAGGGAAATCGAAACGGTTCTGCATGGGCAAGAGGACAGGCATGGGGCGTATACGGTGTTGCGTTAAGCTATCGCTATCAGCAAAATCCGGAGTACATTCAGATGTTCCGTGATGTAACCGATTACTTTATCGAACACTTACCGGAAGACTTAATTCCATATTGGGATTTTGACTTTGACACAGGAAGCACAGAGCCAAGAGACTCCTCTTCCTCCGCCATTGTTATCTGCGGTATTTACGAAATGCTTCCGTATCTGGAAAAAGAGGAAGCAGAGAAATATGGCATGGCAGCAGATAAAATGCTGTGTGCTTTAATTGAAAAATGTGCGGTAAAATCTAAGGAACAGTCTAACGGTCTTCTGCTGCACGGCACTTATGCCAGAAGCTCCGAAGAAAACACCTGCAAGGACAGAGGTGTGGACGAGTGTAACACATGGGGTGATTACTTCTATTTAGAAGCCCTCCGAAGAAGATGTGGAGCATGGAACCCTTACTGGTAAGGAGGAAAATCATGAAGAAAAGACCAAATTTATTATATGTTTTTCTGGATCAGTGGAGATATCAGGCAATGGGGTATGCAAAATCAGATGAAGTGTGTACGCCACACATGGACAGCTTTGCAAGGGAAAGCTTAGATTGCACCGAAGCGGTCAGTACCTTTCCACTTTGTTCTCCCCATCGTGCGTCTTTGCTTACGGGAAAATATCCTTTTAGTGTAGGAATGTGGACCAACTGTAAAATAGGATTGAGTGAAGTCTTAATGTTAAAACCGCAGGAAACCTGTATTGGAAATGTATTAAAGGATACAGGCTACCATACAGGTTACATTGGAAAATGGCATTTAGATGCTTCCGAACAGAACTTTGAGAAAAATCCGGTTTCCGGAGCAAGTCATTGGGATGCTTATACACCGCCGGGAGAAAGAAGACAAGGCTTTGATTATTGGCTGTCTTATGGTGCTTGTGATGAACATTTGAACCCTCATTACTGGGCAGATACACCGGAACAGATTAAACCGGGCTGCTGGTCGCCGGAATTTGAGACAGATAAGGCATTGGAATATATGGAAGAAAAGAAAAATCAGGCAGAGCCCTTTGCATTGTTTGTATCTTACAATCCACCTCATCTTCCGCATGAATTGGTGCCGGATAAATATTATGAACAGTACAAAGATATTCCGGTGCATTTCAGAGAAAACGTGCCCGAGGAAAAACGGACACCAGAGCTGGAAACCATTACCAGACAGTATTTTGCAGCAGTTACCGGTGTAGATGAACAGTTTGGAAGGCTTTTAGAGTTTTTGAAAGAAAATGGAATGGAAGAAGATACGATAGTGGTACTTTCTGCAGATCATGGAGAAATGTTAGGTTCACATGGACACATGGGTAAAAATGTGTGGTATGAGGAGTCCATACATATTCCGTTGTATATTCGTCAGAAAGGGCGCCTGACTCCTGCAAAATACAAGGAACTGGTAGCAAGTCCCGACCACATGCCTACACTTTTAGGACTTCTGGATATTCCTGTGCCGGATACCTGTCAAGGATTTAATCATGCACCGGGAATACTGGGACAGGAAAGTGATGCGCCGCAAGATGCGTTTTTATGTTCTTATCCGGGAATGCCGGAAATGGTAGCAGCCTTTGAAAAACAAGGGCTGAACAGTAAGTGTTATGGGTGGAGAGGTATTCGGACACATATACATACTTTTGTAATAAATAATGGATATAAACCGGGAGAAAAACAGGTGAAAATGTTGTATAACAATGAAGAAGATCCTTATCAGCAAAATCCCATTATGATTACGGAGCTGAACGAGGAGCTTGCAGCAGATTATGAAAAAGATCTGCGAGAATATTTGGATATGCAGCAAGATCCATTTCTTATGTAAAAGCGAGAGGCTGTTGCTTAGGCAATAGTCTCTGCTTGTATCAACGTATTTGACGATCAGGAGGAAGATTATGAAAAGACGACAGGTTATTTTTATTATGACAGATACCCAGCGTACGGATATGTTGGGGTGTTACGGAAATTCTGCAATGCTTACACCAAATCTGGACAGACTTGCGGCAGAGGGGATACGATAAAGCCTATACCACACAGCCTGTATGCCAGCCCGCAAGGTCTGCAATCTTTACAAGAAGTTATCCTCATTCCTGTGCAAGCTGGTCAAATTGTATGGGACTTTCCGATAATGTACAGAGCATTGGACAGCGACTAAGTGATGCAGGTGTTCATACCGCTTATGTAGGAAAGTGGCATCTTGATGGTGGAGATTACTTTGGACTTGGAAGATGTCCAAAGGGGTGGGATGAGGATTACTGGTATGATATGAAGTGCTTTTTAGATGAGCTTACGCCGGAGGAAAGATACCGTATTCGTCAGATAGAAAGTATTGAAAAATATAATATCACAGAAGATATGACCTACGGACATCGCTGTGCAGATAGAGCAGTGGATTTTATTGAAAAACACAAAGACGAAGATTATTTTCTGGTTATGTCTTTAGATGAGCCTCACGGTCCTCATATCTGTCCGAAAAAATATGTGGATTTGTATAAAGACTACGAGATTCCTGTGAAAGAAAATATGAAGGATATATTGGAAGATAAGCCGGACACCATAGAATATGGGCAGGAAGTGAATATTTAAAGGCGTGTAGAGAGGATTTTAAACTTAGCCCAAAAGAATTTTTAGGTTGTAATACTTTTGCAGATTATGAAATTGGAAGGGTTCTTGATGCGGCAGCGCAGTATGAGGAAGAACCGATTATTATTTATACCTCTGATCATGGGGATATGATGTACGGACATTCTCTTACAGGCAAAGGACCTGCTTTATTATGAAGAAATTACACATATTCCACTGATGATTAAAGGATTTGGAAAAGGCGTGGATAAAAATCCGGTTTCTCATATCCATTTAGTGCCTACGATTTTTGATATGTTTGGCGTGCCAATTCCTAAGATGTTTGAAGGAAGAAGTATCTTCGAGGAAGTAAAAAATCCGGAAGTAAGATGCAATGACTATGTATTTATGGAATTCGGACGTTATGAAGTAGATCATGACGGATTTGGAGGTTACCAGCCCCTTAGAGGCGCTTTTGACGGAAGATATAAGATGGTAATCAACCTTATGACCAGCGATGAGCTGTATGCTAAAGTTTGAAATTCAGATAGTTGCCGATTGCAAAGAAACAGGGCTAGTCGGAAAAAATGTCGGAAAAAATGGAATTGATTTTTGGGTTCAAAATATTGATAAAGTTGACTGGACATTGTCTTTTGATACAGTAATATTGGGTCATACGAAAATATTAAGCCAATTAGTTGGAAGAGATTGGATTAGAGAAATATTTTTTAAATGTCTCAAATGGAAGAAAAACTTATTTTCATATGATGATTTATCGGATTATAGAGAAGAAATTCAAGAAATGAAAAAAAATGGGCTGAAAGTATACTGGAGTTCTTTGGTATCAGAAGTAGATAAAGAGCATTATATGAATAAGTTATTTCAGTTGAGTGTTCCCACTGTTGCTGTAGTGGGAACAGGTTCTAAACAAGGAAAATTTACTTTACAATTACAATTTAAAAATTTCATGGAGAAATTAGGATATAAAGTGGGATTTTTATCTAGTGAACCAAATGGGGAATTGTTTGGAGCGCATAAGGTTATTCCATTTGGCTATGGTTCTGCAGAAAATATACATGAAAAAGAATTTATTATGGCAGTAAATTATGCTTTGCATGAAATAGAATTGAAAAATCGACCAGATTTATTACTTATGGGTTCACAGTCACATACAGTTCCTTTAAGTATGGGAAATTTGGGATTTTATCCGGTGTATCAACATGGATTTATTTTAGCGGGTGATCCTGATGCATTTATTTTATGCGTTGGACCAGATGATGATATAACTTATATTCAAAGAACGATTAGATATCTTGATTCAGTAGTGTATGGTAAAACATTAGCACTGGTATTATTTCCATTTCGTAATGAAGCACCATCTTCCACGTTAGTAACACATTTGACTCGGATTACAGAAGATGAGGCAATTAAAAAAATAGAAAATATTAGAAAAGAGAGTTTATTGCCGGTATATTGTCCTAACATTTTCGATAAAGATATTGAAAAATTGTGTGAAGAAATTATTGTTTTTTTAAATGTTATGTTTGGTAGGAACTTTAGCGGAGGCTAAATGAAAAAAATTAAAGTTATATTTAAAAGAAGGAAAAGGATAAGATGATGAAACAAGTTATTAAAGATTGGAAGCCAATTTATAAAATAGCAGAAGTATCAGGAGTTTTTCTTGGTGGAATTATGCTGGTACTTATATTTAGAGGTGGGTTTGATGTAATGGAATCGTGGCTGCTGCGTATGCTTATAGATGCTGCAAAAGAAAATCAAGCCATCATAGGCATGTGTATATTTTTGGTTTGTTTGATTTTAGCAGAAGGCATCATGGGAATTATATCCGGAATGTGGATTGGAAGGACTGTAATAAAAGGAAGAAAAAATATTCAGGTGCATTTAATGAATAAATTACTGGATTGTCCTCATAGTACTCTTTCAGATATGGGAACAGGAGAAATTTTGACACGTTTGCAAACAGATAGCCGCCAATGTGTGGAAAGTATTCGATACTTTTTACAGACGGTGGTGTATGGGGGAATTCTTTTCATTTGGCCAATTATTATCTGCTTTTTTATAAGCTGGCAATTAACTCTTTTAAGCCTCCTTATGGTTCCGCTTATTTTTGTTTGTGCAAAAAAATTCAGTGTCAAGATTGGTGCTGCGTCGGAAGAATTACAAAATAAAGAGGGAAAAGCAAATAAAATATTTCAGGAATGTGTTTGGCAGATACCGACAACAAAAGCATATTCTGCCCAACAAGAATGGAATGGTTATTTAAATCAAACATTTTGTGAATTATATCGGGCAAAAAATAAAAAAGTGTTTTCTCAGTTAGTTTATGAGCCGTTTTTAAATATTATTCAGATACTTCCTCAAATTTTAATTATAGCAGTGGGCGGTTGTTTGCTTATACAGCATAAAGTTACAGTAGGAGATTTGTTGCTGTTTACTATTTTTTTAGGCTATATTACAAATGGAATGATGGGAATTCCACAATGGTTGGCACAGTATCGACAATTTTCAGGACACAGAAAAAGAATTTTTGAAATTCTGCAAACTCCATTTTTTCCGGGGAAAGAAGTGGAAAAGGAAGAAAAGCCGGATATTATTTTAAACAGTATGGAGTTTATGTATGCTAATAGAAAATTCGGGATAAGTGATATTTCAGTAGAAATCGAAAAAGGAATGCATGTTGCCATTGTAGGAGAAAGTGGATGCGGTAAAACAACACTGTTGAAAATCATTGCCGGTTTAAATAGACCGCAAAAAGGAGAAGCATTTGTATTGGGCTATGATTTATTTCAATGCCGGCCGGAACAACTGTATTGTCATTTAGCATTAGTGTTGCAGGACACGTATTTGTTTCCGGGAACAATCAGAGAAAATCTGATTGCCGGAAACAGGAATATTTCTTTGGAGCAATTAGAAAATGCATGTAAAAAAGCTAAGATATGGGAATGGATTTGCAAGCTTCCGAAAGGACTTGATACAACTCTTTCGGAGTTCTCCAGTAATATTTCAGGAGGACAAAAGCAGCGAATTGGTATTGCAAGGGCAATTTTGCGTAAAGCAGATGTATGGCTTATAGATGAACCTACCAGCTCTTTAGATTATCAGACTGCTCAGGATATTTTAAATAATCTTAGGGATATTACCCGTACATATACGACGGTTACAGTTACTCATGATATGAGCAATATGTCAGAGTATGATTTTATTTTAGTTATGGAAGATGGAAAATTGGTGCAAACAGGAACCCACTTTGAATTGTTGAAAAAAGAAGGTGTTTATGCAAAACTCTATGAAAAGGAGAGAAATGAATAGAAATGGGGAAAATACAGTTATTTGAAAAAAAACACAAGCTGGCGTTGGGGTGTGGATATGTTCTCTATCCATTAGCAAAATGTGGCTCTACCTTACTTTTGGCATCTTTATTTAGCCAAGTGTTTGCCCTTATTACAAATTCCAAAAACCAAAGACAGTTTCTTAGTTTAGTAGCGATAAATCTTCTTTTGGTGGCAGGCTGCATTTTTTTGATGGTTATTTCCAAGTGTATTATTCAAATTTTTTTGAATAAAGCAACTATAGGATTGAAAAAAAATTATGTGACTCATTTGCAAAATATGTCATTAAAAGAATTGCAGGGACAGCATAGTGGACATTGGCTGTCAATTTTAGAAAAAGATATTCAAAAAGTAGAAACATTTTTGGGAACGACAATGATACAGTCTGTTTTGCCCATTGTCATAGGTGGAGTTTGTATTATTTCTATTTTTTTGAAAACATGGCAAATTGGTATGGTAGTTTTAATATTGTCGGTGTCTTCTCAGATAGTAAATAAGTATTATGGAAAAAAACATCGGTATTATCAACAGACAATTGCAGAAGAGGAAGAAAAAATACAGGAATGCGAAACGGATTGTATTGCAGGAGAGGAAACAATTCGTGTATATCAATTAAAAAGCTTTGTATTAGACAAGGTAGAAAAATTATTTTGTAAAGTAAATGAAAAAGAAGATAAATATCTAGAACAAAGAACGCTACATTATTTTATTAGCGGAATTTTAGGAAGCTTAACAATGCTGACACCGATTGCTTATGGCATGTTGCTTGTTTCCAAAGGGGAGTATGAGATTTCAGAAATTATGTATAGTGTTCAGCTTTGTGGAAATGTGGGTTGGTTTTTGGGAAGTATTGCTTCTTCTATAGAAGAAATCAGTAAATACAAGGTTTCTTATAATCGCATCAAACACGTAATAGAAACAGAAGAAGATCAAGTCTGCTTTGTAGAGGAAAAAGAGAAAGGCTACGTGCTAAAAGCAGAAAAGTGGTCAGTGGGATATGGTGATGTAAAAGTTATAAATGAGATTAATTTTCAGGCAGAGAAAGGAAAATACATTGTTATAGCAGGGGAATCAGGAAAAGGCAAGAGTACTTTGCTAAAAGGGATTAAAGGGCTTTTGAAGTCAACAGGAAAGTTGTCATGTAATTTTGAAAATGGAAAATCCGAAGGAGTATTTAACAGTGAAATGATTTATGTCCCTCAAAACGTTGAGCTGTTTGAGGAGTCCTTTTTAAATGTTCTTACATATTGGAAAGAAATACCAATGGAAGAAGTAGAGTTATGTTGTAAAAGATGCTGTATTCACGATTTTATTCAAAAGCAACCGAAGGGGTATGAAACAATGATAAGAGAACGAGGAAGTAACCTTTCAGGCGGACAAAGGCAGAGGCTTGCTATTGCAAGAGCATTGCTTAAAAAGCCTCAAGTATTGTTGTTAGACGAGGCAACTTCTGCTTTAGATGAGAAAACGGAAAGACAGCTTTTTAAGAATATAAGGGAAGCTTATCCACAGATGACAATATTATCTGTTACTCATAGGCTGGGAGAAATGGAAAATGCAGATGAAGTTTGGAAGATGGGAGATAATGTAAAACGTATATAATAGAAATCAATATGTAATGTATGTATATAGGGAGATACTGGCAGAATATAAACTTGCCAGATGTATAGATGCCGTGTGCTTTTCAAAATGGCATATCATAGGGGTGAGTGGCCGTGATTATTTCCATCCAGATATTGTGGAGAATGGTAATATAATAATACACATAAAATTCCCGAAAACTTTATGAAAAATGTAAAAAAGTAATAAAATATGAAAAAAGTACAAGAAAAAATACGCTCATATATAGATAGTAATAGAAATAGATAAATAATCCCGAATTATTCATGAGCATATAAAAATGCTTGATACTACAAAACCTTGAACCAGTTCCCCTGAAATCAATCGAATTATCCACAAAAATGGGCAGACTTTCCCCTTGACATCCGATTGAATTGGGTTATTTTGAACTGTCAAGGTACGTTAATAGCTGCTATTCCAACTGTACCGTCAGCTGCCGGATATTCTCCAGTGTTCTGTAGAATTCCTTTTTATAAGGACAACTGCTGCATAGTTTGAATGTGATATATCTTGCTGAACAGACTGCTCTTGCAGCAATCTTTATCAGCTTTAAACGAATGGTATCCACCTGTTGCTTTCGCATATTTGCAGGAAGTACCAGTCGTCTGAACCAATTGAATACGTTGTACGCAAGCATGTGGATTCGCATTCGGTTGGCGTTTACTGTTTTGGAATGACTACTGACGGCAGCAAAATCAAATCCACTTTTGCCTTCCTTGATAAAGTTTTCCATCTTGCCACGGCCACAGTAAAACTGGATGATCTGATAGGGTTCCATATCCATGCTTGTAACAATAAAGGTGTACATATGTGTCAACTGACCGTATGGTTTTTCGATTTTAAAAACCACACGTCTGGGATATTCCCATGTACCAGCCTGATACATGAACTCACCATAAGTTACCGCATAACGGATCTGATCCTCTTTGGTTGTGAAAGTGAAAAGGGAAAGGAGGCTGCTATATTGGCAGCTGACCATCTGCTCACCAGATACAGAGAAAACGGAGAGTTTATTCAGGCATGGGGAAATGTAGGAGATTCAAAGGATTACCGTCTTATTATTGACTGTCTGTTAAATCTTCCTTTCTTATACTGGGCAACAGAGGTTACAGGAAATCCGGAATATGCAGAAAAAGCATGCAAGCATATTCATACAGCAATGCAGTGTGTGTTAAGAGAAGATCATTCTACTTATCATACATACTATATTGACCCGGAAACAGGAAAACCTTCCTATGGCGTAACCCATCAGGGAAATCGAAACGGTTCTGCATGGGCAAGAGGACAGGCATGGGGCGTTTATGGCATTGCTTTGAGCTATCGCTATCAGCAGAATCAGGAATATATTCAGATGTTCCGTGATGTAACAGAGTATTTTATTGAACATCTACCACAAGATTTGATTCCCTATTGGGACTTTGACTTTGATACAGGAAGTACAGAGCCCAGAGATTCTTCCTCATCAGCTATTGTAATTTGTGGCATTTATGAGATGATTCCGTATCTGGAAAAAGAAGAAGCAGAGAAATATGGTATGGCAGCAGATAAGATGTTGTGTGCTTTAATCGAAAAATGTGCAGTAAAATCAATAGAAGAATCCAATGGACTTCTCTTACACGGCACTTATGCAAGAAACTCTGAGAAAAATGGACATAAATATTGGACATAGTGGGAACTATGCCTTGAAAAATCTTATGGTGTCGTTTAAGATATCATTATTAGGCGGCGAATCCTAATAATGATTTTTGAAATGCCTCGACTGATGGCATTTCCCAGGCATCAAGATGTTGGAGCATCATGATGCCGTAGAGGCGGCAGTACCACATCTTCGTAGAGCGGTGCCTGCCGTCTTCTAATTTATAGTCCTCTTTCTCACGCTTGTTGGAGCGTTCCACGGAAGTCCTTCCGTCATATTCCCTTTTCCATGCTGTACTGTCTCTTGGCGGTATGTTAAATAATCTTGGATTATCTGCGGTAAAAATGTGTACGGCTCGACCGTATTTTGCCGGAGAACAAGGATGTTCACAGAAACACCCCTGTTTTCGGTTCGCTTTTGGATACCGGTATTTTGCACGGTGTTTTGCAGCTTCATATCCATCTTTATGCATACGTAAGCCCATCTTACAGATTGGAACACCGTCCTCATCAATAGTGAAATCGTCCTTATAAGTGAAATGTCCGGTATGTCCGGGATTGAGGTCGATAAAGGGAGTGGTATTTTCCTGTCTGCAGTATTCATAGACAGCGTAAGCATCATGGGCGGAATCCAAAAGGAGCTTCTCAATACGGAATTCCGGGAGATATGCTTTCATAGTGAAGAATGAGTGCAGAAAAGAAAGCATGTCATGCCGGGAAGCACGCTCTAAAAGAGGGAATACAGGAAGGTCACTATGGGAATCGGAGGCCACATACATGTAGAGGTGGTAACCGAAGAAATAACATTCCCGATGGGAGTCCCATCCCCAGCTACAATCCGGCTGGGAATAATGACGTTTGCAATTACAGGAAGAGCAGCCATTTTCCTTGCAATCGCAGATCCGTTTTTTCCGCTGCTGGGCGGCGGTGCGGACAGGAGTCCCGTCACCGGCAAGAGCCAGATGTTTCGTGTCAATAAGTCCCTTCGAGCAGGAAACGGACAGGAACTGCTGGTGATAAAGCCGGAAGATGAGAAAGAATGGATTTTCTGGTTTGAGCTGCCAGCGTTCCAGTAAAGGAAGAAGTCTGGATGCAGTACTGGAAGAATCACAGGGAGTCTTATCCCCTTTCTTTTTCCCCTTTGGCGGCTTCACTTTAGGGAAACGGTCTTTTGGTGAAAGGTTGTCTTCGTCATCCTGCCAGATGCGGGAAAAGAAATCATAAAAGGTCCCGACACCGGGAGTATCCCCGAAAGAAAATCCGCTGAGGATTGCATAAAGAGGAGTTTCCCTGAGCATGCGGCACCAGACCGTGATGGAAGTCACTTTCAATTTTAAAGCAAGCAGATAAGAACGCAGCATACAGGAAGGGAGTCTTGGTTCCGGTTCAAAGATGGAGTAACATTCCTGCATGATGGAATCCGTCATAGAAAGATCCAGATACCAAAACGGTACGATATAATCCCAGGTACTCTTAGGAAGGGAAAAAGGGTCGGGATAAAATTTAAGAAGCTCGGATACAAAAGTATCCTGATAGGCGGAGTGTCCGCCGATATTAACAGGTAACATAAAAATCGCCTCCAGTCGATTGAAATAAACTATAATCAATCGGCTTCGCCGCAAATTTTTGATGATTTGTCAAGCGTTTTTGTAAAAAAAGTGGGTGATTTTTTGAAACAGGGGTCTGGAAGCCTTGTAAAATCAGGGCTGAAGATTCCGAGAAGTTATTATAAAAATCAGGAGGTTGTTGCTTAAGCAATGACCTCCGTTTTTAGTATCATGACGAAGATTAAGAAAAAGAAGAAAAAAGGTACAAGAATAAAGAAGATTCTTATCAGCAAAATCCGGTGATGATTACAGAGTTGGACGAGGAGCTTGCAGCAGGCTGTGAAAGGAGTCTGAGGGAATATTTAGATATGCTGCAGGAGCAACTTTTATATGGTGTACAGATTTTACATATATCTGGCTGGCAAACGGGAAAATGCGCTATAACTGCTCTATTATTGACCTGTATGACCGAAGTGTAGTTGCGACTGCTAACTTAGATTACATAAATGCTGAACTTGCAAAAACAATATTGGAAAAAGCATTAAGCGTGGAAAACGCTGCCCTATTTATAGAAAAGAATATGGAATTTGTGCGTCCTCTCATGTTATGATAGAAAAAAATACATTTACGAAAAACGGAGTCACGCACATGAACTATCTTGATAAATCCCTGTACGAATACAGCCGTACAGACTTCTACCCTTTCCACATGCCGGGGCACAAGCGCCAGGTACAAAATGAATCCCTGCGCAATCCCTACGCTGTGGACATCACGGAAATTACAGACTTTGACAATCTGCACCATGCCGAGGGCATTATAAAAGAAAATCAGGATTTGGCGGCAGAGTTATATCACGCAGAGAAATCCTGGTTTTTAATCAATGGCAGTACGGCTGGGATTCTGGCGGCTGTTTCGGCCTGTACTTCCCGGAACGGGAAGCTTCTGATGGCGCGCAACTGTCACAAAGCTGTGTACCATGCCGCCTATCTGCGGGGACTGGAAACCGTGTATTTATACCCATCTTATGAACCATTTTGTGGATTAAACGGCGGAATCAGCCCTGCAGATGTGGAAAAAGCATTGGAAGAAAATCCAGACACAGAAGCGGTTATGATTACTTCACCTACTTACGACGGTGTGGTATCTGATATTGAAAAAATTGCAGAAATTGTCCACAGACATGGAATCCCGCTGCTTGTAGATGAAGCTCATGGCGCGCACTTTGCCTTTCACCCTGCATTTCCTGTATCTGCGCTGGAACTGGGGGCCGATGTGGTGATTCATAGTTTACATAAAACATTGCCCGCCATGACGCAGACTGCACTTCTTCACAAAAAGGGAGGACGGGTGTCAGAGGAAAAACTGGAAGAATTTTTGGACATCTACGAAACCAGCAGTCCATCTTATATACTTATGGGAGGAATTTCCTACTGTCTGCGCTATGTGAAAGAACAGGGGCAGGAACAGTTTGGACAATTTTGGGAGTATCTGCAGGAATGCCGCAAAGCACTGGGCAAATTACGGGTACTGCGATTGATAGGAAAAGAATTGACAGAACAGAAAGATATTTTTGATTTTGATTGTTCTAAAATTGTCATTTCTACAGCAGGGGCAGACATAGACGGTCCGGGACTCCATGAACTTCTGCGTAAGCGGTATCACCTGGAAATGGAAATGGAGGCAGAACAGTATATCCTGGCGCTCACCAGCGTGGCAGACAGCCGGGAAGGCTTTCAAAGACTCACAAAGGCTCTTCTGGAAATTGACAGGGGGCTGGCAGAGAAACATGCACCGGAGGGCTTTTGCTTTATAGAGAGCTGTCAGCAGGTGCACAACGAGCGGGTGTATCCTGTCTGGAAAGCCATGGAAAGCCCTTGCCGAAAAGTTCCTTTAGAGGAAAGCATAGGGAAAATTTCTGCGGAATATGTCTATCTCTATCCGCCGGGAATCCCGCTTTTGGTGCCGGGAGAGCGAATCAGTCCGGAATTTTTCAGACATATGGAAGAATTAAAGCTACAGGGATTGACTTTGCAGGGAATGAAAGATTACAGCCAGAATTCGATTTACATTGTGGAAGAAAGGAAAAATAATGGGTAAAATTTTTTATATTATGGGAAAAAGTTCCTCTGGAAAAGATACGATTTACAGCCGGCTTTTGGAGGATAGTCAGCTGGGGCTTTCCAGAATTGTTTTATATACCACCAGACCCATGCGGGAGGGGGAACAGGAAGGCCGGGAGTACCATTTTACGGATGAGGCCTGTTTTGAGAAATTGCAGGAACAGGAAAAAGTCATTGAATCCCGCACCTATCAGACCGTATATGGACCCTGGACGTACTTTACAGCAGATGACGGAACGCTGGAACTTGCAGAAAACAGTTATCTGGGCATCGGCACGCTGGAATCCTATGAGGGGATGAAGAAATATTACGGAGAAGAAAGCGTAGTGCCTGTGTATGTGGAGGTGGAGGACGGAGAACGCCTGCGCCGGGCCATTCGCAGGGAAGAATTGCAGAAAATACCTAAATATGAAGAGATGTGCCGGCGTTTTCTGGCTGATGCGGATGATTTCAGCGAGGAAAAACTGCAGCAGGCGGGAATCTCAAAAAGATTCCTGAATATAGAATTGGAGAATTGTATAAAAGAAATTAAAAACAGTATACAAAAGTTGCAGTAGACGGAAAATATATGCTATAATGTGCTATAAACAAAGATAAGAAATCCTTCGGGATTACGGGAATTGAGGTGAATTGCAATGCAGGAAATAGAAAAAGTATTGGGACACGAAGAAGTAATTAAACATTTGCAGAATGCAGCGGCTATGGATAAAGTTTCCCATTCCTATATTTTTGCAGGAGAGAAGGGAAGCGGCAAAAAGCTGCTGGCAAAATTATTTGCTATGACATTGCAGTGTGAAAAACATGGGAAGGAACCATGTCTGCAGTGCAGTTCCTGTAAGAAAGCGATGAACCGGAACCACCCGGATATTATTTATGTAAGCCATGAAAAACCCAACTCCATTGGAATTGAGGATATCCGGGAACAGCTCATTGCAGATGTGGACATTAAGCCTTATACAGGGCCTTATAAGGTTTACATCGTAGATGAGGCGGAAAAATTGACGGTACAGGCGCAGAATGCCCTTTTGAAAACCATTGAAGAGCCGCCGGTATATGCAGTCATTATGCTTCTGGTCAATAATGGCGCAACGTTGCTTCCGACCATTGCCTCCAGATGTGTAACATTGAATTTTAAGCCCGTCCGGGATGAGGTGATTAAGAAATACCTTATGGAAGAGCTTCATGTGCCGGATTATCAGGCAGAAGTCAGTGTGGCTTTCGCCCAGGGAAATGTGGGAAGAGCAAAGCAGATTGCAACGGCAGAGGACTTTGCGGAAATGATGGAAGCAGCTTTTCGAATCCTGAAAAAAGGAAAAGATATGGAAGTCTATGAAATGGTAGACGCCATAAAGCTGCTGTCGGAACAGAAGCACACAGTTTATGAATACCTGGATTTGTTCCTGGTGTGGTTCCGGGATGTGCTGATGTTTAAAGCAACCAATCAGATAGACGGACTGGTTTTCAGGCAGGAATACAATGATATTAAAAGCCGCGCAGACGTCAGCTCCTATGAAGGGCTGGAAACCATTATCAAGGCCATTGAGACTGCCAAACAGCGTCTGCAGGCCAACGTGAATTTTGACTTAACCATGGAACTTCTGTTCCTTACAATCAGGGAGAACTAATCATGACAAGAGTAATTGGAGTAAGATTCCGCAATGTGGGTAAAATCTATTATTTTTCCCCTAAAAATCTGGAAATCAAATCCGGAGACCATGTAATTGTGGAAACGGCAAGAGGTGTGGAATACGGCAGTGTGGTGCTGGCACCTCGGGATGTAGAAGATGAAAAGGTGGTGCAGCCTTTAAAAGAGGTTATCCGCATTGCCAATACCCAGGATGACAAAAAGGAAGAAACCAATCGGAAAAAGGAAAAGGAAGCTTTTCGTATCTGTCTGAAAAAAATCAGAGAACACAGCCTGAATATGAAACTGATAGATGTGGAATACACCTTTGATAACAACAAAATTCTGTTTTATTTCACGGCAGACGGAAGAATTGACTTCCGTGAGCTGGTAAAGGATTTGGCGTCTATTTTTAAGACCCGAATCGAACTTCGTCAGATTGGTGTTCGGGATGAGACGAAAATTCTGGGAGGAATCGGAATTTGCGGACGTCCTCTTTGCTGCCATACTTACCTGTCAGAATTTGTCCCCGTGTCCATTAAAATGGCAAAGGAGCAGAATCTTTCCTTAAATCCGACGAAAATTTCCGGTGTCTGCGGACGTCTGATGTGCTGTCTGAAAAATGAGGAAGAAACTTACGAGGAACTGAACAAAAAGCTGCCGAATACAGGCGACCGGGTAACCACCTCTGACGGATTAAAAGGTGAGGTACAGAGCGTCAATGTGTTAAGACAGCTGGTAAAAGTTATTGTAGACGTGGAAGATGAGAAAGAAATCCGGGAATATCCGGCTTCTGAACTGAAATTCAAAGCCAGACAGAAACGGGAAAAAATCCGCCTGTCAGACGAAGAGATGAAGGCGCTCAAAGAGCTGGAAAGAGATAAATAAGAGAAAGAAAAGAGACAGAGAGGAAATTTCATGGAAGAGAAGAGTTTGCTTCTGGAACATGAAAGACTGGACGACCTGCAAAACGGATACATGCTGATACAAAATCCGAAGCAGTTCTGCTTTGGGATAGATGCCGTGCTGCTCTCCTGGTTTGCCTGCGTGAAACCGGGAGAGGAAGTGCTGGATATGGGGACGGGCACTGGAATCGTCCCCGTTTTATTAAAGGCAAGGTATCCCCAGGGGCATTTTACCGGTCTGGAAATACAGGAAGAAAGCGCAGACGTAGCCAGAAGAAGTGTACAGTACAATCACCTGGAAAAAGACATTACGATTACAACAGGAGACATTAAAGAGGCCGCGTCGATTTACGGAGGGGCTTTTTTTGATGTGGTAACAACCAATCCGCCTTATATGGTGGGCAGTCATGGGCTGACTGGAGAAAATCAGGCCAAAGTCATTGCCCGGCATGAAACTTTGTGTAACCTGGAAGACATTGTCAGCCAGGCGGCAAAAGTATTAAAACCAAGGGGCAGATTTTATATGGTGCATCGTCCCTTCCGGCTGGCGGAAATATTTTCCGTAATGGTGCAGTATGGCATTGAGCCTAAGCGCATGCGGCTGGTACACCCCTATGTGGACAAAGAGCCCAACCTGGTGCTGGTGGAAGGTATGCGGGGCGGCAAGTCCAGAATTACAGTGGAAAAGCCCTTGATTGTATATGAGAAACCAGGCGTTTATACCCGTGAGGTATTGGATATTTACGGACAGGAGACGAAAAAATGAGCGGAAAATTATACCTGTGTGCAACCCCCATCGGCAACCTGGAGGACATTACTTACCGGGTGCTGCGGACGCTGAAAGAGGTGGATTTGATTGCCGCAGAAGACACCAGAAACAGCATTAAGCTTCTGAATCATTTTGAGATTAAAACCCCTATGACCAGCTATCATGAGTACAATAAGTTTGACAAGGGGCGGTATTTGATTCAGCTGATGGAGGAAGGCAAAAACATTGCCCTGATTACAGATGCCGGAACACCGGGAATTTCAGACCCGGGAGAAGAGCTGGTGGCCATGTGCTATGAAGCAGGTCTTGAGGTGACTTCTCTTCCCGGCGCGGCGGCCTGCATTACGGCGCTGACCCTTTCCGGGCTGCCTACCAGAAGGTTTTCCTTTGAAGCTTTTCTGCCTTCTGATAAGAAGGAGAGAAGTTTTATTTTGGAATCCCTGAAAGCGGAAACCAGAACCCTGATTCTTTATGAGGCACCTCACAGATTAATAAAGACCCTGGAGGAACTTTACGAAGCACTGGGAGAGCGGAGAATTTCCGTATGCAGGGAGTTGACGAAGAAGCACGAAAGTGTCTTTCGGGGAACTCTTTCAGAGGCCGTCAGCTGGTATGGTGAGCATGCTCCAAAAGGAGAATGTGTGCTGGTGCTGGAGGGACGCAAAAAAGAAGAACTGGAAGAAGAAGAACGGCGCAGATGGGAGGACATGACACTGGAAGAGCATATGGATCTCTATCTGAACCAGGGAACTGAGAAAAAAGAAGCGATGAAAAAGGTTGCAAAAGACAGGGGAATCCGTAAGCGAGACGTTTATCAGGCGCTTTTAAAAGACTGAAATCTGTATTTTGAAGTGGGAAAAGCATATGAATGAAAGAGATAAAGAATACGAAAAACGATTAAGAGAAAGAGAGCGAAGACGCCAGCAGCGGCGCAAAGAAGTTTTAAAACAGAGAATTCTTCTGGGAACCGTGGGAGGGCTTCTGGCGGTGATTCTGGTCACAGCGGCGGTGTCAGGAGCAAAGAAAGCTTCTAAGGCTGCAAAGGAACAGCAGAAGAAAGCAGAAGCTGTTCAAAAGGCAGAAGAAAAGGCGAAAAAAGCGGAAGAGGCCAAGAAAGACCAGGATGCGGTGTTTACAATCAGTGCAGCAGGGGACTGTACTCTTGGTACGGACGAAAATTTCGACTATGAAACAGGCTTTACGGGAAAATATGATGCGGTACAGGACCCGTCCTATTTCTTCAAAGAGGTAAAATCTATTTTTGAAGCGGATGATTTAACTATTGTAAACATGGAGGGAACGCTGACAGAGGAGGAAACCCGTGCAGATAAGCTGTATGCTTTTAAAGCCTCTCCGGAATATGCAAAAATTCTTACAGAGGGTGATGTGGAAACCGTAAATCTTGCAAACAATCACACCTACGATTACGGGGAAAAAAGTTATACGGATACCATAGCAGCTCTGGACGCAGAGGGAATTATTTCCTTTGGAAATGACAGGACTGCTATCATAGAAATTCAGGGGATTAAGGTAGGACTTCTGGGAACTTACGAACTGCGGGACCACATGGGCTGTGAGCAGGAGATGAAAGACAATATTGCCAATCTGAAGGAACAGGGGGCGCAGTTGATTATTGCAACGTTCCACTGGGGGGAAGAGCGGGAGAATATTCCCAACGAAACCCAGGTAGCCCTGGCTCATTCTGCCATTGACAATGGAGCGGATTTAGTGCTGGGACATCACCCCCATGTACTGCAGGGAATTGAAGAATACAAAGGGAAAAATATAGTGTACAGCCTAGGAAACTTCTGCTTTGGCGGAAATTCAGGACCCGCGGATATGGATACCATGATTTTCCAGCAGACTTTTACCTTTGTAGACGGAGAACTGCAGGAAGACAATGTGAAGAATATTATTCCGTGTAAGATTTCATCTGCTTACACAGAAGGATATAACAACTATCAGCCGCTGCCTGTAGAGGGCGAAGTGAAGGAAGCAATTTTCACAAGGATACAGGAGTACAGCCAGGCTGTGGGAACAGAACTTGATGTGACCGGAATGGGAATGAAAGAAGATACTTCTTCAAAAGACGAATAGAATACAGAATATTTTCATAAGCTGATACAAAAGAATTTCCTGGAGGTTTTATGCTGGATATACTCTGGGCTGTAATGCTTCTTACAGGAATTTTGTACGGTGCGCTTACCGGAAATATGAACCAAGTGACGGACGCTGCTCTTTCCTCTGCGAAAGAGGCAGTGTCCCTTTGTATTACTATGGCAGGAATTGTGGCTATGTGGGTAGGTGTTATGCAGATTGCCAGAACTTCGGGACTGGTGGATAAAATGACAAAAGGCATGCAGCCGCTTCTGGCTTTTTTGTTTCCGCGGATACCCGGGGAACACAGAGCCATGGAATTTATTTCTGCCAATATGATAGCCAATTTTCTGGGACTTGGGTGGGCGGCAACACCTTTTGGGCTGAAAGCCATGGAAGAACTGGGGAAACTGGAGGAAGAAAGAAGACAGGGAAAGGCCTTGGGAACGGTCAGAGAAAGCGGTATGGCCAGCAATGAGATGTGTACGTTTTTGATATTGAACATATCATCTTTGCAGCTGATTCCTGTGAATATTATTGCCTACAGAAGTCAGTATGGGAGTGTGAATCCTACAGCCATCGTGGGGCCGGCCATTGTAGCGACCTTGGTGAGTACGGCGGTGGCAGTGGTGTTTTGTAAGGGAATGGAAAGAAGAAAGCATTGACGTATGGCAAGACAGGGTGTATAATGACTCCATTACAGCTTTGCTACGTTGAAGTGTAACGGTTTTATTTGATAAAGTATCGAGGCGACAAGGAGGAAAAAAAAATGAAACGAAAGAAGTTATTAGCCCTTACAATGACAGCAGCAATGGGAATGTCCATGGCAGCCTGCGGAGGAGAATCAGATTCCGCAGAAAGCAGCGGAGACGTCTATAAAATCGGAATCTGCCAACAGCTTGAGCATGATGCTTTAGACCAGGCAACCCAGGGGTTTGAGGATGCCTGCAAAGAAAAATTTGGTGAGGACAAGGTAGAATTTGACAAGCAGAATGCCCAGGGCGAGCAGGCTATGTGCAGCACCATTATCAATAATTTTGTCTCTTCGGATGTGGATTTGATTCTTGCCAATGCGACTCTGCCTTTGCAGACTGCAGCACAGGCTACCGCAGATATCCCGATTCTGGGAACTTCCATTACCGATTATGCGTCTGCTCTGGGCGTCGACCCGGAGGACTGGACAGGTGCTACCGGCGTAAATATTTCAGGAACCAGTGATTTAGCACCTATTGACAAGCAGGAAGATATGCTTCTGGAACTGGTACCGGATGTGAAACAAGTGGGTATTTTGTACTGTTCAGCAGAAGTAAATTCTGAATATCAGGCGAAGATGTTTGCAGAAGAACTGAAAAAAGACGGCATTTCCTATAAAGAATATACGGCGGCCGATTCTAATGAAATCCAGTCCGTTGTCACCAATGCGGTGAGCGAGTGCGATGTGCTTTACGTTCCGACAGACAACACCATGGCGAATAACACAGAAATTATCAATAATGTCTGCCTTCCGGCAAAAGTTCCGGTCATTGCAGGCGAACAGGGAATCTGTGCAGGATGCGGCATAGCTACCTTATCCATCAGCTATTATGATATCGGCTACAAGGCAGGGGAAATGGCATATGAGATTCTGGCTGAAGGAGCGGATATTACCACAATGGAAATTGAAACCGCACCGGAAGTAACGAAAATGTATAATCCGGCTATTTGTGAGGCATTAGGAATCAAAGTGCCGGAAGGATACGAAGCAATCGCGGAATAAGAGAAGAAAGGATACAGGAGATATGATAACAGGTTATTTGGCATTAGATCCGATGGCTTTGCTGCGGGCGCTTCCGGGAAACGTGGCGCAGGGGCTGATATGGGGAATTATGGCATTGGGAGTATATATCACTTTCCGAATTTTGGACTTTGCGGATTTAACTGTAGATGGTTCGCTGGCAACGGGAGGTGCGGTGGCGGTTATGTTGATTCAGAGCGGCATGCACCCGGCTGTTTCTCTGGTGTTTGCATTCCTGGCAGGCATGGCGGCGGGATTTGTCACAGGGTTTCTGCATACGGCGCTGGGAATCCCCGGAATTCTGGCAAGTATTCTCACACAAATTTCCCTGTATTCTGTGAATTTGGGGATTATGGGAAAGGCAAACCAGAGTATTGGACTGACCCAGAGAAATCTGGTGGCTTCTTCCAGATATGTGACAGCAGATGACAGTGTTTTCTTTTTTGTGAAACTGGTGGCAGGATGTCTGATTCTGGTAGCAGTTGTGTACTGGCTTTTCGGTACGGAACTGGGCTCTTCTATCAGAGCTACGGGCTGTAATCCGCAGATGGCAAGGGCACAGGGCATTAATACAAACTTCACAAAGGTGATTGCACTGATGATTTCCAATGGACTGGTGGGTCTGTGCGGCGGTATCTATGCGCAGTATCAGGGTTCTGCAGACGTCAATGCAGGCCGTGGCGCTATCGTTATCGGTCTTGCAGCCGTGATTATCAGTGAAGTTATTTTTGCAAAACTGTGTGCCGGTAAGAAAATTGCATTTGCCTATACGCTGGCGGCTGTGTTTGTAGGCGCGATACTCTATTTTGTCGCTTATACACTGGTATTATGGCTGGGTGTAAAATCGGATTATATGAAGCTGTTTTCCGCTTTTGTAGTGGCTGTTTTCCTGGCGATTCCTTATCTGAAAGGGAAATATGCAGGGAAGAAGAGGAGGACAAAATAATGGGATACATGCTGGAAATTCAAAATGTACATAAAACTTTTAATCTGGGAACCATTAACGAGAAAATCGCTTTAAACGGTGTAAATTTAAATCTGAATCCAGGCGATTTTGTAACCATTATCGGCGGAAACGGAGCCGGAAAATCCACGACACTGAATGCCATTGCAGGTGTCTGGCCTATTGATGAGGGAAATATCATTGTAGACGGGGTGGATTTGACAAGACTTTCCGAACACAAGAGAGCCGTACATCTGGGAAGAGTCTTTCAGGACCCTATGATTGGCACAGCGGCTACCATGTCTATTGAAGAAAACATGGCCATTGCAGCCAGAAGGGGGGAACACCGGGGATTTCGGTGGGGAATTTCAAAAAAAGAGCGTGAGCAGTATAAAGAGCAGTTAAAAGAGCTGAATCTGGGACTGGAAGAGAGACTGAGCAGCAAAGTGGGACTGCTTTCCGGCGGTCAGAGACAGGCCATTACACTTCTGATGGCGGCTATGAAAAAGCCGAAACTACTGCTTTTAGATGAACATACAGCTGCCCTTGATCCCAAAACCGCGGCAAAGGTACTGGAGATTTCCGATAAAATTATCGAGGAAAATCAACTGACGGCTATGATGGTTACACATAATATGAAAGACGCCATTGCGCACGGAAACCGTCTGATTATGATGCACGAAGGACGGGTCATTTATGATGTGTCAGGAGAAGAAAAGAAAAAACTTCATGTTTCCGACCTTCTGGCAAAATTTGAGGAAGCCAGCGGAGGAGAATTTGCCAATGACAGAATGATGTTGGCATAAGACTTGAAAAACTCCCTTTCTTTGGGTATACTGTTGTATCAGAATGAACCAAAGGAAGGGAGTTTTTATGGAAACAAATGAATTTCTGGAGAAGCCCGTGAAGGGCTTATTTTATCGTTATCTGGTTCCTTCTATTATTGGAACTATGGTAACGTCTATTTATGTTCTGGCGGACACTATTATCATAGGAAAAGGGCTGGGAAGTGTGGCTATGGCTGCGCTGAATATCGCTTTGCCTATTTACAATATTTTCTTTGGCATTGGTCTGCTCTTTGGCGTGGGTGGTTCTGTGCTGATGTCAGTGTACCGGGGAAGGAACCTGAAGAAAGAGGCAGATGCCTACTATACAGCCGCCTTTTTTATGAATATTCTGGTGTGGCTGGTCTGTCTTGTGCTGTGCACGGTTTTTATGGAGGATTTGGCCTGGATGCTGGGCGGAACAGAGGAAACCATGCCTTACATTATGGATTACATTCCGTACATTATCTGGGGTATGGGCGGATACTTTCTTTCTGCCTTTTTGCAGACGGTTATCCGAAATGACGGTGCGCCGAAGCTGGCCATGAATGCAGTAATCGCAGGTGGTGTGACGAATATTATTTTAGATTATGTTTTTGTATTCCCTATGCAGATGGGAATGGCAGGAGCAGCCATAGCGACCGTCATTGGCTCCTGGCTTACCGTGGCGATTTTGTTTGTGCACTTCTTTACGAAGAAGAATCAGCTGAAGTTTAATTTCAAAGGAATCCGTCCCGCATTTATAAAAGAAATTGTGGTGAATGGATTTGCCAGCTTTTTGATTGAAGTTTCTGCGGGAATTACGATTTTCATTTTCAATCTGCAGCTTTTGAACTATGTGGGAAATATAGGAGTCACCGTGTTCGGCATTATCTGTAATGTTTCTATTGTGATTATGGGTCTGTGCAAAGGTGTGAACCAGGCGGCCCAGCCGATTATTTCCATGAATCATGGGGCCGGTAAGAGAGAAAGGACACAGGAGGTCCGGGGACTGGCTATGAGGAATTCTCTGCTTATCTGTGCTGTGCCGGTGCTTGTGGGATTGATTGTACCTAATTTTTATACATACATTTTCCTCAACCCGGATAAAGACATTCTGTCACTTTCCGCAGAGGCGGTAAGAATATACTTTGTAGGATTTATTTTCCTGGCTGTGAATATGGTGTATATTTCCTATTTCCAGTCCGTGGTGAAAAATATGTATTCCCTGATTATCTGTTTGCTGAGAGGATGTATTTTCGTCATTCTCTTCGTGTATTTGCTGCCGGTGTTTCTGGATGTGTCTGGTATATGGCTGGCTTTCCCGGCGGCGGAACTGCTTACCATGTTTGTGGGAAGCAGAATGATGAAAAA
>NZ_JBBKBX010000011.1:0-116804 GCF_037890365.1 Blautia sp. HCN-20427 | reverse complement strand
TATGGACGCATGAGCATACCAGTTCATTGTGATACTGATGTTTGAATGTCCCATGATATACTGTAAATCTTTCGGGTTCATGTTCTTGCTTGCCAGTCTTGTGCAGAACGTATGGCGTAGCGTATGTGGTGTGATATGTGGCAAGGGGTTATCCTTGTGGTGTTTGTTATATTTCTTTACCATACGGACAAATAAGGCGTTGTAATCAATCGCAACTTTAGGATTGCCTTTCGGATTGACGAACAGAAAATCTTTGTATCCGTCTATCTCTATCAGTTTCCCTTTTGTGCGTTTCCTTATGACCCGTTGAAATGCCTGTATCGTTTCTCTGCTTAATGGCACTTGCCTTGTTCCACTCTTTGTCTTAGGCGTTTCAATATAATAGCCCTGTTCCTTGCTCTTTAATAACTGGTGGTCGATAACCACAACCTCATTCTTGAAATCAATATCGGCTACTGTCAGTCCGCACAGTTCCGAGATACGAAGTCCTGTCTTTAACAGTATCAGCACATCATCATAATACTTGTGATACACGTTATCCGTCTTGATGAATGACAGTAAGGCTTGTTCCTGTTCCTCTGTCAATGCTACTTTCTCTTTGGTATCATTTTCTATGATTTCACTTAACTTGAAATTAAAAGGGTTTTTCCTTACACAATCGTCTTGTATGGCGATATAGAATGACGCTTTTAACGAGCGTTTATGGTTGTTAATAGTGTTATAGGAAAAGCCCTTGTCTTTCATGCGTAACGCCCATTCTTTAGCGTCAGAGGGCTTGATTGTATCAATGCTCCTAGCACCTAATTTGTCCTCTTTCAATAACCGCATGAGTTGTTCCCGTTGTTTTTGTGTGCTTTTCTTCACATTTGCCCTCTGTAAGTTCTGTTTGGCATAGAGTTGGCAAAGCGTCATTTTCTTGCCTGTGCTGTCGATACCGTCCTCAATATCCCGTCTTATCTGCTGTTCCAGTTCACGAAGTGAGGGTTTTTCCCGTTTTTCCTTTGGTGTCGGGTCTGTGGGTGTCAATCTCCAAGCATACACATATTTTGTGTTTCCAAATGCGTCTACATATTTATATAAGTATTTCCCGTCTGTTCGTTGGCTCTCTCCAGTATGCAGGATACGTCCTTTACTATCCCGTCTTTTTTCTTTCATGGTGTCTGCTCCTTTCCTTGTTGGAAAGAGCCTTGATATGACTTGTGTTCATCATAACACATACAAGGCTCATTTGCATTAGATTGCGTCCAATTTGTCAATAACCTGTTCAAACTGTCGGCGTTTAATCTGTATGCGGTTGCCATTCATAATGAGCCAGCCAGCGCCCTTGTTTTCCTCTGCCAAGCGTCTTAACTTGTTTTCTCCGATACGGAAATACTTTGACGCTTCTTCAATGGTAAGGGTATATTTTTCCCATACGGGAATGTCGTTGTTATTCATCAGATACCCCCTTTCCCATGTTTCGTGTCATACTGGATATAGGGGATAAGGTCGGTGCGGTCTATCCTCTGTAAGTGGGCGGTTAATTTACTGGAAAGGGAACTGCTGTATCTTGCCCTGTCAAGCATAGTTCCCACTTTTTCCAGTCCACCTAATGCATCATGTTCTTCTAAGAAATAAAAACTTTTGACAGCAGAAATCACGCCACCCTCTGTGAGCCATTGCTGTGTTTCCTCAAGGGAATTATGTAGTTTCGGTACTTGCAGTTTCAAGACTTCCACAGCCCCTAAAAATCGTTCCCAAAACCGACACGTTTTCCATCTGCTCTTATTACTTTCATTTCTGTTTGGCACGACAAAGCGTAGGTTGTTTGCTAATAGCCCGAAAGCCAGTTCCCCAAGTTCCAACGGTCTGTCTTTGAATGTCATGGCAAAAACATGAGCCTTATCATCACGCAGTTGCATTTCTGTCCGTTTCCAACTGCCGACTTCATCAAGTGTCTTATTATGTTTTGAACAGACTTCCTTATCCTTATCATAAAAGCGGTAGGATAATCCCGATTTACCAGCACCGATATAAACAGTCTTTGCGGTGTCGAAATCATCAAACTTGCTTTCGTCAAAGTGGTAGCCCTCACTATTAGAAATAAATTCCTCTTTTTCGCATTTCTTCTTTATCTGCTCTATGGTAAAGAATGGCTTTTCGTTCTTATCATCAATGGCAATATCAAGTCTTGTGAAATGAAAGTTATCCAGTCCGTATCTTCGCTCACAGCGTCGAAACATATCCCCAAAGGTATAATTCCTACTGTCGAGAATACGGAAAATATCATCACAACCTCTGCCAGTCATAACAAGATAACAGCCTAGCCCCTGTGGGTTATCCTCTGTCTTTCTTGCGTCCCCCGATACATAAATATCTCCAATCTGCCAGCGTGCTTGATAAGTCTTGAATTTTATCATTGCTGGATAAACATTGAAAATGTCAGTCGGTAAATCTAAAATGTGCATGATTATATCTTCAGCGGTTGCCGTTTCAAATACAATGCTGATGTAATCAATCTTAACGGATAAATTTTTGTGTGTAGTTATAGTGCATTGCTCCTTTCGTATGCCCCGTTTTTTGCGGGTAAAAATCGTGTTTTTTCCTTTATTTATCACAGTTTCTAGGTACTATGACATGTATACGCAGGGCGGTGTTACATATACGCCCTTTATGAACGCCTAAAGGCGTTCCCTTTCTTCCTGTGTCTGATCCGTTCTTAACGCTCACGAGCCTTGTAAGACTCGTGGCTAAACGGAACAGCCCCAGTCAGAAACCTTATTTTCGGTCTGATAGTCCATGCTTATTCATGCTATCAAAATGAAAATACATCTTTTCTATGCTTACTCAAGCGTGTGATTGACCCTAGCGTGCTTAATCACCCTATCTAATACGATAATAACGCCATTAGAATTACTTGTCAAGAAGTTTTGATTGACTTTTTGATAAATATTAAGTATGATATGCTTATAAACACCGAGAAAAGCAACGAAAGGAGCGGTTATACTAAGTTATGGAACATTATGAAAAGAAAATCAGTTTCTTAGGAGAGAATATACAGACCATAAGAAAACACAGAGGAATGAAACAACAGGAACTTGCGGATAAAATCGGTATCAATATGCAGAGCCTTTCCAAGATTGAACGGGGTGTGAATTATCCTACCTTTGACACATTAGAAAAGATAATGGACGTGCTGGGAGTAACGCCCAATGAATTATTATCAGGAGAATGGAAGTATATTGACCACACCGAACCATATATCATGGATATTATCAAACGGGAACAGGACTTCAATGTTTCCTTAGATTATCTGTCTGAAAATGAATTTTTCAATGATGAAAAAGAATGCAGATTTTACATGGAAACCAAACTCATACAGTATATCCATAACTACATTACCAATGAGGTTACGGAGTTAGAAGAACTTATGGAAATCAAGCAGTTGATACAACGTCAAAAAATAGAACGCATGATGAAAGTACATAAGGAAATGCGAGGGTTAGACCGATACAGAGAACAGCCCAAAGAGTATAAATACCATGACCCTTATGATGACTGGATATTCCGTCAACTTGCGGACATAGACAGCAGAAATAACATTCCCGACACTTCGCCACAGTTAGATTTTGATGAAACGGACTATGAAGATTATCTGAAAGAGAAATGGAACAGAGGTCTTTAATTTTCCTCTTGAATGAAAGATACAGCAAACAAAAAGCCCAGTAAAGAGTGCAAAGCACCACCAATGGTGGCAAGGCTCTTGACAGGGCTTTTTCTTTTCTGTGGTTGGTAATCAAGAGGAAGAAAGAAAAAGTGTGTATTTTTCAAGACAGAAAAATGTCAAGGGGGGGGTGTGCTGATTTTTGTTGTGGCGGATATATGGAACTGTTATAATATGGATATGTTTAAATTACGTTATAAGCAAGAATATTCTGCTGATTTGTCAAAAAACATCATTGCAACTGCCAGTTGACATATTTCCATATCTAAATGGTGGCTATGCAACTGATAATATTGCTAAAATTACACCATGAAAGAAAGGAGTGTTAGCTAATGAATATGGCAGACAGAATACAATATTTAAGGAAATCAAAAGGAATATCACAAGAGGAACTTGCGGATAAAGTTGGAGTTTCAAGGCAGGCTGTTTCCAAATGGGAAAGTGAACAAAGTACGCCTGACTTAGAAAAAATAATTATAATGAGTGATTTTTTTGGAGTAACAACTGACTATATCCTAAAGGGAATTGAACCAGTAGCAGACAAAGAACAAAAAAATAAAGAGCTTACGAGTAAGGTACTTTATATATCATCAACAGCTTTTGTTGCTATTGGGCTGTTTTGTGCATTTGGTAATTGGTATGCAGAACAAACAATGGAAGCAGTTTGGGGTTCAATGATTATTCAAGCTATAGGGATTGTTGGATATTTTATAGCGAGAATACTATCGGAAGAAAAATCCCCCTTTTATGTAAATTGGCTTAATATAATCGGAGTTGCTTTTATGCCTATTTCTATGATTACAGGATATATTTCAGGATTGGTTTTCAAACTAGAAGGGTGGATTGCACCTTATCCGATAGGAATATTTCATACTTTAGTTTTCGTGTTAGTATTCTTTGTAGTTGTGATTGCAAGCTATATTATTCTAAAGAAACAAACAAAATAGTGATTACCTTTATTTTGCAAAAGCAGTTAGTCTTAGGATTGACTGCTTATTAATAAAAGACACCACTTCAATGTGTCAATGGTGTCTTTTTAGTGCTATTTTATCGTCATATCAAGGCTCGTTTAATCGTGGTATATTCGTGGTAAAATGAGTGTTTTTCTATACTTCGAAAAGCTTGAAAGTGTAATATTTATAGGGATAATCAAAAATCAGATATAAAGTTTCCAATAAATCCTTTATGGAAATCTGGGTAATAAACATTAATAGAACCATTCCCAACGCATTTCCCAAAAGATTCAGCAATCCGATTTCCAAGAATAACTGCAAGGCCACCCTACTGCTTTTCTGCCCCAAAGAGGAGGCGATTGCAAGTTCAAGCCTTCTGCTTCTCATAATTAAAAAGGTGACCGTGATAACCAAAATCCCCACCAGTAAAAGAAATGGAATCTGAAATTTTCTCAAAGTCTGCAAATTCCCCTGCAATTTTTCCGCATTCTCTATAAAAATCGTATCATCCAGAATTAAAGTTCCTCCATAAACCTCCTCCATTGCTTCCTGACTTTTTTCCTGCAATCCCATATTTTCCATTGCTTTCTTAAATGCATTCAGCTTCATGGGATTTTTCACCTGAAAATTCATGGAACTATAGGAAAAACGAAGGTCTGCTTCCTCAATATAAGCTCTCAGCCATTGTACCGGAACTAAAATATCCATCACAGTGTCGCCTAAATAACGTTCTGGTACGGTTCCTATGACCGTAAGTTCCGCCATTCCCGCTTCCCTGTATTGAACACTGCTGCTTCCCTGTTTATACTCTATGGCGTATAAAGGAAATTGCAGGGTCTCCCCCTCCTTGATTTGATGTTCTCTTGCATACTGTTCGCTTACTACGCACAACGGTTTGTCTGTAGATAAAAAATTTTCCTCTCCCTTTTCAAAAAACGAAATCGTTTCTTCTGTAAGAGCAGAAAAAGCATCGCAACTGTTACTTCCCACAATGGTGGTATCAAATACTTTGGGGTTTTCTACCCGGTTAT
Source organism: Blautia sp. HCN-20427 (assembly GCF_037890365.1). Taxonomy (NCBI): domain Bacteria; kingdom Bacillati; phylum Bacillota; class Clostridia; order Lachnospirales; family Lachnospiraceae; genus Blautia; species Blautia sp. HCN-20427. Next base: position 111,117 of record NZ_JBBKBX010000011.1, on the reverse strand, counting down.
ATTGTTCCAAATTTCCGGCTGCCTGTCCGGTATAAATTACATTTTTCACATACCCGGATTCCAGAATTTTATCTGCTGTTGTTGTTGAAATTTCCAGAGCGGTCTGCTTTCCCCCACTGATATCGGTGATGCTCCCTCCAACCGGAATACTGTCTGAAAGTGTGTGGAGAGCGTTTTCCATTCGTATTACGTTTTCCCAGTAAGCTCCCACAAACAAGAGTAAGCACATGGCTATACATACGGTTAGAATACTTCTTCCCGGATTTCGCTTTATTTGTACCCTTATTATTGAAAAAAGCATGATTTCCACCCCTCCTTTCACGAGTTAATTATATATTGTGCTATATTTTTTGTCTAGTTTTTTATAAATTTTATATTGTTTTCCCTATATTTCGTATCCTTACTATAGTCGGATGTATATTTTCCACATATTATTTATTTTATCGAATTGTTTGAAGAAAAAACAGAGAAAAAGAAAAATAAAAGACTCCCAAAGAATATCAGATATTTAAAACACTGATTTCTATGGGAGATTCTTATTTTAAGATTTGAAGGTAAAAAAACGATATTACCCGATAGCCCTTTTCTTTCTTCTCTTATTTCATTTTTTTCATATCTTTTAATTTCAATGGTTTTCCATAATGCATTACAGAAATACTGTATATCTTTGAAGCTATGGCTGCAGCCACTACAATTGTAACAGCCAAAACGGCAAGGGAAACACCGATTTGTACCGGATCGATTTCTCCTGTCAACAGTTTAAAAGGTACTGCAAAAGGAGAAGATATAGGCAGGTACAGGGCCAGCGCTGTTAAGGTACTGCTGCCTCCTCCTGCAATGGAAGTAAAATATCCTAAGTAAAAACCAAGGATTGCAACAATGGAAACCGGAAGCAGGGCTGCATTTAAGTCTTCAATTCTGCTGACTGCTGCACCACATACGGAATTCAGCACTGCATACAGCGCATAGCCCAGTATAAAGTACACAAGCAGCAAAATTACCGTACCTGCAGAAACAGAAATTCCGGAAAGCTGAATTCCACCCAGCTGTACATCGTTGGGCAACAGATATTTATAACACAATCCGCCAAAGACCAGGAGGCCTCCCAGCTGCAAAAGCCCCACAACACCCATGCCCAGACATTTTCCTGCTAAAATCCTGGAAGGCTTTGCTGAGACAATCAGTGTTTCCATAACTCTGGAGGTTTTTTCGGCAGCTACGGACATAGCCACCCCATTTCCATAATAATAAACCGCAAAGAACATAACAATAGTCATAAAAACACCGAGAATATAGCCTGTTATATCCATCTCTCCTGCATATTCTTCCGTATAGGACAGGGGCGTCTGTATGGCTTTTATCTGCTGCTCTCCCACGCCCAACTCGCGGAGGGACTGGGACTGCATAATTTGGTCACAGACAGCTGCTGTATTTTTCGCACTGATTCCTTTCATAAAATTTGCATTGACCACATGTACCACTGGCTGTCCGTCTGTCTTTTCAATATAAATAAGAGAATCGTCTTCTTTCTCCTTAATTTCCTGTTTCAAGGTTTCCAGATTTTCATTTTCTGCAATCTGGAAATCAAGTTCCGGATACAGTTCCTGAAACATTTCAAGGTTTTGCTGAAAAATCCCCACTTCATCCAGAAGATAACAGATACCTTTTTTCTCATGGTCTGCTTTTTCCGTGGACTTTTCTCCTGTAAATGCTGTAAAGACTCTGGGAACTGCGCACAACAGCAACACGGCTGCCATAATGATAATGGTTGAAATCCAAAACGCTTTTTTGCGGATTCCTTCTTTTAAGGTATAGACAAACACAATCAGCATTTGTTTCATCTGCTCTCACCTGCCTTTTTCACAAAAATTTCCTGTAAGGATGGTTCCATAATCTGAAATTTCAAAGGGTAAATTTCTTCTGCCAGCATATGTTTCAAAAAACGGCAGGCCATCTCCTCGCTCTGAATCTTATACTCTGTCTCCGCGGCTCTTTCCTCGAAAACCTCCAGACCTTCCTGCCTTGCAATATCCCTGACATCCTTTTCCGCAGAAACAATCAGATTGCTTCGTCCATACGCCCTTTTGATATCTTTCAGAGTGCCGCTTAAAAGAGTTTTCCCTCTGTCCAGAATCACAAGATTTTTACAGTATTCCTCCACCGTTTCCATTTGATGGGTACTAAGTATGATATATTTGCCTTCCTTTACCAGCTTTTTCACCAGATTCCGCAGCACTACGGCATTTACCGGATCCAGACCGGAAAAAGGTTCATCCAGAAAAATCAACTGCGGTCTGTGTATAATAGCTGCAATCAGCTGAATCTTCTGCTGATTTCCCTTTGACAGCTTTTCTGCCTGCATGTTCTGGTACTCTGTCACCTGAAGCTGTTCCATAAGCTCCTGCGCCGATTGTTTCGCCTCTGCTTTCTTCATGCCTCTGAGCATGCCAAAGTAAATCAACTGTTCCAGAACCTTTGCTTTCATATAAATGCCTCTTTCTTCCGGCAGATATCCGAAAGCCAGGGTATCCCTGGTAATTTTCTTTCCATTCCAGAGTGCCTTTCCCTCATCCGGCTGCATAATGCCCAGAATGCTGCGTATGGTTGTGGTTTTCCCTGCACCATTGGTTCCCAGCAGCCCAAATACTCCCGGCTCCTCCATGACAAAATTCAGATGATGAATCGCTGTTTTTTCTCCAAACCGCTTTGTCAGATTCTCTACTGTAAGTCCCATAATCTCACGCTCCTCTCACCTTTTCTTCTCATACTCATACCAGTATATCAATGTCTGTGCACACCAGACGACGCCCAGTATCACAAAAGGAAGAGCGCTTATCTCATAGACATTGGCTGCGCACAAAAGTATAATAAAAATAATCAGGTTAATAAACTGATTGTAATAATAAGCATAATATCCCGCACGAAAACTTCTGAGCTGTTCTCTTTCGTCACAGCTGGCCAGCCATTCTTTGTCAAAATTCCAGCTTAGGATATTTCCTTTTTTCTCCGGGTTCATCTGCTTCTGGTAATACACGACCCTGCTCAGCCAGAACAGAGTCCAGAACGTAGTAGCTACGAAAAAGAGAACAGATATGGTAGACATCCCATCATGTGCTGTCATGCAGGGTCCTCCCATACACATGGAAAAAATGATAAACACCGAAAGAAAGTTCTGAACTCCCCCTACATATTTCTCTAATCTTTCTGTTTCTTCTTCATCATCCTGATTCCAGCGTTTAAATTTGCACCTCACAGTTCCCACACCAACAGGTGCTGCCACACACAGCAAAGTGCAAAGAACTATCAAAATCCAGGGCGCATAGTTTCCCACAGAATCGGAAATCCGATTCAGCACCTGGATCACAGATTCTCCATAGAAAAGAAAGAACACCGTTCCCGCCCCTCCTACAAAACCGCCGCACGAAAGCATAATCACCATTTGTATCAAGGCTGTCTTCCTATCGGTTTCCTTTTTCTTCTTATTCCTGTTCATCGTTCTCATCCTCCTCATACTGAAATATTTCTTCCACCGTTACGGAGCATTCCTTTGCAATCCGCAGAGCAAGGGTTACGGAAGGCGAATAATCGCCCCTCTCTATCAGACTGATCGTCTGCCGTGAAGCACCTACCCGTTTTCCCAGTTCCTGCTGATTAATGCCAAGCCTTGCCCGGTATTCTTTCAGACGGTTATATAGCGGCATACGCACTGCCTCCTTGACTTATTTTCTTGTCATATTGACAACTTTATTTGTCATTATTATAGCAAATGACAAATAAAGTTGTCAATTATTTTTTTCGCAAAAAAAGAGAATGCTGTTTGCAACAACATCCTCTTTCATCTTCGATTGATTCCCGATACAAAACCGATATCAGCCTTTGATACCTCCGGTAACACCGCCAATAATCTTCTCTGACAGGAAAATATAGAGAATAAAGGTTGGCAGGAATACAATGACAACGGCTGCAAACATACCGGCCCAGTTTCCTGTATATTGCATAGACTGCAGCATGCCATAAAGACCTACCGCTACCGGACGGAGTTCATCACTGTTTGCAAAAATCAGAGACAGGAAGTACTCGTTCCAGATATTGATAAAGTTAAAAATCGTAACTGTAACAATTCCAGACTGAGCCATCGGGAACATAATTTTCCAGAAAGTCTTCACCGGAGGACAGCCGTCAATGGCTGCAGCCTCTTCGTAAGTTCTGGATAAGTTGGCAAAAAAGGTAAGCAGGAAAATGGTTGTATAGGGAATGTTAATTCCGATATACAGGAAAATCAGCGTTGCCTTACTTGCCACTACGTTGTTTAAAATTCCCATATTTGCTACCAGACAGAAAAGCGGCAGCACAATCATGGTAATGGGAACACCCATAGCAGACACGAAACCGGTCTGAATAATCTTATTCCCTATAAAGGTAAATCTTGCCAGCACATAAGCAGCCGGTGCGCAGATAAGAATCAGCAATGTACAGGATATTACCGAATACAGCAGGGAGTTCATAAAGAAGGTGGCTACGCCGCCGGATCCCCATGCCTTTGCATAATTTTCAAAATGCAGCCCCGTAGGGAACTTCAGTGCTTTTCCCGCAAAAATATCCGTTGTGGTGGACAAACTTGCAGCCAGAATCCAGCCTAGAAGCATGAGCGTAAACGCTACCCACAAAAGAATAATAATATATCCGGGAGCAAGTTTCAGTTCTTTTTTCCAGTTAATTTTATCTTTGACTATTTTCTTTTCTTTCGCCATGAACCTGTCCTCCCTTCTAAAATTCCAAATCATCATCTTTTACCAGTGCGTTGCAGATGGTAAAGATTAAAACAACACAGATACAAAGAATAATACCAATGGCCGCACCATATCCTGCATTACGCTCTGTCACCGCATTTCCGGCGCCAAAAATCTGAGAATACATATACTGTACTGGAACAATGGTGGCTTTATTGGCTGTAACAGAAGAGAACAGCTGTAACCATACAAAGAAACCTGCTGTGCTTACAGACCACATAGTAATATTTATCTTAAAGACACCTTTTAACAATGGCAGTGTCATATAACGAAACTGATTGATTTTGTTTGCTCCGTCCAAAGTTGCCGCTTCATAAAAGTCCGGGCTGATTCGCTCAATACCGCTCATCCAGATAAGCATGTGATAACCAATCATACCAAAGCAGTAAGCAAACAGCAGAGCCCAGAATACATGGTCCGGAGCCGTCCACTGGGTTTTTGCCAGTTCGTGAAGTCCCAGTTTATCCAGAACGTTCTTAAGAAGACCAAACTTAGGGCTGTATACATACTGCAGCCACATGGTAGCCAGAGCCACAGCACTTACAATATTAGGCAGATAAATAATGGCGCGGAAGATTTTCTTTCCCCGGATTCCGCTGGTTAAAATAACGGCAAACAGCAGGGAAACTGTCATAACAATGATACCGCCTAAAAGCCATATTTTTCCAATATTCATCATGGAGGTTCTGAAAATATCAGTTGCAAATAATTTCTGGTAGTTTTCTATTCCCACGAATTTCCACAAATCCACACTGTCTGTCACAGAAGAAATCTTAAAAAAACTCATAATAACGGTTCTGACAATGGGATATAAGAATACAGCCAGGAAAATCAGAACTGCCGGGGCAAGAAAACCGATAATCATTCCTTTATTTTTTTTCATGCGGGTATCTCCTTAATATCCAAAAAGAAATATGGTGGCAGCGTGCTGTACGCTCATGCCACCATATCTTTTATACTTCTTATTCTCCTGCTGCTGATTTACAGGATTTTACAAATTCATCAGCAGACATGTCGCCAGCCATAAGTTTTACTGTGTTTTCGTTTAATACAGGTGTCAGGTCGCCATTGTTTTCAGCGCCAACAGCCCAGTCATAGTATGTAGCTGTTGCTTCAAACCCAGGTTTTACCGCCTCAAGTTCTGTTGGCCATGCATCAGAGTTTGCTTTGTCAGCCGGAATGGAAAGAGACTGCTCTGTCATCTTCTTATCAAATTCCCCGGTTGTGATATAAGTAATCAGCTCCATAGCCTCTTCTGCCATCTTGGATTCTTTGTTAATGGCAAATACCTGATTGGCAATGTTGTTTGCCGTATTGTCATCTGTTCCGTCTTTTACAGATGGGTAGTTGAAGTATCCCCATGTCAAATCTTCTGCTACAGACGCTTTGATTTCGTTTGGCAGCCAGGATCCGCAGATAATAATTGCTGCTTCTCCAGGGGCAAATTCCTGATTCTGTCCTGCCGGATATACGTTAGACGCAATATTTTCGGAGAAGTACCCTTTCTTAGCAAAGTCTTCAATGTCTTTTGCTGCCTGAGCAACTCTTGGGTCATCCCAGTTTACATCTTCCACTTCGCCTGCGTCAATTTTTTCCTGAATAGCCGGGTCATTCACTAAGGCTTTTACGCCATCCTGTCCCAGATGATATCCCATAAAGGAAGTCATATAAGTGGTATCACCTGTGATTGGTGTAATTCCCGCTTCTTTTAATTTCGCACAGGCTGCATCAAATTCTTCCCATGTAGTCGGCGCTGCTGCAATGCCTGCTTTATCAAATAAAGTCTGGTTATAGAAGAAACCGAAAATAGAGGGCTGATACGGAATGGATTTTAATGTTCCGCCTGCTGCATTACGGGCAATAGCAAACAGTGTTTCATTTCCATGCTCTGCCTCATAATCTTTTGCCAGCTCTTCCAAATCCATCAGATAACTTCCCCAGGAACCGTTTACACGGTTTACATCCTCGTCAAACAAGTCGATGGTCTGCTTAGCATCCAATGCAGGCTGTAAACCTTCACGCTGTCCGTTACGTCCTTTAAACTGTACGTCTACCTTAACTCCTGTGTCTTCTGTGTACTTGTCCACAGCTTCCTGAATCACTTTTGCCTGCGGCTCCTCTTCACTCCACATGGACCAGTAAACCAGTTCTTTTCCCCCGTCCTTGCCGCTGTCGGCGCCGCCGGATGTTTCTTTATCTCCGCCGCCTCCGCAGGCTGCCAGAGAAGCTACCATCATTGCACAAATAACTTTGTATTATCCTGCGCTATTTTTGTATTATCAACATTATTTTTGCCACTTTCCCAACTCCAGTTTTTATTTTTACGTCATACTCTATATTTTTCATTTGTTTTCTCCATTTTTTTATCTATTATGACAAATACCAAGAGAACTCCGAAACTGATTCCCAGCAAAAGAAAGATTCCAGGTACGCTGATGTCTCCCAGAAATAAACCGGAAGCATTGACTGCAAAATGACACCATATGGCTGCACTGAGTTTTCCGTATCTTTTCACAACAGTTCCCAACAGCAGACCTGCCAGAAAAGCATAAGAGGACTGCACAAGATTCCCATGCATCAGAGCAAAAAGAACGGCCTGCAGCACATTGGCTGCTGCAAAGGGCAGTTCCTCTTGTAAAATCCGCAGGGTTACGCCGCGAAAGACCATTTCCTCTGTCAAAGGAGCAAACACCACCGTATACAGCACAGAAAAGACAGACGGTGCAAACACCCCCAGATTTTCCAGCACCTGCGCATAAGATTCCATTGCTTTTGGAAACACCACTTGCATACCGGCCAACAGCAGACTGACAATCATCTGAAAAATCACACCCACAGCCAGAAGTTTTACTGCTGCGCCCAGGGAAAACCTTCTCTCCTGCCCGCTGGTTTCTTTCTTCTTTTTCTGCAGCCACAGATATCCCAGGAGAAAAGTAACGCCATTCGCCAGCACGGAAATGACGTAGGGCAGTTCTCCCCCTGTTGCCCATAAAGGCCCTTTTCCAGTCAAAACCCCTGTCAAAAGAAACAGGATGCTGACGACGCTCTGCATTCCCAGCCAGAGAAGCATAGGAAGCAGACTCTTTAAAATGCATATAACCTTTTTCATCTGTTCTTATCCTCTATCCAGTTCCTGAAAGTGAAAGGACTTTCTGCCCTCTGCATAGTCCGCCACAATCTGTCCCTGTCCATACAGCTTGTATTTATAAGTAACCAGGCCTTCCAGCCCCACCGGGCCTCTGGCATGAATTTTTCCGGTACTGATCCCCACCTCTGCTCCAAAGCCATAACGGAAACCGTCGGCAAATCTGGTGGAACAGTTCTGATACACGCCTGCGGAATCCACAAGCTGCATAAACGTTTCTGCGTGCTCCGGATTTTCCGTAAGAATACAGTCTGTGTGATGGGAGCCGTAAGTATTGATATGGCGAACGGCTTCCTCCAGGCTGTCTACCAGTTTTACAGACAGTACCATGTCCAGATATTCCGTGTGAAATTCTGCTTCCTCCATGATTTCGCAGTCTATATACTGACTTGCTTCCAAAGTTCCCCGCAGGCTCACTCCCGCCGCTCTTAAAGCCGCTTCTGCTTTGGGAAGAAATTCTTCTGCAATCCTCCGGTGTACCAGCAGGGTTTCCGTAGCATTGCAGGCCGCTGTGTACTGGGTCTTGGCGTCTACGAGAACCGGCAGCGCTTTTTCCATATCATAGTCCTCATCTACATAAGTATGACACACGCCGTCTGCATGTCCCATAACGGGAATCTTGGTGTGGTTCATAATATACTGTACAAACTGGTTGGAACCTCTGGGAATCAGCAAATCCACACAGTCATGGCAGGAAAGCAGTTCATCAATTTCATTGTGCTGCTCTGCCTGCAAAAGGCAGCCAGATGGCAGGCCGCAGTCTGTAACTGTCTGATAAATGATTCCAAAAAGAACTTTATTGGTGGCTGCGGTCTCACGACCTCCTTTTAAAACTGCGCAATTGCCGCTCTTGATACAAAGAGAGGAGATCTGCACCAGAGCATCCGGTCTTGCCTCAAAAATAATGCCAATCACTCCAATGGGGCAGGTCACCCGGTACAAGTTCAGATGGTCGTCTAATTGTCTGGAAAGCTGCACCTGGGATAAAGGATCCGGAAGTTTTACCAGTTCTTTGATTCCGCTGATAACATCAGCCAGTTTATGCGCATCAAATTTCAGCCGTTTCTGTACAGACTGGGGCAGGCCGGACTCTGCTGCCGCTTCCAGGTCTTTCTGATTGGCTTCAAAGATTTTTTCTTTCTGCTGCTGCAGCGCCTCTGCCACTGCCAACAGCGCCTGATTTCTGGTCTCCAAAGAAAGCGCTGCCATCTTTGGGCTGTCCTCTTTCATTTTTTTCACTTCACTTCTGATATCCATGGTTTTACCGCCCTTCTTTACTTTTTCTCTTTAACTTGATAAATAGATGTACTTATTATATATGGAAAGTTTCCATTATGCAATCTACATCTGCTTTCTCACAATTTTATACTCATCGTTCATCTGAAAATAGGGACAGTGGTAGAAACTGTCGGAAAGGAAACGGCTCATTTCGTCTTCATCCAGATTTACATCACAGATATAATAGCCAAATTCCTCATCATATATGTAATTGCTGCAGTATTCACAGCTGGTTGTCCCCTGTTTTTTCTTACTCATATTCATCCCGTCCTTTTCCTTCATTCTGTATGTTTTAGATATACCAAAATCTCTTCTTCTTGTCAATTTTTAATGAAAAGAATGAAAAACAGATTCTTTCATTGCAAATAAAACAGGGAGTGTTATAATTAGCCTTGAACTTTATATAATCTTTATCTTTTTCTTATTATATTTACACATTTTTAATGCTTATGGAGGTTCTTATGAAGATTATAATTGTGGGCTGCGGCAAGATAGGATGTACCCTTGCAGCACAGCTCAGTTACGAACAACACGACCTGGTCGTGGTTGACACAAATCCGCTGAAAATCCAGCAGCTTTCCGAAACCATTGACGTCATGGGACTGGCTGGAAACGGCTCCAGTGTCAACGTTTTGTCAGAAGCCGGCATTGAGGAGGCGGACATGCTGATTGCCGTTACCGGCTCGGATGAATTAAACCTGTTGTGCTGTGTCATTGCCAAAAAGGTGAGCAAATGCCACACCATTGCCCGTGTGCGTAATCCGATTTACAATAAAGAAAGGAACTTTATCAGAAAAAGCCTTGGAATTGCCATGATTATCAATCCGGAATATTCCGCAGCCATGGAAATGTTCCGTCTTCTGCGCTTTCCTTCTGCTATTAAGCTGGACACCTTTGCCAAAGGAAGAGTGGAGCTTTTGAAATTTAAGCTGCTGCCCGAATTTCGTCTGGACGGCTTGTCTATTATGCAAATGGTAGACAAACTCCGGTGCAATATTCTGGTCTGCGGTGTAGAAAGAGGGAATGAAGTGTTTATTCCTTCCGGTAACTTTGTACTGCAAAACGGCGACCGCATTTCTATTGTGGCCTCTGTAAAAAATTCGGCTGCCTTTTTCAAAAAAATCGGCGTGCATACCCAGCAGGTAAAAAACGCTCTGATTGTAGGCGGCGGTACTCTTGGCTATTATCTCGCTACTCTGCTGTCGGAATTAAAAGTCGATGTACGGATTGTAGAATCCAAAATTGCCCGCTGCGAGGAATTAAGCCAGCTTCTGCCGGAAACTACCATCATCTGCGGTGACGGTACAGATAAAAAGCTGCTGCTTGAGGAGGGACTGGCCCAGACAGAGGCCTTTGTGACCCTTACTAATATGGATGAGGAAAACATTCTGCTGTCTCTGTTTGCCAAGAAAAACTCCAATGCCAAGCTGATTACCAAGGTCACCCGCATTGCCTTTGACGATATTGTGGAGGAACTGGATCTGGGAAGTGTGATTTATCCCAAAAATATTACAGCAGACTATATTCTGCGCTATGTCCGGGCTATGGAAAATTCCATCAGCAGCAACAACGTAGAAACGCTGTACCACATTCTGGACGGACATGCGGAAGCTCTGGAGTTTGCAGTAAAAGAGTCCTCCAGTATTACGGATGTCCCCTTAAGCCAGCTGAACCTCAAAGACAACCTTCTCATTGCCTGTATCAACCACAACGGCAACATCCTGATTCCCAAAGGACAGGATAAAATCCAGGTGGGCGATACCGTCATTGTGGTAACCACGATAGAAGGCTTAAACGATTTGAAAGATATTTTGAAAAAGTAGAGGGCAGAGGAATGAATTACGCAATTGTTAAATTTATTATTGGCAAAGTCCTGTACTTTGAGGCAGCTTTTATGATGCTGCCCTGTGTCACTGCCATTATTTACCAGGAAGAAAGCGGCTGGGCCTTCTTCTTTACAGCCCTCTTGTGCGTGCTCATTGGCGCTGTGCTTACCAGAAAAAGTCCAAAAAACTCTGTTTTTTATGTAAAAGAGGGATTTGTAACCGTTGCCCTGAGCTGGATTGTCATGAGCCTTATGGGCGGAATTCCTTTTCTCATAGGAGGCGTTATGACAAACCCGGTGGACGCTCTTTTTGAGACAGTATCCGGCTTTACCACCACCGGAGCCAGTATTCTCACAGACGTGGAAATTGTGCCGAAGTGTATGCTGATGTGGAGAAGTTTTACCCACTGGATTGGCGGTATGGGGGTATTGGTGTTCCTGCTTTCTTTCATGCACACCCATGGCAGCGGTTCCCATATGAACCTGATGAAAGCAGAAAGCCCCGGGCCTTCTGTAGGCAAACTCATGCCCACGGTACAGTCCACAGCAAAAGTCCTTTACTTTATTTACATTTTTATGACTATCCTGGAGATTCTTTTTCTGCTTCTGGGCGGCATGCCTTTGTTTGATACGCTGACAATCACCTTTGGCACAGCCGGTACGGGCGGCTTCGGTATTAAAAATGACAGCATTGCCGGCTACTCCCCTTACCTGCAAGTGGTAGTCACAGTTTTCATGATTTTATTTGGAATTAACTTTAACGCCTACTTCCTAATTTTGTGCAGAAAATTCCGTCAGTCCTTTAAGATGGAAGAAGTCCGGTGTTATCTCGGTATTATTCTGGTAACTACAGCCTTTATTACCTTTAATATTCGGAATATCTATGACACCTTCGGAGACGCTCTGCGCCATGCGGCTTTCCAGGTAGGTTCCATTATTACCACCACCGGATATGCCACTACGGACTTTAACAACTGGCCGGAAGCGTCCAGAACCATTCTGGTACTGCTAATGTTTGTAGGCGCCTGTGCGGGAAGCACCGGAGGCGGTATTAAGGTGTCCCGTTTCGTGATTTTGATTAAAACCATCAAAAAGGAACTGCACACCCTGCTTCATCCCCGCAGTGTGCGGAAACTGAAAATGGACGGTCATACCCTGGAACATGAAGTTGTACGTGCTACCAATGTATTCCTCATTGCCTATGTACTGGTATTTTCTTTTTCTGTACTTTTGGTGGGATTCGATAATTTCGATATGATTACCAACTTCACAGCCGTGGCCTCTGCACTGAATAATATCGGCCCCGGACTGGAACTGGTGGGACCGACCCAGAACTTCGGTCTGTTTTCTAACGGCGCCAAGCTGGTGCTGACCTTTGATATGCTTGCGGGACGTCTGGAATTGTTCCCCATGCTTTTGTTATTTGTAAGAGATACCTGGAAACGGTATTAAAATTTTGCAGCAAAAAAGGCTATCGCTTGAAGTGCATGTAAAACGATAGCCTTTTTTGTTTGCTGTTTTTCTGTATTTTCTTAAAACTGTACCTGGATTTTCGTTCCTTTTCCCGGCTCGCTGCTCAGAAGAATTTCCGCGTGATGGAGCATTGCACCGTGCTTTACAATGGCAAGTCCCAGCCCGGTGCCTCCGGTCTGGCGGGAATGGCTTTTATCCACCCTGTAAAACCGTTCAAAAATACGCTCCTGCTCTTCTTTGGCAATTCCGATTCCATTGTCTTCTACCGTGAAAATCACATGTTCCTTCTCTTTTGCCAGAAGAACCTTTACATATCCACCTTCTTTGTTATATTTAATGGCGTTATCCACAAGATTATACAACATCTCGTATAAAATGTGGCGTACTCCATATATCTCTGCACTCTTTCCCTCTGTAAAAATGGTGACCTGTTTCCGCTTAGACGGCAACATGAGGTTCTGACAGATATCCTGCACCACTTCATACAAATCCACGGTTTCAAAGGGCATTTCCCCGCTCTTTTCATCCAGCTTGGAAATCTCAATAATATCCTGTACCAGACTGGTCAGGCGGCTGGCCTCGTCATAAATCCTGCCTGCAAATTCCGGCACATCCTGGGGACGCACCATCTCATTTTTCATCAGTTCCGCATATCCTGAAATGGACATCAGAGGGGTTTTCAGTTCATGGGACACATTTGCAGAAAATTCCCGGCGTACGGTTTCCGCCTGCCGCAGTTCTTCCACCTGCTGGGCAATCTGCCGGTTCTGCTGGTCCACACGGTTTAAAAGAGGACGCAGTTCTTCGTATTCCACATGTTCCAGAGGATGTTCCAAATCCAACTGATTGATAGGCTCTATGAGTTTCTTGGTCTGCCTCTCCATAAGACAGAAGCCAAGCGCCAAAATTGCCAGCAAAAGAATTCCCATCAGGGCAAAGCTGGAAAACATGGTATGAAAAACGCTTTCTGTAGTCTTCGCCACCCCCAGAATATTCCCGCTGTTCAGCTTAACGGCATAGTAGTAGGTCTGCTGGGAAAGGGACTCTGAATAGCGCATGACTTCTCCGGTTCCATCTTCCTGTACCTTTTCAAATCCGGGACTGCCGGTACGATTTTCCTCCTGGTCAGCGTACTGCTCAGAATCATACAGAACGGTTCCGTCCGGCGCCGTGAGGGTAATCCGACTGGTTGTCAGATTTCCGGTCTCTTCCGTGAGATACTCCTCTCCTATCTTCTCTATGGCATATCGGATATACTCTACCTCATTTTTTACATCCTGCCTCATATAACTGTTGTATTTTTCATACATAATAACACTGGCTGCGGTAAAAGTCAGAAGCATGCTCAGAGCCACCAGAAACCCTATATTATTCATGATTCTCTGCTTCATTGCCTGTCTCCTATGCGATACCCCACACCCCGGACAGTTTCTATGAGATAACCGGATTCTCCCAGCTTCTGCCGCAATGTCCGGATATGTACGTCTACGGTTCTGGTTTCACCTGCAAATTCATATCCCCAGATACGCTCCAGAATCTGGTCCCGGCTGACTACCAGCCCCTGGTTCTCCATCAGGTAACGGAGCAGTTCAAATTCCTTTAAAGTCAGTTCCACTGCCCGTTCATTATCAAAAACCTGATGGCGCTCCACATGGACCTTCAACCCCTTAAAACGATATTCCTGTTTCTGAGAATGTTTTTTGGTTCTGCGCAGCACCGCTTTCACCCTTGCAATAAATTCCATCATACCAAAAGGCTTTGTAATATAATCGTCTGCACCGCCGTCCAGTCCACGTACTTTGTCGTATTCCGCTTCTTTTGCCGTTACCATAATAATAGGAATTTCACTGGTCTCCGGGCTCTGCTTCAGCTTCTCCAGAATACGGTAGCCGTCTTCTCCCGGCAGCATAATATCTAACAGAATCAATTCCGGCACTTCCTCTTTCAGCGCTTTCTTCAGTTCTTTTCCATCGCTTAAACCTCTGGCCTCAAATCCTGTGGTTCCAAGAGTGTATACCAGCAGTTCCCTGATATTCCGTTCATCCTCCACACAATAAATCATCTCTGTATCCTACTCCTTCTTGGTATCCCCCGTTTGCATCTCCTTACGGCAGAGAATACTGCTTCCTTGTCTCTTCCATTCTGCGCTGAAAGGCTTCATTTTCTTCTTTTTTCATGGCATTTAAGTAACTGTGGGTATCAAAGCTGTCCTCTGCCACCTGAGAAACGCACACTGCAATGTTGGAGCAATGGTCTGCAATCCGCTCCAGGCTGGTCAGCACATCCGACAGTATAAAACCCTGCTCAATGGTACAAGTACCTTCCCGCAGTCTGCGCACATGGCGGTTTTTCAGTTCCATGTTCAGTTCATCTATGATTTCTTCCAGAGGCTCTACCTGCTTTGCCAGCTCTCTGTCTTTTTCTTCAAAAACCTGGTAGGAAGTATTTACAATATCTGCCACTGCCCTGCTGATAACTTTCAGTTCTTCCAGAGCCTTCTTAGAAAAGTGTATTCCTTTTTCATGGAGTTCTCTGGCGGATTCCATAATATTTACCGCATGGTCAGAAATTCTCTCAAAATCTCCAATGCAGTGCAGAATGATGGATAAATCTCTGCTGTCCTGCTGCGTCAAATCCTTCTGCCCCAGCTTCACCAGATAACTTCCCAGCGCATCCTCATACGCATCCACCCGTTTTTCTTCTTCTGTCACTGCTTTTTCCTGTTCGGGATTGTACTCCCTAAATAGGGAAAAGGCTGTAAAAAGCGCATTCTTAGATGTATCCGCCATACGCTTTGCCACGTTGCGGCTCTGTTCCATGGCAAAAGCTGGCTGCTCCAGAAAACGAATGTCTAAAAGCTGAGCACCATCTGACTGTGCGGTTTCTTCTTTTTCATCGCGGATGGTAAGACAGGCCAGTTTTTCCAGACCTTTGGAAAATGGCAGAAGCACAGCGGTAGCAAAAACATTAAAAGCACTGTGGGCAACGGCAATGCCTGCTGCATTGGCTGCATGGTCCAAAAAGCTGAACTTAAAAACCAGATTCAGACCGTAGAATATCACCAGAAATACCGTTGTGCCAATGATATTGAAATACAGATGTACCATAGCGGCGCGCTTTGCGTTTTTCTTTGCGCCAATGGCAGACAACAAAGCCGTCACACAGGTACCGATGTTCTGTCCCAAAATAATGGGAATGGCTGCTCCGTAGCTGACAGCCCCTGTGACACAGAGGGCCTGCAGAATCCCCACGGACGCAGAAGAACTTTGAATCACAGCCGTCAAAAGGGCGCCGGCCAGCATACCCAGCAGAGGATTGCTGAATGCGGTCAGAATTCCCGTGAATTCTGGTACGTCTGCCAGAGGTTTCACTGCTGCGCTCATGCTGTCCATACCGTACATCAGCACGGCAAATCCCAGAAAAATGGTTCCCAAATCTTTCTTCCGCTCA
The DNA here is from genome assembly GCF_037890365.1 of Blautia sp. HCN-20427. Lineage (NCBI taxonomy): Bacteria > Bacillati > Bacillota > Clostridia > Lachnospirales > Lachnospiraceae > Blautia > Blautia sp. HCN-20427. Next base: position 95,156 of record NZ_JBBKBX010000011.1, on the reverse strand, counting down.
CTTTTGGCAAACAATAAGAAAGCTACACCTATCATGGCCAGAACCGGCGAAAAAGATGCAGGCTTAAACAACTGAACAAAAAAATTATCGCTCTCAATACCGGAAAGGCTGAGAATCCAGGAAGTCACCGTGGTTCCGATATTGGCTCCCATAATGACGCCTACTGCCTGGGAAAGTTTCATAATGCCGGAGTTTACAAACCCCACTACCATAACTGTGGTGGCAGAGGAAGACTGTATCACTGCCGTTACCAGGGCACCCAGCCCTACTGCTTTTAAAGGATTGGAGGTAAGGCTTTCCAGAATCTTCTCCATCTTTCCACCGGAAACCTTTGCCAGACCATCTCCCATAACATGCATCCCATATAAGAAAAGGGCAAGACCTCCTATCATACTTAAAATGCTAAAAAAATCCATAATTTTCTCCTTCTGTACGGTATATTTCTTTAGTTTTTCTCATTATAAGCAGCCTATGTAAAATCTTTTAAGGATTTATGTTAAATCTATGTAAAATATCAGAAACGTTTAATGGCGTCTTCTGCGTCATCTGTATTTTTTCGGATATGACGAATGACAATGTAATAGCCTGCGGAGTCGCTGATTTTTACCCAGATTCTATCGCCTTCTTTATGTCCCAGAATAGCCTTTCCCAGCGGAGACTCTATGCTGATTTTATTCTCCAGAGAATTTCCCCGGATAGAGGTCACCAGCTTGTAGGTCTCTGTCTCGTCCTCTTCTTCAAAATATACCTCGACTACGTTATTCATACCGGCTTCATCTGCTTTGGAGTCTTCTGACACAATGACAGCCTGTCTTAACATGCGTTCCAGATAGCGGATTCTGCTCTCATTTTTATTTTTGTCCTTCTTTGCCGCATAATATTCAAAATTTTCGCTCAAATCCCCCTGGGCTCTTGCCTCTTTCACAGCCTCAATGGCTTCCTTGCGTACAATCAGCTTTCTGTATTCGATTTCTTTTTGAATTTTTTCCACATCGCTTTTGGTAAGACGTTCTCCCATGTCTGTAACCTCACTTTTCACTGGTTTTATTTTTATTGCTTTTAAATAGTATATCCTTCCCCTCTGTGTTTGTCTACCCGACAAAAGTCAAAGCGGAAACCTTTATACACCATTCTCTCATGTATAAAGATTCCCGCTGTTGTTTCACAAATCATCTCTGCCCGTTTTATTTCACAATTTCCTGATACAGCGTATGATTTTCCAGCGCCTGGGTCATCTCTGCCATACGGCTAACATCCCCTATAAGAATGACGCCGCAGAGGCGGTTGTTCAGGAAGTAATACTTCTGATAATGTTTTCTTCCCAAATCCTTAAACTCTGCTGTCCTGTAAATCAGGTTCGGATTTTTGCCATTGTCTCCTGCTGCAAAAAGTGCGGTCTTCATGCCGTGGAAGCTAAGCGCCGCCGGAACGGTCTCGTATACGGCTTCATCGCCGCAGGCCGCTGCGCCGGCTACCTTGCCCTGTTCTACCGCCTGAGGCCAGATTGCGTAATTGACGCCTTTAAACTGGGCACAGTCTCCGCAGGCATAAATATCCGGCACACTGGTTTCCATCTTCTCATTCACCACAACAGCCCGGTCAATTTCCAGGCCCGCTGCCTGTGCCAGCTGTGTGTTGGCTCTCACACCGCAGGATACAAGAACCAGTTCTGCCGGAAGGCTTGTACCGTCTCCCAGCTTCACGCCTGTTACGTTTCCGTTTCCTTCCAGTTCTGCAATCTGAACGCCTGTGTGTATGGAAATGCCCCTGCTCTCACTGATAAGCTTCAGCATTTCTCCTGCTGCTTCGTCCAACTGACGTCCCATAAGCTGGGGAGCCAATTCCAGTACCGTTACGCTGCAGCCTGCTTTTTTCATTTCCCATGCTGCTTCCAGTCCCAGCACACCGCCGCCGATAACTACAACATGTTTCACTTTTGGAAGCATATTTTCAATTTTTCTGGTATCTGCCAGACGGCGTACAGCCACAACGCCTTCCTGCTCATGGCCGGGAATCGGCGGTATAAAGCACTCGGAACCAAGGGCGTAAATCAGTTTTGTATAAGCCAGCTTCGTACCGTCCTCCAGCAGGACCTCTTTTTGCTCTGTATCCAGGCCGGTAACTTCTTTTCCCAGTATCAGATGAATGTTCTGCTCTTCATACCATTCTTTGCTCTGCATGGCAATCTGCTCTTCTGTCAAATCTGCCATAAGGGATTTTGTCAGCATTGGACGGTTGTAAGGAAGATATGGCTCATTGGAAATCATAACCACAGAGCCTGTCTTATCTCTTTCCCGGATGGCCGCTGCTGCGGAGTATCCTGCTGCGCCGCCGCCCAGAATCACATAGAAGTTTCTGGTATCGTTGTGATAATTGTTTTCTTCCACGTCTACAGGCACAAAATTCTCCTTGCCCACACCGCAGACCGGACAGATTTCCAGAGAAGAATCAAAGATTTCTCCGCATACCAGACATTTCACCAGTGTTCTGCTTCCCTTTGCCTGCTTTACATTTTCCTTATTCTGAAGCACACAGCCGAAATTATAGCCGTACTCATAAGCGTCCATGAGATTTTCCTCTCCTGGTTTGAACTTCACCCGGAAGCCCTGGTCTATCACCCTCATGCGAAGCTGTTTCAGTCTTTCAATCAGATGGGGAACCGCCTCGCCGCTCCAGCCATAGCTTCCGAATGCGCCGGCCAGCTTACCGCCGTGAGTGCCTGCGAAAATAGAGGTTGTCAAATCCCAGATAGGCTTTAACGCTTCTCCTACAATGGTGGGCGAACCGAAGAGGATTCCGTCCGCAAAGCCCAGTTCCTCCAAAACCTTGCCCCGGTCTGCTTCTACCATATCATAACAGCGCACATCAATATCTCCGCTTTCTTCAATGCCCCTGGCAATGGTTTCTGCCAGTTGTTTTGTATATCCATAGGCGCTTACATAAGGAATAATTACGGTTTTTCTGGGATTGGGATTCACCACGGTGCACCATTCCTCATAAGTATCCAGCATAAAATCAATGTTGGTATCCAGCACCGGACCGTGTCCTGTGCAAATCATGGAAATATCCAGATTTCTCACTCTGTCCAGCGCCTTTTTCATATAAGGCTTAAAAGGCCCGATAATGTTGTCAAAGTAATACTTGGTTGCCCGCATATAGCCTTCCCGGTCTGTCACCTTGCTCACCAGAATATCATGGAAGCCGTAGTGCGAACCGAAGGAGTCGCAGGTTACCAGAATCTGTTCTTCTTCAATATAAGTATACATGGTATCCGGCCAGTGTAAATTGGGCACTACAAGAAATTTTAGGGTTTTGTCCCCGATTTTCATCTCCTGGTTGTCCTTTACGGGAATGGCCGTAAATTCGCCGTTTACGATTTCCTTCAAAAAGCTGATGGCGCAGCCTGTTGCCACAATTTTCAGCCCCGGATTTAATTCCAGAAGCTTTTCTACGCTTCCGGCATGATCCGGCTCTGTGTGGTTCACCACCAGATAGTCGATGGTGGAAATATCTGTAATCTCTTTCAGTTTTTCCAGATACTCATCAAAAAATTTTGCCTTGGCTGTCTCAAACAGGATGGTCTTATCGCCGGCCTTCATGACATAGGAATTGTAGGTTGTTCCAAACTCTGTATACATAATAATGTCAAATACCCTCAGCTGGTCATCTACAATGCCGGTCCAGTAAAAATTTTCTCTCAATTTCAAGGATTCCATTCGTAAGTAACCTCCCTTTTGTTTTTCTTTTTATACAATTTCGTGTTACCTACAGTATAATCCAATCTGGATAAAATTACTACTGTTTTCTGTGGTTATTTTCTGTTTTTTCCTGTCACACCTTCAGCATCCGATACCCAACGCCGATATGCGTCTGTATATACATAGGCTCTGATGGGTTTGGCTCAATTTTTTTTCTCAAAGTTGCCATAAATACCCGCAGGGACGCCACATCATTGTCCCATGCGCTTCCCCAGATGGCTTTTGTGATATAGGTATGCGTCAGCACCTTTCCCACATTTTTGGAAAGAAGGCACAGCAGTTTATATTCAATAGGAGTCAAATGCAGTTCCTTATCTTTCATAAAGGCGCAGCCCCCGGCATAATCAATCTTCAAGTCTCCATCCTGAAATACGGAATTCTGCACCTGCTCTTCGCGGCTGTCGTTCAAACGGCGGAAAGTCACTCTGAGACGGGCCAGAAGTTCTTCTACGGAAAAAGGCTTCGTGAGATAATCGTCTGCCCCTGCATCCAGCGCCTCGATTTTGTCCGTGTCCTCGCTTCTTGCACTGATCACAATAATCGGTTTCTTAGACCAGGTACGGATTTTTTTGATAATGTCAATGCCGTCCATGTCCGGCAGTCCCAAGTCCAGAAGAATCACGTCCGGATTGTGAGAAGCCGCCTCCATAATGGCAGTTTCCCCTGTGGGCGCTGCCTGGAAACGATAATCATGGGTTTCCAAAGTGGTTACAATCAAGTTTCTGACTGCTGTGTCGTCTTCAACAACTAAAATTAATGGTTTATTCATGTAATTTAACCTCCTTCGCAGGCAATGTGAATACAAAGCGGGCGCCATGGGGCTGATTGTCCTCGACTTTTATTGTTCCTCCATGAGCCGTAATAATAGATTTGCACAAAGCAAGTCCCAGACCGAGACTTCTGCGGCTGTCCGCCGCTTTTGTGGCATCTGTATAAAACATTTCAAAAATATGCGCCTTGGCATTTTCTGAAACACCGCTTCCGTTATCCGATACGCTGACCTCTGCCAGGCCATCCTTCTGCCTTGTCTCTACTTCTATCGTCGACCCGGCAGGGGTATATTTAATAGCATTATCCATAAGATTTATCAATACCTGAACAATCAGTCTGGCATCTGCCTTCACCAAAAGCAGGCTGTCTGAAAAGTGAACCGTAATGCTGTGTTCCTTGCTTCTCTTTTCCACATGCTTCACTGCCTCATGAACAATTTCTTCCAGAAGTTCTGTATTCAGCCGAAGCTTCATAGTACCATCTTCAATCCGGGTAACAGAAAGCAGGTTTTCCACCAGATTAATCAGCCACAGGGAATCATCGTAAATATCTTCATACAACTGTCTGCGCTTTTCCCGGTCCATACTTTCTTCACTGGACAGCAGAATCCCTGCATTTCCCGAAATAGATGTCAGAGGCGTCCTCAAATCATGAGAAATGGAGCGCAGCAGATTGGCACGAAGCTGTTCATTCTTTGCCAAAAGCGCAGCGGCGGCTCTTTCTTTGGAAACTTTGTCATTTTTCATAGCCAGGGCACATTCGCCCAGAATAGACAGCATAACACTTTTTTCAAAGGAATCCGGTCTGCTTTTTCCAATAGCAATTCCCACTACGCCAAACACATCACTGCCCACTCTTACGGACAGATACAGGCATTCTGCTTCCGGAAAAGTTTTCGTAGCCGCACCTGCATGAATATTGTGTTCCAGCACCCATCGGGCAACCTTCGTTTCCTCCGGTGACAGGTAATTGGGTAAGTCCTCCTCCTGATAAGGAAATACTGCAGGCTTTCCCAGTTTGTTATTCTGCACTTCATAGAAAATAATGTCTCTCTTTAAAAGTTTTCTGAGCTGCCCACAGGTAACAGAAATAATCCCCTGAATATCCTGCTCCATGCCCAGCTGCTGATTTGTTTCAAAAAGAATCTTTGTCCTGTATGCTGTTTCCGCAGACTGCATGGCCTGCTGCTTTATTCTCACCGCCAGGGAACTGGTGATAAAAGCAGCGATAAACATCACCAGAAAGGTCGCCAGATGCCCAGCGTCATAGGCATTGAAAGTATAGCGCGGCTCTGTGAACAGAAAATTAAAGAGCAGGACGCTGATAACGGAACTGACAAGACTGTATGCTCTCTTTGAAGTCCATATAGCCGTTATCAGAACCCCCAGAATATATACGGTAATAATATTTGCTTCCCGAAATCCCCGCCGGGAAAAAAAGTAACTGATAAATGTAGAGATTGCCAGCACAAATATACTTTTTAAAACATCTCCTGCCAGATTTTCTATTTTCCCTTTTTCCCGGCTTAACAAGTCCCTGAACGTACTTTTCATCTTTTTGCATCCTTTCCTCTTTTTCTGTTTTCCATATTAGCACACTTTTCTCTGCGCTTCACTATCCCACGGTAATTTTCTCCATAGGAAATTTGGCAAAGTCCGGATGCTTGCCGGAAATAGCTGCAAAGACCAGAGTCAGGCCGCCTACACGTCCCCAGAACATGAGCACAATCAATATGAGCCGGGAAGCAAATCCAAGTTCTGTAGTGATTCCAAGGGTCAGCCCTACAGTTCCTATGGCCGAAGCCGTCTCAAAAAGACAGTCCAAAATAGGAATGCCTTCCATACAGCTTATGGCAATTCCGCCGGTGAGGAACAACACCAGGTACATCAGGAGAATCGTAGCCGCATGGTTTATGGTGTCGTCTGAAATTCTGCGATGAAAACAATTGGTCTCCCCTTTTCTTCGGAATACAGAAAAGGCAGAAGAGAACAACACGGCAATGGTAGTTGTCTTAATGCCGCCTGCAGTCGACCCGGGAGAACCGCCGGTAATCATAAGGATAATCATAATAAATACGCCCGCTTCGCTGAGCATGGTCAAATCCACTGTATTAAATCCGGCTGTTCTGGGTGTTACAGACTGGAAAAAGGAACCCAAAATCCTCTCTGATACGCTCATGCCGCTCCACTTGTCCGCAGAAAATTCTACAAAATAAAAATACAGGGCAGGCAGTAAAATCAACAGACTGGTTACCGTAAGAATCACCTTACTCTGCATTCTGTACTTTTTCAGATGAATTTTGTGGGTTTTTATATCATCCCAGGTAAGGAAACCGATTCCTCCGGTGACAATCAGGGTCATAATGGTAATATTAATCACCGGATTGTCCGCATAAGTAGTCAGGGAGGAAAATTCACTTCTCACTCCCAGCAAATCAAATCCGGCATTACAAAAAGCTGAAACCGCATGAAAAAGAGAATACCACAACCCTTTCACCGCGCCAAAATCCCGGCAGAACACCGGAAACATGGCTGCTGCTCCTGTCAGTTCTATGATAATTGTTGTTCTTAAAATAAAGCCTGTCATGCGCACAATTCCCCCAACATGGTGGGCGGAAATCGCCTCGCACATCGTACTTCGCTGCATAAGTCCTATTTTTCTCCCGGAAAGCATGGCTATGGCAATGGACACAGTCACTACGCCCATACCGCCTATCTGAATGAGAATCATAATGACAAACTGCCCAAAGTAAGACCAGTACTGTGCCGTATCATGCAGCATCAAACCAGTTACACAAACCGCAGAAGTGGCCGTAAACAGAGAATCCCAAAAAGAGGCTCCTCCCGGTCCATTGGTAGAAACAGGCAGCATCAGAAGAAGGCTACCAGTCAAAATTACTATAAAAAATCCCAGACTGATAATCTGAAATGAAGTAAAATGTCTTTTTTTACGCATGAGTTTTCTCTTCCTCCACAATCTTTATGGTATCTTAATTATGGCTTGTCATGCATAAAAACTGTGTAAGCAAACTTTATACAGTATTAAGACTGTATAAAGAAATCTTTATATCCATCCCATTATCAAAGCTACCGGAAAAACCACGACGAAAGAGCAAAGAGCTACGGCTCCCAGCGTCAGAATCGGCATTCCGATAAAAACCCCCAGGAATGACAAAAATGGATGCATCTTTGCAAAAGTATTAGCAGATGCTTCTACTCTTTGTTTCATACTGTAAAAGGGGGAAGAAATAAAGATTGTGAAAAAGTGTATCTTTTCCTTTTGAAGAAATTCTCCGTAAATAATTTAAGGAACCGTCGCATAAAACGACGATTCCCTTTTTACAAATCCCCCGTAGGGTCTCCCACCGGCTCTGCCCCCAGATATTCCTCCAGAGTCAGATTCTGCTCGGTAATTTCTTTTGCCGCTTTTTTCCCTACATAGCGGTAATGCCAGGGCTCGAAAATAACCCCTGTAATATCACTTTTGTCCAGTGGATAACGGAGAATAAATCCATATTTCCAGGAGTTTTCAATCAGCCACTTCTGGTCTTCCGTTTCCATCTGTCCCTCATCCAGATTGGTATACTCGGAAGAAACGATATCCAGAGCCAGCCCCACCTGATGTTCACTGGTACCTGGCTTTGCCACTACAGTGGCCGCTTTTATGGCTGCATCTTCCTCATTCAGCCCGTCCTCGCTCATGACTCTGCTGATTTTGTTCTGATACAAGGATACTTGCGTATCCCAGGAGCGAAATGCCGAACAAATCATAGGAGAACGTCCGGCTTCTCTTGCCGCTGCAAACATGTCTTCCAGGTCATCCATAATTCTGGCATCCACCTGATACCCTTCCGAATCCAGAGTTTCCGTCTCCACCTCCGGCACGTCTGCTTCTGTCATGGGATTTTTGGCATTTACCAGCTTTAAATACCACTTGTCCTTCTCGCTTTCCTCTGCCAGAACCAGCTTGGATTCTTCTTTTTCACTTTCTTTTTCTGCTTCTTCTTTTTTCTGCTGCTCTGCGTAAGCCGCTTTGGACTCCTCTGCTTCCTTCTGTTTCTTTATATTCGTAATGCCCGCCCAGGCAATAAAGCACATAAGAACCGCCATTAACAGCAATCTTCTGTTTCTCTGCCGGACTCTTCGGATATTTCTTCTGTGCCTTCTCCTGCTTCTCTGGTTCATATCAATTACCACCCTTTACCCAAAATACAACTGATTCAATTACGTAATGTGCGCTTATTATATCATCTTTTTTTTGTAATTTCTTCATTTTGTTACAATTTTTTTAAATTTTTAATAGTTCTTTCCTACTTGAGTTATTATGTACCGGATAACTCATTTCATACAAGAGGGAGAAAACTGGAAAATACTTATGCCGGAACAGAAAGATAGCCGAGACTGCCAACTGCAGCATTCCCGGCTATCTTTTTATTTCTTCTCTTACAGAAGCACATACTTCAGCACAAACAGTACTGCCAGCACATACATCAACAGGCTGATTTTTTTCTCTTTTGCTTTTCCTGTAAACAGATTCAGAACCACATAGGAGATAACCCCCATAGAAATTCCTTCGGAAATGCTGTAGAAGAAAGGCATGGCAGCAATGCAGATATAGCACGGCAATGCTTCAGAAACATTATCAAAGTCAATGTTCACTACATTCGTCAGCATATAGAAACCGACTACTACCAGTGCAGGCGCCGTTGCAAAAGACGGAATAGCAAGAAAAATTGGTGACAGGAACAGGGACAGACCAAACAAAACAGCCGTTGTCACGGAAGTCAGTCCTGTTCTTCCTCCTTCTGAAACACCAGATGCACTTTCTACAAAAGTAGTGGTGGTGGATGTTCCTATAACGGCACCCAATGTTGTAGCTACTGCATCTGCCATTAAGGCACCTTTAATATTGGGAAGTTTTCCGTCTTCATCCAGCATCTGAGCCTTGGAGGATACCCCTATCAGTGTTCCAATGGTATCAAACAAATCCACAAATAAAAAGGCAAATACCACAACCACAAAATTCAGTGAAAAAATCCCGCTAAAATCCAATTTTCCAAACACAGGGGCAATACTTGGAATGGAAAGTCCATTGCTGAAATCAGGAAGCAGACCATAAAATCCCAGTTCTGGATTCGGTACATAGATTCCTGCAAATTGGCAGATAATTCCTAAAATCCAGGTAATCAGAATCCCCCACAGAATATTTCCTTTCACCTGCTTAATAACCAGATATCCTGTGACTAAAATTCCGATAATGGCCAGAAGCACGGTAATTCCCACGTCGTGGAAGGAAGCCTTTACTCCGTTTACCTCATTATAAGCCTCTAAAGAAAACAGCTGCAGCAGAGTGGAACCGCCAATGACAATTTTGGCATTCTGCAGGCCGATAAAAGCAATAAACAAACCGATTCCCACACTCACAGCAGCTTTTAAGTTCTGGGGAATGGCATTAAAAATTGCTTCACGCACATTGGTAAGTGACAGAACAATAAAAACAAGACCTTCCACAAAAACTGCTGTGAGAGCGGTTTCCCAGGAGTATCCCATTCCCAGCACTACAGTGTACGCAAAGTACGCATTCAGTCCCATTCCCGGTGCCAGTGCAAATGGATAATTGGCAAAAAACGCCATAAATAAAGTACCCAGAAGGGCAGCCAGAGCTGTAGCGGTAAATACAGCTCCCTGGTCCATGCCTGCTTCTGCCATAATACCCGGGTTGACAGCCAAAATATAGGCCATGGTCATAAAAGTGGTGATTCCGGCCAATATCTCTGTTTTCACATCTGTACCGTTCTCACGCAGTTTGAATATCTTTTCCAACATTCTATTTCTCCTCCGTTTTCTATCGTTATAGGGCAACAGATGTATTGTAAGCAATTCCGCTTGGTTTTACAAGCTTTTTATAAAATTAAACAAAACCGGCCTAAATCTGCATCCCAGCCTTCACCGCCGGAGCAATGGACAGTTCCGGTGTATGATAAGGAATCAGGGTTGCCTGCAGGGCATGATAAATATCGGATTTGCCCGGCCATACGGTTCCAATGACTTCATTCTTCTCATTCATCTGATGGAACCAGGAACCGTTTACATGATCCAACACTTTTTCGTCCAGATATTTCATAAACTCTGTATAGTCTTCGCCGTATTTTTCTTTCTTTGTCACATGGTACAGCACTGCGGAGGTGTTAATGGCCTCGGCCAGTGTCCAGTGCATTCTGTCGTGTACCACCGGCTTGCCTTCCCAGTCTGTGGTGTATACGATACCCGGCGCCCCGTCTGCATTCCATGCGTCTTCCACTGCGCGGTTAAAGAGATTTTCTGCCGCTTCGATGTATTTTGCAGCGCCTTCTTTGTTGTCCTTGTGTGCAGATAAAGCCCACTGGGTAATCAGCCTTGCCCATTCAATGCCGTGTCCCGGTGTAGCGCCGTATGGTTTGAACTGGTCTGCCGGCTGTTCTTTGTTGCATTCCAAATCTGCCACCCACTCTTTTGTAAAGTGTTCCGGGATTCTCCAGTTGTTATCTGATGCCCATACCAGCACATGGTCAATGATACGTCCTGCTCTTTTGCGGTATTTTTCATCTCCTGTCACGTCTGCTGCTGCCAGGAATGCCTCTACGGTGTGCATATTGGCATTTAAACCGCGATAGTCATCCAATACGGTAAACTCTGTGTTCCAGGTGTCACAGGAAAGACCTTCCTCTTCGTTCCAGAAACGCAGGTCATAGAGTTTCAAAGCGTCTTCTAAAAGTTCCTGAGCACCTTCTACCCCTGCCAGTACGGCAGAAGAAGCGGCCAGAATAACGAATGCATGTGCATAGCACTGTTTATTCGGCACAATTTCATTGTCTGCGGTAAGTCCTGCATACCAGCCGCCGTTTTTATCATCGTGAAGCTCTCCTCTTAAACCTTTGATGGCTGCGGCTGCCAGTTCTTTGCTGCCTTCATGTCCCAGAAAAGTTCCGATGCTGTACACATGAGCCATACGGGAAGTAATCCAGGTTTCACGGTTTCTCTCCTTCCAGGGAGTTCCGTCCTCGCCCAGATAGTAAGAGCTTCCTCCCGGAGACGGGAATTTATGTCCGAAACTCAATAAATTCTCATTGATTTCTTTTAAAAACTGTCTGTTTTCCTCCGTATCAATCAAATATTTTTTACTCATTTCACCCATTGCTGTTATCCTCCTCTATCGAATGTCATAAACGCTGCGGACTCTGATATTCTCAGGCACACCTCTTAAAACTTCCACGGTTCTGCTGTCCCCGTGCAAATCAAAATAATTGTCGGACAGCACCATATCCTCATTCTCATCTAAGATTTCCACACTCTTTGCATAGGCATCCGCCCACACGGTAATGGTATTCCCCTCCACTTTGTAACGGAGATTTGGATTTTCATATTTAAAGTATTTCATGGGCTTCCAAAATTTCTGCCTTCGCGTTCCGCAGATACCATTTTACCAAAATTTCTCTGTCTTTTAAAGTCTCATTTGTCACATTTAGGGTAATAGATTTCTCAAATGCAAAATGCTGGCGGTTCATGTTGGCTTCCTGGGTCAGCCAGCTTTCTTCCTGGCAGGAAATCATCACAGGCGCAAAGAAACGCTTTGCATAATTCTATTTGTCCAGTGTATACCCCAGATAATTCAAGAATAATTCTGCATACATGGCATTGGCCCAGGAGAACCACTCTCTGGTATACCGGGTGTCATCCTCGCAGCAGAAGCCCTCATGCATCACGCCTTTTCCTCCTGTGGTAGCAGCCATGTTTTCCAGAATTCTTCTCTTTTCTTCTCTGTCCCCGGTGGTCAGCCCCTGCACCGCCATGGCAATGTGCCAGATGTAGTTGGACGGAGTATGGGGACTTCCTATCCCTGCCGCTTTTGCGCCCTTGAAGTAAAAAGGATTGGCTTCGCTTAAAAGCAGTCTTCTGGTGTTGGCTTCGACTTCCTTATCTGACGGATAACCCAGGTAATTCATGGCCAGAAGGCTTGGCACATTGGCATCGTCCATTAAATTGTACATGCCGAATCCGTCCGTTTCATAGGCGTAGACCATGCCAAACTCTTCGGTAAAAGTCTTTCCAATGGTTTCAATGGCGGTATGTACTTCCTCTTTCAAAGCCTTTGCCGCCTCTGCAATTTCCCCATTGCCATAAATCTTCCGCTCAATTTTCTCCAGATATCCCAGCACGGTTACGGCGAACATGTTGGAAGGAATCAGGTACCCGTAAGTGCAGGCGTCATCACTGGGACGAAAACCGGACCAAATCAGGCCCGTACCGGATTTTACCAGCGCACCTTTTCCATCTCTGGAAAGGGTATCCCGGTAATAACCGTTATGGCGGCAGAAGCGGTAAGAGGATTTTTCCTCATGGTGCTGCTCGGTTCGGAACACCTCTAAAATCTTCTGTACCCCGCTTTGGAAATCCTCGTTAAACTGGGTGGTGCAGCCTGTATTCTTCCATAAGAGGTACGCAAGCTGAATGGGATAGCACAGAGAATCCACCTCAAATTTTCGTTCCCAAACCCAGGGATTCTGGTTGGGGTCATCTTTTTCCCAGCAGGCTCCGCTTGGAGAATCGTTAAAGGCATTGGCATACTCGTCTATGCATATACAGAAAAACTGCCGTCTTACCAGACCTGCTATCAATTCCCGCACCTCTTCATTTTCCTTCGCCAGAAAGATGTACGGACGCAGCTGGGCAGCGGAATCCCGCAGCCACATGGCAGGAATATCCCCGGTAATGACATGGGTGGTATTGTTTTCCATTCTCTTTACCGTGGTATCCAGTGTGTTGGTGTAGCAGGTAGTGAAAAGTTCCATAAGATGCGGACATTCCTTTGTCTGCTCTTTTAACATTTCTAAAAAATCATCCATGGTTTCCTGTATGCTCATGATTTGTCCTCCATATCAATATAATTGGAAAGTAAATTTTCTTTGGAATATTCTAGCAGACTTTTTTTGAAAAAAATAGTGGAATTTTCCCAGATATCCTCTAATTTTTTCTTGTCATTTCATATTCGCTGGGCGTCATTCCCATAATCTTTTTAAAAACCTTGCTGAAGTAATAAGGATTTTCAAATCCCAACATATCCGAAATTTCATACATCATATATTCATGCAGCCCCAGAAGCTCCCTGGCTTTTTCGATTTTCACCTGATTGACATAATCATTCAGATTGCTGCCCGTCTGCTTTTTAAACACACTGCTCAGATACCCCTGACTGATGCCGATGGCATTGGCAATCATAGCAAGAGTCAGCTTTTCTTTATAATTTTCCTGTACATATTTTTTCACAGAGGCAACGATTTTCTCCGTCTTGCTGCCGCCCTTAAGGCTTTCCATCCTGCTGCCAATCCAATTTCCCAGTTCCTGCAGCCAGCGAATATTCTCCTCTAAGGTAAAACAGGCGCCCAGCCGTTCTACAATCTCCGAAGGATAGGGAAAGCCCCTTTCCTCTCCTGGCTTCTCCCCCTCTGCATAAGAGAAAAAGAAATAGTACAGATTCATACAGGCATCAATGACCTGTGCTCTTGCCGGCTGGTATTCCAAAAAAAGTTCTGCCACTTCCGAAAAAACCCGTTCCACCTTTTCCCTGTCCTGCACAATCAGGGCCTGCTGCAAATCCTTTTTCAGAAAGCTGATGTCAAAAACCTCGTGCCTGGAATGGTTCTTTTCCAGGTCTTCAGGATGAAAATCCCCGGCACACAAAATGGGAGTTTCACTGTGGTAATAATAATATTCCTCCAGAGTTCTTATCTGATGAACCCCACGGCCAAAGCCTTCCCAGATATTCTCTGCCGGTGTACTGACCGCCACAAAAGCCGGATTTCCGAAATAATTCTGAAAAATAGTCAAAATCTTATTTCCAAGGGCAGAAAAAGAATCCGGCAGTTCTTTTTGTGGAAATACAGCCAGAATTCCCCTTCTCTCCCAGTTCATCATACAGTAAACCGGGCTGATACGGTCCATAAACTGTTTTAAAAGACTGGACGCATATTCCATAATTTCCTTTTGCTCTGCTGCCTCTGTCTTCTGGAACAAATGGGTTTCCTGCTGATAGGGGCGAATCCACACAAGCACCGGACTTTCATATAGTTTTTCCAATCCCAGTCTTTCTACTTCTTTCTCCCATTTTTCCCGCAGTTTTCCACAATCTTCCCTCTTATTTTCCAAAATTTCCCCGAAGAATTTTTTTGTAATCTCCTCTGCGTTTTTTTGCAATACTTCCTGAATAACCGGACTGCCCTCTGCTTCCTGCTTTTCCCGACATATCGCAGTGGCTTTTTGCAGACTCTCTCCAAGGATTTCCGGTGTAATTTCTATTTTCACCAGATAATCCAAGGCCCCCAGACGCAGGGCTCTCTGTGCCAGAGAAAATTCTTCCAGGTTGGTCAGCAGGATAAATTCCCCCTGATATCCCCGGTTTCTGCACTCCTCCATAAATTCCAGTCCATTCATGGCCGGCATCTTAATATCCGTAATCACAATATCCGGCTGGATTTCTTCTATCTTTTCCAATGCCTGACTTCCGTTGGTTGCCTTATCCGCAACCACACAGTCATAATCTCCCCACTCCATCATAGACGCAATCCCTGCCAGTATTAACGGTTCATCGTCCACAAGTAAAATACGATACATCTTCTCCATCCTCTTTTTTATTTATTTTCCATATTCTATGGGTAAAGTCACCAGAATTTCTGTGTATTCCCCCACCCGGCTGCGAATATGAATCCCATAGCTTTCCCCATAGACCAGCTTAATTCTCTGGTCCACATTAGGAAGACCGATGCCGCTCATCGTGTCACCTTTGCGCTTTTGCGGGTTTTCCATAATCTCCCGGATTTTCTCTTCCGTCATTCCTACGCCGTCATCTCTTACACTGACGCAAAGCCGGTTCTCTTCCTGCCAGATATGAATACGGATATTTCCGTTCTTTCCTCCCGGCTCAATTCCCGAAAAAATCGCATTCTCCACCAGTGGCTGCAAGGTCAGCTTAATGATTTTTGCCTCGTACAGCTCTTCTTTTTCCACCTGGGTCTCTACATCAAACATTTCCATATAACGCATTTTTTCAATGGTAATGTAATCCTCCAGAAACTTCAGTTCTTCCCGCAAAGTCACTTTCTCATTAAAACCTTTTGCCATATTTTTCAGAAGTCCGGACAGGGCTGCAACCATTTTCACAATGCTGGTATTTTTCTGTATCACGGCAATCCACCGAATGGAATCCAGGGTATTATACAAAAAATGTGGATTTATCTGAGCCTGCAGCATCTTAATTTCCAGATTCTTCTTCTCCCGCTCATCTTCCACACTTTTATCCAGAAGCTGGGCAATTTTCCTGCTCATTTTATTCATACCCCGGCCGATTTCCCCCAATTCGTCTTCACTCTCAATCTGTGGGTTACAGGAAAAATCTCCGTTTCCGATTTTTCTTGCCTGCTCGCTCAAAAGCGCCACTGGTTTTCGCAGCCGGTTGGAAAACAGCACCGACATCCCCATTCCCACCAGCAGACAACTGATAAACATGAAAACAGCCAGGTTTAGAATCAGCATTTTCTCGTTTTTAATAGAACTGATTGGCATAATTTCGTAAACCAGAATACCGCTCATAGAATTTTTAGACCAGGCTACCAGACATGCTTCTCCCTGCAGCTTCTTCTTTTCAATGCCGCCGGAGGTCTCTGCTTCCAACAGATTTTTTGTCATTTCCTGCAAATCCTTTTTCTGAAATTTTTCCTCATTGGCAGCTGCGATAACGGTCCCGTCTTCCACAGCAACCACCAGAGTGTCCCCATGGTCTGCCTTTTTCAGTTCTTTTTCAAACAACTTGGTGGAAAATCCCAGAAATCCCCATCCCTCCTTGCTGTTGCTGCCTGCTACGTCCAAAGGACGGACGATTGGAATCAACATCTCCCCTTTCCCCTGAAAAAAGGGGTTGTCCACTACTTTCAGACGGTATTCATCCGCCGACTTTTCCGCTTCCTGCCAAAACCAGTCTGTCTCCAGTAATTGTTTTACGTCATCCTTGCTCCCCGGACTGCTGCCGGACTGTATGGCATTTCCGTTTTTGTCCAGAATCATCAGTTTATTAATATAAGAACCGTATCCGGAAATGGCACAGTAGTCACTCATAAGTGTACTGTTTATCAGCGCCTGCTTCTTGGCGGAAGGCTGGTCTGCAAAATCCAGGCTGCCGTAATTCATAGAACTTCGACCCGTACAGTTCAGAATAATATTCATCATTTCTTCATAGGCCACAAAAAAATTTTCTGAAATACCCTCGATATCATTCTCCATGGTCTGCTCCGTCATTTCCAAAGAGCGCTTAAACGAACTGTGATAAGTTCCCATACTTCCAATGAAGGCCACCAGAATCACAATACTCAGATTGTACATGATAATCCTTCCCTGGAGTGTTTTCCATATTTTTTTATTCTTCATTTTGGCGTCCCCCAACACGATACATCTCTGCCTTTCATTATACTCATTCTCTTTTCTCTCTACAAGAAGAAACTGCCTCTTTCTTCCAGGTATGCGAAAGACAGGACACTGCCCTTCTCCTGCAGTCCCCTGTCTCTTTCACTCTATTTTTCTGCAAATTTTGCGTCCGATTCCCCTTTTTTCCTTACTGCCGCAGTCATAGGCAGTCCGGTGCCGTAGTCCAGCTGTCTTGGTTCATATTCCTCATTTTCCCGCTGTCTGGTCATGAGCCTGCTGTCCCAGGTCTTAAATTCCGTTCTCCGGTTCCACGGCCTGTCCTCCCAATAATATCCCCGGAACGGATCCCTGGTTTCATACATATTGTCCAGGATTGCCTGATGAAGCCGTTTCTTCACTTCCTCATACTCAGGTTTTTCAATCAGGTTTACCATTTCCTGGGGGTCTTTTTCCAAATCATACAGTTCATCACTGGTCATGAGATTCAGCACCATTTTGTATCTGCCGTCATAAACACCCCGCAGCGGCTGATAACCGCCGAAGCCGTCATGGTCAACCTCATATCTTCCAAATTCCATAAACACATAATCGTTGCAGCGAGCCTGCGGATTCAGAACTTCCTGCCAGATACTTCTGCCCTCAAACATTTTCGGAATGGGCACACCGAAGATGTCAAAAATAGTGGGCGCCAGATTGATATGAGAAACCGGATTGGTATCTACACCCTGTCCCAGCCCCCGGATAATCAAAGGAATATGTACAATCTCCTCATACAGCGCCGGGCCTTTTCCTGTAAGGGAATGGGCATACATCATATCTCCGTGATCCGAGGTGTAAATGATAATGGGCGCGTCCTCCTGCTGTTCTGCCGCGTCTATCACTCTTCCGATTTCATAGTCTGCAAAAGTATTGCAGCCCAGAAATTCCTTTGGCTTCAAAGAAAAGTCTTCCCTGCAGGCCTTCAGATACTCCTCCCCGGCCCAGATTCTGTGATGTTCCGGCTTATTCTCCAGAGTGTCCTTCATATTTTCCTTTATGGGAACCTCATAGTCTTCATATAAATCCACATATTTCTTCGGACAGATGTGGGGCCCGTGTGGTTCGTCCAGAGAAACCACCAGAAAATAATTTTCATCCCTGTGTTTCTCTATAAAATCCACAGCCCGGTCTGCACACCGGTGTCCATACGTCATATCTTCCGTAATATTATATTTCTCAATGCTTTCCATCTGCCGGATACGATATCGTTCTTCCGGGGTCAGTTCTTCCAGAAAGCACCGCATATCATACCAGTAATCCTCATCCCAGCCTTTGGCGCATCTGCCCAGCCCGAAATAATCTCCCCCGTCCAAATGCCATTTTCCCACATAAGCGGTATGAATTCCCGCGTCGCTCAGCCTCTGTCCGATATTCGGCACATTGTCCGACAATCCCATACAATTTGACCACCCCGCGCAGGAATGTGGGTAGCTTCCCGTAAAAATTGCCGCTCTGGCCGGCTGACATACCGGCTGTGTGGTATATGCCTTGTCGTAGCGGATTCCTTCTCTGGCCAGCCTGTCCAGATTAGGCGTTATCATGCGTTCATTGCCGTAACAGCCCAGCATATCCGTCCTCTGGGTGTCTGTCATAATAAAAATCACCTGTTTTTTCCTGCTCATACTTCCTCCTGTCCCCTGCTCTATAAAAGAAACGGGTCTTGCTGCATATCCAGATATTCCCGCAGCCTTGCTTCGTATTCCTGCACCAGATCCTGATTGAGTTCCGTAATCACCAGAGGAGACATCTGATAAGGGTCTTTCTCATTGTCATAGAGAAGACGTACTTGCCTTTCCCCCGGCGTATAACCATTATTCACTACATACGTATACCGTTGGGTACGAATACCTCTCCATCCGTAGCATTTGCTGTTCCTTCCCTTCTTTTCATAAGCTGCCACCATTTCCGGCATTCCGGGATAAGAACACAAAAATGCCTGTTTGGGTGCATTATCTGCTTCCCCGCGTATGCATGGCGCATGATTAAAGCCCTGGCAGGTATCCGGCACAGGAATATCCAGAAGCCCCAAAAGCGTCGGCATATGGTCCGGACTTGCCAGCAGTTCCTTATACACTCCCAAAGGAACCTGTCCCTTCTGCCGTATGTACAACGGAATATGAATGGATTCCTCATACCACACATTTTTGCTCATACGTCCATGGGACCCCAACATTTCTCCATGGTCTGCTGAAAGCACCACCAAAGTATCCTCTTCCAGATGATGGTCCCTTAAATACTGTAAAATTCTGCCAAACTGCTCATCCACCCCGGTTATTGCTGCAAAATACTGTCTGGTAATGGTTTCCATTTCCGGTGTCCGCTTTTCCGGTGGCACATTTTTCCGGAAGTGAACCGGCATATTCTCATATTGCTTATAATACTTATCCGGAACCAATTCATAAGGAAGATGGGGGGGATTATAAGATACAAAAAGTGCAAACGGCTCCTCTTCTCCCTTTTGTTCCTCCATATATTCCAGCGCCTTGTCTGTCTCAAATTCCGGTGACCAGCAGCCAGGTTTTATCTGCCTGGGCGTATCTGCCCAGTAGTGGGGATCTAAATGATTGTCGCAGGCCCCATAGGAAAGCCAGTAATCAAAGCCTTGTCTTCGCTCGCCCGGCGGCGTATAAGCGTCCCAGTCCCTTGCCCCGGAAACCGGATTTTGCTGAAAGTTCTGTTCCGCTGCGTCCAAATGCCATTTTCCGATATATCCGGTATGGTATCCATTTTCTTTCAATACGTTTCCAATGCAGGTTTCCTGGGGACGCAGCATGAGCACCTCGCTGAGTCCGATTTTACAGTTGGTCCACATGCCCAGGCTAAAAGGATACTTTCCTGTCAGAAGCGAAGCTCTGTGCGGGGAGCACAGAGGAAAGGTACTTACCGCCTCCCTGCAGTCCAGACTCTCTTTTGCAAAAGTATCCATATGCGGAGTATGCACAGGGTCTTCCCCCGTGCATTCCATCGCATGATATCTCCACTGGTCCAAAAAAACATATAGTAAATTCGGTTTTTTCTTCACCTTTCTGCCTCCTACCAATAAGGGTTCCACTCACCCTGTCTTCTCCGCAAAGCCTCCAGATAGAAATAATCTCCCCAGGTATTGCATTCATCTACACCCCGGTTCTTACAGGTATTCTCCTCGGAGCTTCTGGCATAAGTACCGTGAAGCAGAAGTCCGTTAGACTCTGTCCTGTGCTTTACCGCACATTTTTCTATCAACGCACACAGCATTTTGTCCGCTGCCATGCGGTATCTCTCTGCCTCCTCTTTCTCCAGGTGAGGCAGCATTTCATAAATACCGCAGATGACAATAGCAGAAGAAGAAGAATCTCTTGGCTCTGTACTGCCTGTGTCAAAATCAAAATCCCAATAGGGAACCAAATCCTCCGGCAGATGCGCAATAAAGTAATCTGTCACATCCCGAAACATTTGAATATATTCCGGTTTCTGCTGGTAACGGTAACTGAGCGCAACGCCATACACACCCCAGGCCTGACCTCTTGCCCACGCAGAACCATTTCTGTTTCCCTGATGGGTGACTCCGTAAGAAGGTTTCCCGGTCTCCGGGTCCATATAATAAGTGTGGTAAGTAGAATGGTCTTCTCTCAACACACACTGCATGGCTGTATGCATATGACGGCAGGCCTTGTCCGCATATTCCGGATTTCCTGTAACCTCTGTTGCCCAGTACAAAAGAGGCAGATTTAACAGGCAGTCAATAATCAGCCGATAGTCCCCGGGGTCCCCCACATTGCCCCATGCCTGAATAAATTCTCCCTTTTCCCTGTATCTGGTCAAAAGGTGGTCTGCCGCCATAACAGCAGCCTTCCTGCCCTTTTCATTGCCGCAGAGTTTGTATGCCGCAACACAGGAAAGGCTGTATAAAAATCCCATATCGTGATAATTCACGTCAATTTTCTTTTCTATACGATTCAGAAAACTCTCCACATGGATTTCCCCTGTTTTTCGGAAAGCCTCGTCCTTTGTCAGTTCATACGCCAGCCATACAACACCGGTCCAAAATCCTGTGGTCCACTCTACATTTTCCGTAGGCCAGTAGAAACCGTTTTCCGTATTGGGAGACTGGAAGGACTCTGTAAAATCCCCCAGATTGCCCTTTACAATTTTGGTCGCCTGCTCGATTGCCTTTTGAAGCATTTTTTCCGAAGTCCCCGGATACTTTCTAAGGGTTTCAAATGTCTGTGCCATACTTGTCCTCCCATTTTCCTAATCTTACAAATATCAGCCTTTGATACCGCTTGCCGCAACACCTTCTACAAAGAACTTCTGACAAGCGATAAAAATAATCACTACCGGAATCAGCGCACATACAGACGCTGCCATAATCAACGCATAGTCTGCTGCATACTGGGAAATAAACATACGAATACCCAGCTGAATGGTTTTCAGTTCCGTGCTGTTTAAATAAATCAAAGGTCCCATAAAGTCATTCCATACGTTTACGAAAGTAAAGATGGTCAGAGTTGCAATTCCCGGCTTCGCCAGAGGAAGCACAACTCTGGCAAAGATACCGTACTCGCCCAATCCGTCAATTCTCGCTGCTTCTGACAGTTCTTTCGGCACACTTAAGAAAAACTGCCGCATTAAGAACACGCCGAACGCACTGAACGCATGAAGCATAATCAGTCCCACATGGGTGTTGTTTAAACCGAATTTGGACATCATAGTAAACTGAGGCACCATGTATACCTGCCATGGAACTGCAATCGTGGTGACATAAGCCAGGAACAGGAAATCTCTTCCCTTAAACTCCATTTTTGCAAAACCGTAAGCTGCAAAACAACTGGTAGCCAGCTGGATAATGGTGGTAATTACCGTCAGCTTCGTGCTGTTTTTGAAAAAAGTCAGAAGCGGAATCTTTTCCCAGATTTCCTGGTAATTCTCGAAATGGAAGCTTCTGGGAATCCATTCCATGGGAATACTGAACACATCTTTATTCAGCTTCACGGAAGAAATCAACATCCAGTAAAAAGGAACTGCCATGAGCACGGCCAGGAAAGTCAAGCCTATATAAATAAATATCTTTTTTCTCTTTTCTGCTTTCATATTGTCACCCCTTTACATCCATTCCGTAAATTTCTTCTCGCCCTTAAACTGAATCAGCGTAATCACCAGTACAATGACAAAGAGAACAATGGCGCTTGCGCTTGCATAGCCAAATTCAAAGTTGGTAAACGCTGCATCGTAAATATGGTTTACCATAACCTGGGTTGCACGGCCGGGTCCTCCGCCTGTCATAATATAAATCAGGTCAAATACCTTAAAGCACTGAATGGTCAGCATAATAACAACAAAGAAAGTTGTGGGCTTCAGCATGGGGATGGTGATGTATCTCAGTTTTTTCCATCCGGTGGCCCCGTCCAGACTTGCCGCCTCATAAAGTTCTTTAGAAATCCCCTGCAAAGCTGCCAGATATACAATCATGTAATAGCCCATGTATTTCCATACACTGACAATAATAATGGCAGGCATGGCCCATTTCACAGATGCCACCCATCCCGGAGGATTGGAAATACCAATGGCTCTTAAAAATTCATTAATCGGTCCCACATCTTTCATAAAAAGCATGTTCCACACAGCTCCTACCGCAACCAGGGAAGCGATATAAGGGAAGAAAAATGCAGTACGGTAAACCACAATTCCTTTAATCTTACTGTTCAGAAGCACTGCGATAAGAAGTGCTGCCGCAACCGTCAGCGGCACGGTGAAAACCGCATAATAAAAGGTGTGTCCCACGGACATCTTAAAGGTAGAATCTCCCATGAGTCTCACAAAGTTATCAAATCCCACAAATTCCATAGGTGTATTTGCAGAACCGTTCCACTTCATGACACTTAATACAAAGGAAAATACTACCGGAATAAAGATGAACAGAAAATATCCGATAAAGTTTGGCAGGATAAATGAATATCCAATCAGATTATTTTTTACAACTCTTTTTTGTTTCGGTGTTAATGCCATATCCTTTTTCTCCTGTCTTTCTTCCTTACGGATTGGCCTCCCGTATTTCCTTAACGCGTTCTGTCATATTCTTGATTCCGTCGTCAATACTTTCCTCGCCAATCATAATCAGGTCATGTTCTTCTTCCACTGCTTTACGAATTTTTTCAATGTTTTTGTCCAGTGGTCTGTCAAATACCATTCCCTTTAATTCCAGTGCTTCTGCACAGCCTTCCGGAAAACCTTCCACAGATGTGACTTTGTTCATAATGGTGTCATTCTGAATAACGGTCAGGATACCCTGTTCTGCCAGCTTTTCTGCTGTTTCTTCGCTGGTTGCACATTTGATGAATTCCCATGCCAAATCTTTCTGGTCAGAATTTGCATTGATAGCCACCGGTGTTACCGCGCCAACGCTGTTGCCTGCCTCTACGCCCTCCGGATGCGGAATGGTTGCGAATCCCCAGTTAAATCCAAGTTCTCCTGCATTCTGTGCCTGGAGAAGGTTTGCAATAAACCAGGTTCCCATGGGCATCATTGCACACTGCTGCTGCTCAAAAACGCTGGAATAATGTAAATTACCTGTTTTAATAGTTGCGTAATCCTGAATGATGCCATCCTCCTGCATGCGAAGAGCCTGTTCATAAGCAGGTTTCAGGAAGCTGTAGTCATCGGATACCAGTGTATTCTTTCCGTCCTGAATAGCCCAGTTGCATACCAGCGCCATCCAGTTGTGGTTGTGTGTTCCGTAAATCTTGTCATTGCCTTCTCCGGAGGTCATCTTTCTCGCCAGTTCTTCGTATTCATCCCAGGTCATATCATTGCTTGGATAAGGAACGCCTGCTTTGTCAAATAAGTCTTTGTTGTAATACAGAACATACCAGTCCGAGCGGTAAGGCAGTGTGTAGGAGGAACCATCAATCTGTAAATCCTCTGCTGTTCCGTTGTAAACAGATAAGTCCAGCTTATCTTTTTCTATGTATTCATCCAGACAGGCAATCTGTCCTTTCTGCTGCATACTCAACTGTGTCCCCATATCTTTTACGAAGATAACATCCGGGTCCGGGTCACCGCCAGCCAGCATAACCGTCAATTTGTTGTTGTATTCATTGGCCGCTGTGTCAATGTATTCAATTTCTACATCCGGGTATTTTTCCTGAAATACCTCTACCGCCGCTTTGAACTGCGGTGATGTGTCATTGTCCCATGTGGAAATGGTCAGCTTCTGCTTTCCGTCTGCAGTTTCCTTTCCGTCCTCTTTTTTTTCACCTCCGCAGCCTGCCAGCATTCCCACTGACATCGCCGCGATAAGTCCCATTGCCATTGCTTTTCTTGCTTTCATGTGCTGCTCTCCTTCTTTCTCTTCATTCTTTTCTCCGCTCTTTACGGGGTGTTTTCTTTGTAGTTATAGATTAACAGAAAGCCTTTTTTTCTGAAATGAATTATTTTCCTATTTCTGTTACTTTCTGCAGGTTGCAGCAAAATTTTCTTGTCATTTTTTTAGATTCTGTTACTATTTCCGCATTACAAAGTGGGATTCTTCCATTGACGAAACTGCAGATTTGTTTTAGACTATACTCGATTTTGCATTTTCAATTTTAAAAAGAGGGGGACTTATCATTGTTTCAAGACAAAACTCAAAACAGACAATTTCTGTGCAGTTACGGCGTCTTCATCATAAACGGTATGCTTGCACTCTCCATTGGCTCACTCCTGCCTTATATCCGGGATTCCCGGGGACTGGCCTATGCTTTTTGCGGTATGATTGTCAGCCTTCATTCCGTAGGAAATCTGATTTCCAGCTTTGCCTGCGGCGCTTTATCCGAGGTCTGGGGAAGAAAGAAAAGCATTCTTTTTTTCAATTCTTTCATTGCCCTTTCCTACCTGGTCATTCTTCTTTCTGACAATAATTTTATGTTGGCACTGGCCTTTTTCCTCACCGGTATGGCCCGGGGCGCTACCAGTAATTTTTGCAACACCTCCATTAACGAACTGGCTCCCGGTAAGGCATCGCTCTTAAATGGCCTGCATGCCATGTTTGCTATCGGCGCCTTTACTTTCCCGCTTCTGCTGCTTGCCATGACGCGGACAAACAGCGATAACTGGATTTACGCCTGTTCTTTCATGCTGATTATGGGCGTTTTAAGCTGGGTCATGTATTTTATGATTCCTGATTCTGTTAAAGAAAAAAAAGAAGAACAGATAAAAAAAGCTGCTGATTTTGCTTTTTTCAAAGAACCGCTGTTTTATCTCTGCACACTGACTCTTTTCTTCTATCTCTGTGCAGAACAGGGAGTAATTGGCTGGATGATTACTTACTTTAAGGATACCGGACTGCTGCCCGCATCTCTTTCTCAGGTCACGGCCAGCCTTTTATGGGTCATGATTCTAGCCGGCCGCCTTTTAACGGCTTGGCTTTCCACTAGAGTTCATAAGGAATGGCTGCTGCTTGTCATGGGCTTCGGACTGGTGGGATTTTTAATCCTACTGCTGTTCAGTTCCACTACACCGCTGATTCTTGTGGGAATTATGGGCTTTGGCTTCAGTATGGCAGGGCTTTATCCCACTACGGTTTCCTTTTCTGGAAGCCTTATCCAAAAATATTCTCTGGCCTGGAGTTTCATTCTCACTCTTGCCAGCTTCGGCTCTATTCTCATGCCGTCCATTATCGGTAAAATTGCAGAAACTGCCGGTATTTACTACGGCATGCAGTCCATTATTGCAGTTGTGGTCATTGACCTGGTTTGCATTCTTCTGCTGGTAAGACATATACGAAAAATGAGAAAAAGTGCGCTTTAAAAAATGCAGTTAAGGGGTTTTTTAAGATTTAGAGCTTAAAAATCGGTATTTACCGACACCCCTTCCTGCATTTCTTTTATACAACTTTATATCCATGGTGTCCGGCAGAAACAGTACAAACTCATCGCCTCCAACCCTGCAGGCCAAGTCATAAAAGGAACAGCAATAAAAATTTCCTGTTTGTTTCCATCAAACTGAACATTAGAAATAGAAATGTCTGTCAGACAATGCACTTTCCCATTTTCCTTTTTATATTTTTTCCCATAAATACTATAACTTGAAATTTCCCGCTGAATTGCGGATAAGAGACTATGTAGAAATCTTTTTGATGGACACTCCCTGATTCCGGTCACGAAGCTTTCCTGCTCTCTGCGGAGGATGCGCGGTTTTGTTTGTTGCGGGAAAACAAAACCTGTAAACAGCCAAACAGGAAACATAGAATCAGGGAATATACCACCTGCCATTTAATCAATGCATAATTCTATAAGTTCAGGTTCACCTTTCGGCAATTCCATAAAAAAATCCACCTTCCTTGTGAAAGCGGACTCGTCAACTGTCTGTAAACAGTGTGAGGGATTTCAAACTTTGCACGGAAGTTATCACCTTACTACTACTAAGCAGGTTTCCTGACTCATGGCTCATCGCTTTGCCGCTCCTTCTCGTACTGCTTCGTACAATGGACTTCTGCGGCATCACTCCCCAAATACAGTGACCGGATCGCTCAGGACTCACACCTGATTCCCTTTTCACCAGTGTTGTGCGGTCAACACGGTGCACTTAATAGGTTTATGGAATTATACATTGATTATAATACCATTGCCTCCAAGCCGCGTCAAGCACTTTTCCTAATTTTCTCCTGTTTTTTGCTGTTCTCTTCGGCGTTTTGTCATAAGCCCGCCGATACGTCCCGTTTCCTTTGCAGACAGGCTTTTCCAGCCATTTGCAGCTACCCGGTCCAAAAGTCCCAGTTCTCCGGCAATTTCATATTTTATTTTTTCCTCTTCCGGAATATTGTTTAAATCAATTTTTTCTTCTTTTTTCTTTGCCATAAAAAAGCCACACTCCTTTCTAACTGGAGTATGGCCCTTTTTTCTCACTTTATACCGTCTGTAAATTTTATTTTGGAATTACAATGGCTGCAATGATATAAGCCACAATTCCTGTGCCGCAGTTCATGCAGGTCAAGATAATCCATGCCAGCCTTATTAAAGTAGGGTCAATATTAAAATATTCTGCAATTCCTCCGCAGACCCCTGCCAGCATATAATTTACAGAGGAACGATACAATCTTTTATCAGACATATGATAACTCCTTTCCTTGCTTCTATTTTTTATTTACTTTCAAACTCGATTTCCATATTTCCCATATCATTTGACACGTCTATGGTCTTTTGGCTGTCTGCATTTCCGAAAACACCTTCCTGGTAACCCACATACTCCTTTCCATCCAGAACCAGATTGCCGCTGTCGCTTTCTGCATAAACGGTATAATCGTTTAGTTTTCCGGCACATTTCACCTGGAGATTTCCGGTGGAACACTCTATTTCTCCTGTTTGAAATTCCAGATACTCTGCCTGCACACTTCCGGTATCTGTTTCCAGATAAGCCTTATCGGTCCGCAGTTTTCCCACTGTTTTTATCTGAGCCGTATCGGAAACCAGCTCCAGATCTTTGAATGTTTTATTTTCCGGTACTTCTATCACAAGTTTTGTCTTTTCGCTGTCATGGTCGCCTTCGGCTTCTATATACAATTCCTTATTATCGAAGCTGCGGCTTACCGTATCGTCTTCCCGGACTCCCAGAATCCGAATGGTATTTCCCGTGGTTGTACGGATTTCTGCAATTCCTGTATCCACTTCCAGGAGGAGACGCTCTACCTCTGTCTGGGAGTATTCCAGGTTTCCCGGTGTACTGTCATCATCAACTGCATCAATATCCGACAGACCTTCGTCCCATTTGTCTTCCCACTCTTCATATCTGTGTTCATGCTTCTGCAGCTTGTGGGCTATCATCCGAAACAGCCGGGTATTTGCCAGATGATTTCCTTCATAAACCAAATCAATACTTCCGCCTGCCGCCACACCTGCGCCGAACAGAATACCTCCCAAAAGCCCCAAACACAGTATGGAAATCAAAACAATTTTTGTAAACTTCTTCATGCCCGGTCACCTCCTGTATGTCCTCTGTGAAGAATTCGCTGAATCAAATCTATGCACCATCGGAAACAAGGCGGAAAAACTTTTATCACCAGAAGGAAAAATCCCAAAGTCAAAAGCAGTCCCAGCGCTGTCATCATAAGCGCTGCCCCTGCGGTAACTACAGCAGTAGCCGGAGTTCCCAACTGAAAAATAAAGGCATTAGCCAGAAGCACCACACCGCCAACTACCAATCCCAGCCCGCTAAAAAGCAAAGCTGCCAGAATTCCAATGCAGGCGCCCAAAAGCCCCAGAAACACACCCAGCAGTCCCAGTCCCAATCCGCCCCACAAAGGACAAGTAAGAATCACCAATACCAATAGCAGCGGCCAGGAAAGTCCGCCTCTTGGCTGTTTTCTCTGTGCGGTTCCCGCATAGGTTCGATACGGTCCCTCATAAGCTGTACTTCCCCCATTCTCCTCTCCGTGATAACGGCTTCCATCCCAGTTATTCTTTTCCTGGCGGTCTTCCTCATGATTTTGGGAGTCGGAAGAAGATTCTGCCTTTTGCCGCTCAGGCATATTCCGTTCTTCAAACCGTTCATCCCGGTATCCGGCCTCTGTGTATGCCCCATACTCATTCTGTCCCTCTTCCAGGCCGGCTTTTATGATGGCTGCCACCTTCCCCGGACTTCCCAGTTCCTGTATGACAGAGGATTCGTTTTCTTCCCCTGCATCCTCAAAATAGTTTTCATAATATTCCAGAGCGTCTTTTCTGTCCGCTTCCGGTATATCCCACAACAGCCGCGAAAGCTGCGCCAAAAATTCCTTTCTGTTCATGCCTGAATCCCTCCCTCGAACAATTCACTGATTTTCGTTGAGTAGCTTTTCCATTCTGCCCGGTACAGATTCAACTGCACCATCCCTTTCTCTGTTACCTTATAATATCGCCGGTTTCTTCCGCCGTATTCTCTGTCATAAGTTTCCAAACACTGGTCTTTTAAAAGTCTCCGCAGAACCGGATAGAGCGTGGATTCCGAAACCTCCAGCACCTGACGCACATCCTGGGTAATTTTATACCCATAGGTACCCTCGTTTTCCTTGGATACAACGGCCAGCACAATGGCGTCCAAAAGCGCTGCTCCTGTATTAAAAACCATATGTCCACCTCGCTTCCTTTTTTCTCCATAATATTGTTTCTTAAGCAATACTATTTTATGTTTAATACTATACGTCATATAATATAATATTGTCAATAATATTTTACAGAAGAAAAACAAAAGAAATTTTAAAGATTTTTCTTTTCTTTCTCTCTGCAAACCTTTATACTCGTATAGAGACACATTTCGCAAATTTCAAGGATTTTCGACACAGGAGGAATACATGAAAAAACAATTCGGAAAAATATTTGCCATTCTGGCCGCTGCCGCCATTCTGATTCTGGGCATGATTGCCGGAAGATATTTGGAGTCCAGTAAGAAGCCGGAGCTGAACACGTCTGCGATTACCGCGCAGATTTCAGAACTCTCCCAGCTGTCCACCGCAGAACTTGCCTACCGGGGACTGGTACGGTACAGCCAGGGAGAAATCACCTTTCTCACCAAGAAAGAATTTACGATGATTTACGATGCCAATGTAAAGGCCGGGGTGGATTTAGGACAGGTACAGATGGATATAAAGGGAAACAAAGTATCCGTAACCCTTCCCAAAGCAGAAATTCAGGACATTACCATTGACCCGGACAGCCTGGAATTTTATGATGAAAAATTTGCACTTTTTAATTTTCAGGACCGCCAGGATACCGTAGAGGCTCTGCAGTATGCCAAAGAGGACGTAACCAAGCAGGCAGAAAAAACAGATTTGCTCACCACCGCAGAAGAACGGGCGAAAACCGTGATTACGGAACTGGTAAATTCCATGTGGAACCAGGAGGATACAAAGCCGGAAATTACCTTTGAAACGGCTGCAGATACCCAATCGGAATCCTCTGCGGCAAATTAAAAAAATTTACAGAAAAGAGGCTGTCAAACAGCCTCTTTTCCGTTTCCACTATATGCCAGAATTCTTATACCGGCACCGCTTCTCCCAGGTCAATGGAATAAATATATTTCTCCTTCACTGCTTTTCCGGTCAGCCGTTCCAGGGCTTCTGCATAATATTCCAACTGTACCTGATATTTCTTTATCAGAGAAGCCGGATTCTTTCCATACACCTTGTCGGTTTTGTAATCCACCAGCACCAGCGCCCCGTTTTCCTCGAAATACGCATCCATAATTCCCTGAATGAGCACTTGTTCCTGTGGGTCATATTCCGGCTTCACCTGATTAGCAGATACTTCCATAACAAAGGGCTGCTCCCGATAGAGCTTCCCCTTCTCCATTGCCGCTTTCATCCGCTGTCCCAGAGCACTTTGGACAAACCGGTAAATATCCTGAGCCCGCACTGTTTTTTCCATGATTTTTGTCAGTTTTCCCTGCTGCCCTAACGCTTTTATCTGCGCCTTTATCTGGTCTAAATCCTCTGTTTTTCCATAGTCCAGATTTTCCAGAACCCGGTGATAGATGGTTCCTCTGGCCGCCCCCTGAGGCGTTGCTTCCTTCTCCCGCATAAAAGCAGGCACATAAGTCTCCACAGGTTTTTCCTCATACAGAACATGGCTTTCCTCCTGTACCGGCTCCTGCATGCGCTTCACTTCGGAAACCGTGAGTTTGGAGGGAATCAGTGCCTGGGCTTCGTAGGGATACACGTAGGAAAAACTGTCTTCCAATTCCTGTTTCAGCTTTTCATCGTAAACCTGTCCGCAGTCCCAGGACAGCAGCCGTGCTTTCTCCTGTTCCTCTTCCATGCGCAGCTGGGTTTCTTCTATGACTAATTCCAATGGGTAAACTTTACGGATAAGAAAATCTCCTTCCCCTTCATACAACGGATTCAGCGGGTATACGGGAAGTTCGTATTCTGCATACAGTGGTTTCATGGCTCTGTGACGGGCCAAAGCCTGCAAAATCCAATCCATATAGCTTTTTCCTTTTGTACGCATACCGTAGGAAAGACGCTCTTCCCGCTGCCGCTTCACCATCTCAAATCCGACCAGCTTTTCCTGCAGCTTTAAAACTGTTCCCGTAAGAATCAGTTTCTCCTTGGCTCTGGTAAGGGCCACATAGAGAATCCTCAGCTCTTCTCCCAGACTCTCTGCCTGAATTTCCTGCTGTACAGCTCTTTGCAGAATGGTTCTGGTACGAATCCGCAGCTTTTCGTCCATAGCCGGGGCGCCAATTCCCAAATCCGGGTGCATAACCATACTTTCTCTGGCGTCCTGCATATTGATACTTTTCCCCATACCTGCCACAAAGACAATGGGAAATTCCAGTCCTTTGCTGCCGTGAATACTCATAATCCGCACGGTATCCTCTTTGTCGGAAAGAATATTGGCCTCCCCGAAATCCACCTGATACTTTTTCAAATTTTCAATATAGCGGATAAAGTTAAACAGCCCACGGTAACTGGTGCTTTCATAATCTCTGGCCTTCTCTGCCAACATCAGCAGATTGGCCTTTTTCTGTTCCCCGGACACAAAGGCCTGCTGATAGAGCAGAAATCCCGTTTCATCGAAGAAATCCCAAATCAGTTCATGCATAGGGGTATAGGGCACCTTGCTCCGCAGTTTCCGGTAAATCTTAAGAAAACCACGGGTCTTTTCCCCCAGGGGACTGTCCTGCTGCTCTGCCAGAAGCAAGGCTTCATAAAGCGCAGGCTTTTCCGCCTCTTTTCCCAGAATTTTAATTTCCGCCAATTCTTCAAAACTGAACGATTGCGGCATGGATCTTAAAGCCCCGGCCAACGGAATATCCTGCAGCGGGTTGTCCAGAATCTGCAGGTAATCCAGCACACTGGTGACCTCCGGCGCGGAAAAGTATCCGGTCTTGGTGGTAACGCTGGCGGGAATCCCGCAGGAATTTAAAATCTTCTTAAAAGTCTCTGCCCAGCCCGACATGGTACGCAGCAAAATCGTAAAATCCGAATAACATACCGGACGGTAGGTTTCCGTTTTCTTGTCCAGAACCTGCTCTGTCTCCATAAGCTCCCGAATCCGCATAGCAATCATACGGGCCTCGGTTTCCCGGATACTCTCGGGATTTTCGCTGTCCTTCCACACCGGGTCATCTTCCTCCAGAAGCAGTACCTCCGCTGCTGGCTGCATCGTTTCCGAACCTTCCGGTTTCGGCGGAAAAACCCGCCCTGCATACAACGCCGCGTCCCGGTCATATTCCACGCCGCCCAGGTCTTCTCCCATAATCTGATAAAAGAGATAGTTGACGCTGTCCAGCACTTCCTTCCTGCTTCGGAAGTTTTTGTGCAAATCAATCCGCAGACGGTTTTCCCCTTTCGTAAGAGGATAGGTACGGAATTTCTCCATAAACAAATCCGGTCTGGCCAGACGGAAACGGTAAATGCTCTGCTTCACATCTCCCACCATGAAAATATTATACATGCCGTCCTCTACTCCGGACACAGAGGTCAGCAGTTTTTCCTGCACCAGATTACTGTCCTGATACTCGTCAATCATAATCTCTGCAAACTGCCGGGACAGTTCTTTGGCTGCGTCGGTCCGCTCATCTCCTTTTGGTGTGTGATGTACCAGAATTTCCAGGGCATAGTGCTCCAAATCCGCAAAATCCAGGATGTTCTTTTCCTTTTTTTTCTCCCGGTAGCACTCCATAAAGCGCAGGGTCAGATCCACCAGAACGCCCACCGGCTCTCCTGCCTTTTTGAGATGTTCCAGAATCTCTTCCAGACTTTCTGAAAAATACCGGTCCTGAATTTCCTTCAGCAAATCCTTTGCCTGATTCCGCAGATTTTTCACCAGTTCCTGCACGCTTTCCGATACCAGTTCCTTCTCTGCCTTTTTCCCTGCCGGAAGGCGTTTAAATTCCAGGGTATCGAAAAGCGCTTTGTATTCTGCGAAAGTCTCCGCCTTTTCCAGGTTCTCTGCCGCCGCTTTTTCCTGTTCCAAAAGCCCCAGATAAAAGCCCGGCCCGTCCGGTTCTCCTGCAAGGTTTCCTGCCTCCGTGAGAAGTTTGGCTGCCTCCTGTATCTGCTTGCGGATTTCTTCCTTCACCGCCTTCATCCAGGGAGCTTTTTCCAGTTCCTCTGCCGTTTCTATATCATAAGCCTCTCTGCAGGCGTTCAGCCATTCCTCCGGATAGGGGTAGCTCATGGAAAAACCGTAAAGCTTCCGTATCATTTCCGGTATTTTCTCATCTGTTTTCCCGGAAGAAAAATTGTCCGCAAAAAAGCAGAATTTCTCATTCTCCGGCGCACTGTACGCCTCTTCCATGACTTTATCTGCCACGTCGGCCTGCAAAAGCCGCATTTCTCCCTCGTCTCCCATACGAAAGGAAGGGTCTAAATCGATGAGATGAAAATAATTCTTCACCACATAAGAACAAAAACTGTCAATAGTGGTAATCTGGGCATGATGTACCAGGGTGCTCTGTCTTTGCAGATGTTCGTTATCCCGGTCCTCCTCCAGCTTTTTCTCAATGGCAGTCCGAATACGTTCCTTCATCTCCCCGGCCGCCGCTCTGGTAAAGGTTACAATCAGCAGACGGTCAATGTCTATGGGCTGGTGTTTATCCGTGATTCTCTGGATAATACGCTCCACCAGCACCGCTGTCTTTCCGCTGCCGGCCGCCGCACTGACCAGAATGTTGCAGTTTCGGGTATCAATGACTTTCTGCTGCTCCTTTGTCCATGAAACGTCCATGCTTAAACCTCTCCTTTCTC
Source organism: Blautia sp. HCN-20427 (assembly GCF_037890365.1). NCBI lineage: Bacteria > Bacillati > Bacillota > Clostridia > Lachnospirales > Lachnospiraceae > Blautia > Blautia sp. HCN-20427. The sequence goes on along the minus strand of NZ_JBBKBX010000011.1, from coordinate 61,458 downwards.
CGGATTCTCCCGGTATTCTTTCAGTTTCTCCCAGATTTCCTCTGTTTTATAAGGCACCAGCCTCCGGTAGCGGTAGCCGGGAACCTTTTCATCAAATCCGCACACACTGCGGTACGGGCAGTAAACGCAGGCGTTTTCCTTCTGCTGTTCAAAAGGATTGACCTCTGTATTTCCACCCAGAATTTTTCCGCCGATTTCCTTTGCCTTGCAGTTTACATACCACATCATATCCCCAAACTGTTCCTGACTTGCCACTTTGGAATTGCTGGCAAATCCTCCTTTTGCCGTGTATTTGACGGGCACGGCCAGAGATTCCACGCCTTTCGCCGTTGCCAGGTTCCGGTCCAGTTTTTCCAGAATTTCCGGCTCTGCTCCTGCCAGTCCGTCCATTTTCAGCTTTTTCAGGATATCCATTTCCGGATGTTCCGGGTCTTTTACATCCTCCTGGTTTAACACCGGGTCTTTCACATTGTAATAAAAGATACCTGCGGGCTTTACCTGATTTTGCGGAAACCGCTTGGCTTCCAGTTCCATGGCCGCCCCGAGATACAGGGCAAGCTGCAGCTGCAAACCATAATAGACTTTCAGTAAATCCAGCTTGGTAGCCCCGGATTTATAATCAATCACTTTTACATAGAGCTGGTTGTCCTCTCCGCGGCACACATCCACCCGGTCAATCCGTCCCCGCAGCTGCAATTCTTCTCCTTCTCCCAGAGAAAAATGCAGGCTGTCTATCTTATCCGCAGGCCCAAAAGCCCATTCCGTCAGGGCCGGATAGAAATCCCCCTGCTTTAACTGCCACTGCAGAGCCCAGACACTGCGCTTCACCATGCGCTTGGCCCGGTTTACCGTATAGGCATTTCTGGCGCTGCTTAAGAGAATGGTTTCTCCTGATTTTTCCACCACCTCATCTACGCAGGCTTCTGCCAGAGCGTCTCTTGGTCCGTCTTCTAAATCCACCCATTTCATGCCCTGTTCCCGGACTTTTTTGGCAAACAAATCCAGGCTGTTGTGCAGCAGAGTTCCCAAATCCGCCATACTGAACTCATACCGCACCCGTTCCCGTAGGGCAAGACCATAAGACAGGAAATGAGCGCAGGCACATTTGGCAAACTCTTCCAGCCTGGTCGCGCTGTTTTCCAACTCTGTGCCGTAAAGCGCATGAGCAGTACCCCGGCTGATAGCGTCCTGGGGATTGGCGTAAAAAGCCCCTTGAATCAGATTCTTCACCACAGCTTCCCATTCCTTCCGGCTGCAGAACCAGTTCATCAGTTCTTCAAAAACCGGAGACTCCTTCTGAACACTGTGCAGTTCTCCCGACAGCTTTTCCAAAGCCCCTGTCACACTTTCTCTGTACAAAAGAATCTCCTGGTTCTCTCTGGAATCCTGAAATAAGCCCTCTATCTGGGAAATAAGAAAAGAAGGAGACAGGGCTTCCCCGCTGCTGCTTAAACGGCTGTAAGACAGATACACCTGCTCACTGGGTTTCGTCAGATTCAGATACAGATAAAACTTCTGGGTATACAGGCTTTCCTTTGCCGTGGGCGCCAGGGACAAGCCCCGCCGTTCCAAAGATTCCCGCATTTCTTCCCGGTTCAAATCAGAAAGAAGTTTTCCTGCCTGAGTCTCCTTGGGAATTTTCCCTTCATTGACCCCGGCAAAAAACAGTATCTTAATATCCTTTAAACGAGTTCGCTCCATATCCCCAACCAGCACCTGGTCTGAGGTGGGCGGCACAATTCCCACCTTGGCTTCCAAAAGCCCGGCGTCCAGAATCTCCTTAAACTCCCGCAGCCGCACCTTCTTTTCTCCCAGGATTTCCACCAGCTTGTCCAGCAGATTCATGACAATCTCATAAATCTGACTGTATTCCTTCACCATGGACAGGTTTTCTTCCTGCCGGAATTTTTCCGCATACGCCTGCATTTTCTCCTGAATGTGATTGCTGCAGATATACTCATACAAAGCCCTTGCATAATCTGTAATATCAGCACCCTTTTCCCGCATTTTCGTATAAAAAGGTTCCCACATATCCACAAGGCGGGTACGAATTTCATTGAGTAATACACATTCTTCTGGATTCTGTCCACGATAAGTGCGCACCCACTCCCGGTTCCAGGCCGCAAAGCCCCTGATTCCCATGGCTACCACATAATTTTCCAGCCGGTCTGTCTCTTCCTCGGTAATATCCGTAAGCCCGCATCGCAGCAGGCGGAACACACTCTCATAGCTGAACTGCTCGATGATTAAATCTACGGCGGCACGAATGTATTCCACAAAAGGATTCAGAAACACGGAATGCTTCTGGTCCAGAAAGCAGGGAATATGGTATTTCTCAAAAGCTCTGGCCGCTGCAGGGGCATAAACCTCCATGTCTCCGGTAATCACAGCAAAATCCCGGTAACGGTAACCTTTTTTTCGCACCAGCCCCCGGATAATACCTGCGGTTTCCTCCATTTCCTGTGCCGGATTCAGGGATTCCCGGATATGCACAGCATGTTGTTTTTTATCATACGTTCCTCTGCGATAACGGAAAAGATTCCGTTCCAGAAAATCCATCGGCAGATTTTTTGTAAATCTCCCTTGATACGGCGCCCCTTTTTCCGGTACCCACTGCTCTTCCCAGTGAATTTTTTTCTCCGAAGCAAGTTTACATAATCTTGCAACGGTCTGCTTGCTTAGGCAGAAAAGCTGATGGGGGCTGCCGGGATGATACGGGTCTTCTCCTCTCCCCATGGTTACGGTGACATAAATCTGACTGCTGATTTCCAACAGTTTTTCCAGAAGCTGTATCTGTATGGGGGTAAATCCGGTGTAGCCGTCCAGTACCAGCACACTGTCCTTTAATTTCCGCGACTTGTCTGCCACCCTTCCCAGTACGTCTAAGACTTCCTCCTGGGTAATGAAGTTGCCTTCCAGATACTCAAAAAAACCCTGATACAGCACCTGCATATCCTTTAATTTGTAATACAGCTCCGGGCGGTTCTTTAAATCCTCCAGAATCTCCTCTAAATCAGAGGACCCGATTTCATATTGCCGCAGCTCAGACACCATACTCTTCATCTGGGATACATACCCCTGTTTGTCCATTTTGCTGCCCAGAACCTTCAGTTCCTTTTTCTTCTCCTGCGCCACTCTTCGCAGCACCATGCTCTTTCCCGTTTCTTCCAGCAGTTCTCTCTGAGTCTCCCCCACTTCCTCCAGCACACGGAAAGCCAGACGTTCAAAACTTAGGACATCTATATTCATAATGCCTTTTCGCGGGTGCATTTCTACCAGTGCCTTCTGGGTCTGCATGGTAAACTGCTCCGGTACCAGCACCAGATATGAGCGGCCCGGATGTTCCATGGATTCCTGTATGATTTTGCTGTAAATATAATGGGATTTCCCTGCTCCCGAAGGGCCGAAAATAAACTGTAATGCCATACGTTCCTCCTTTCAGAAACCTGGGGACTTAAAAGAATTTTTCGATTACCTCTGCAATACCGTCATGGTCATTGTCATAACAGGTAATATAATCCGCCACTTCCTTGACACGCTCCTGGGCATTGGCCATAGCCACGCCAAGACCGGCGTACTGAATCATGGACACATCATTAAAACCGTCACCGCAGCACACCATTTCCTCCCGTTTGATTCCCAGAATCTCCAGAAGATGCCGCAGACAGTAAGCCTTGTCCACATTTTTCGGCGTCACTTCCAAAAAGAAAGGCTCTGACCGGAATACCTGGGCCTCATGGCAATATTTCCGGGCCATCACAGGCTCCAGGGCTTCCAAATCCTGAGGTGCTCCGGTCATCAGACATTTATTCACCGGAAAGTTTACATAAGTTCCAAAGTCCTTTTTATATACAATGGGAAGCTGATTGATTTTCGCCTCGATTTCCATATATTTATCCGGCTCTGTTCCGGAAAGAATCTCGTCTTTTTCGTAAGTAATGATACCGATTCCATTCTCCAGGGCATCTTTCCAGAGCCTTGCAGGGAGGTGCATGGGCAGCGTTTTCTCATACACACATTCCCTGGTCTGGAAATTCAAAATTCTCGCGCCGTTAAAGGGCAGAATATAACTGCCGAAACGGTCCAGTTCCAGGGTTTCTGCCACCTTGTACACCCCCTGAGGCGGACGCCCGGAAGCAATGGCCACGGGAATTCCTCTTTCCTGCAGTTCAATAATAGCCTTTTTCGTCTTCTCTGTGACCTCTTTTTTAGAATTTGTCACGGTTCCATCTATGTCTAAAACCAATAATTTATAACGCATCATCTGTTCTCCTGTTTCTCTCTCATTTTCAATTCTTTCATGGAATGTCTCCTTGGCATTTCTGTTCCTTTTCATAATAACATACCCCATTTTAAATGCCAATCCGTGTATTGTTAAATGTAGATGTGCAAATACACAGGCATATTTTCCCTTACCCGGTAATATGTTATAAAAAGGAATGCAGGAGGTGCAGCCATGAGCTCAAAAACCAAAATTGTTGTGTTACATATGAAAGAAGTCATTTATACAGGTATTTTTGTGGTACTGGCTATTGTACTGGCTGTGGTACTCTTTATGATGTTTGGGAAGAGCAGGGACGCAGATACCGCCAGTGCCAAAGCCGTCTATCACGCCGGTGTCTATGCAAGCCCCATTACACTCAACGACAATACCTTTGATGTGGAGGTTACGGTGGACGAAAATCACATCAATGCCATTTCTCTTGTAAATCTAAGCGAAACCACCACTGCTATGTATCCCCTGATGCAGCCGGCCCTGGACGCGCTTTCTGAACAGATTTGCCAGACACAGTCCACGGAAAACATCACATATACAGAGGAAAACAAATATACCTCCATGATGTTGTTAGATGCCATTGAGAAGGCACTTGAAAAGGCGCGAAAATAAAAAACTGCCCCATGAAGCCGCTGCGGAAATTGGTAAGTGTTCCGCAGACTTTATGGGGCAGTTTTTCTTTTACTGTAATCGCATAATTCCTGGTATCTTTCTATCTTTCCTGGGGGTATTTCATCCCCCATCCTTCGCGGATGGCATCCATCTGTGCCATAATCCGAAGGGTCTCTGCATGAGGCATATCCGGACATTCCTTCCATCCCTTTTCCAACGCTTCTTTGCAGGCCAGCACCTCATATTCATAACCTGAAATCTGAGACGGCTGTTCATAAAATGCCACCTGCTCCCTGTCCCGGTTATACACGGCAATGGACTCAAAATTGTTGATATTCTCTACAATCACATATCCCTTTGTGCCGTAAATCACGCCTTTTCTGTCGGAAATCACACGAAGAGAACTGTTCAGCACTGCCATTTTCTGTCCCGGATAGGTGAGCGTAATGCTGTTTTGCGCGTCCACTCCACCCTCTGTCATCAATGCCTTTGCAGTGATACTTTCTATCTCATTTCCAAATACCAAAGAGGCAAAGTTCAGGACATACACACCTACGTCCAAAAGTGCGCCGCCGCCCAGCTTCAATTCCATAAGCCGCGGCACCTGGTCTATGAGATAGCAGAGATTGGCGGTAGCTGTCATAGGCTCGCCGATCATTCCACAATCCAGCACCTGCCTTAGTGTTTTCTACATAGGCATATACCGCACCCAGATGGCTTCTGTCAAAAGAAGACCTTTTTCTTCTGCCAGGTGAATCATTTCCTCTGCCTGTTTTTTATTCAACGCAAAAGATTTTTCACAAAGCACGTTTCTGCCATGGTTCAGCAGCATTTTTACATTTTCATAATGCTCTGACATGGGCGTTGCCACATAGACCACGTCAAGTTCCTCATCTTTTGCCAGTTCTTCATAAGAACCGTAGGCTTTCGGAATTTCAAATCTTTCCGCAAATTTCTCTGCCTTTTCCAGATTTCTCGACGCAACGGCACACACCCGGGCCTCTTTCATCTGTTTGACAGTTCCTGCCATTGTGGCAGCAATATTTCCGGTACTTAAAATACCGACTCTCAGTTTTTCCATAATCCAAACCTCCCGTAAAATCCCACCAAATACGTTCTTATAACTTTTCTATTTCCTTCATCCACACCGTCACGCAGGCGTCGCTTGGCATACGCAAATCCCCGCGGGGCGATACCGCCACGCTGCCCACTTTCGGTCCATCCGGAAGACAGGAACGCTTAAACTGTTGAGAGAAAAATCTCCAGTAAAACTTCTTCAGCCATTTTAAAATCGTTTCCTCGTCATACGCACCTTCAAAAGTCGCTTTCGCCATTCTGTAAATCTTGGACGGCGAAAAATGGAACCGCAGCATATAATAGAGGAAAAAGTCATGTAGTTCATACGGTCCTACCAAATCTTCTGTTTTCTGGGAAATTACACCGTCCTCAGGCGGCAGAAGTTCCGGACTTACCGGAGTATCCAGCACATCCATAAGGATTTGCGCCAGCTTTTCTTCCCCACAGGTTTCCGCATAATAGCGCACCAGATAGCGCACCAGAGTTTTCGGCACCGAACCATTGACTCCATACATAGACATGTGGTCTCCGTTATACGTTGCCCAGCCAAGGGCCAGTTCTGACAAATCTCCGGTACCGATAACCATGCCGCCCCGCTGGTTGGCAATATCCATAATCACCTGGGTCCGCTCTCTGGCCTGTGCATTTTCAAACGTCACGTCATGCACCTGTGGATCCTGCCCAATATCTTCAAAATGCTGCAGAACTGCCTTTTTAATGTCCACTTCCAGAAGTTCCGCCCCCAGACGTCTGGTCAGTTCGCAGGCATTGGTATACGTTCTGTCCGTCGTTCCGAAGCAGGGCATGGTAACCGCCACAATCTGCTTTCTGTCCATACCCAGCAAATCCATAGCTCTGGCTGTCACCAGAAGAGCCAGGGTAGAATCCAGACCGCCGGAAATTCCCAAAACCGCTGTCTTGCAATGGGTGTGTTCCATTCTCTTTTTCAGTCCCATAGCCTGAATATTCAAAATTTCATTGCACCTTTCCGCTCTCTTTTCCGGATTTCCCGGTACAAAAGGATTCTGCTCAAAGCAGTTGGTAAGCAGTGTTTCCTCTTTCGGAAGGTGAAAAGAAATCTTGAGATAAGAGCCATCCATTTCCTGCTGCCAGGTGGAAATCCGTCTTCTCTCCCCTTTCAGCTTCTGAATATCCAGAACTCCGTAAATCGTTTCATTGGCAAACAGCGGCGCCTCTGCCAGAAGACTGCCGTTTTCACAGATAAGATTCTGTCCGCCGAAAACCAAGTCCTGAGTGGACTCTCCGTTTCCTGCTGTGGCATAAATGTAAGCGCACAAGAGTCTTGCCGACTGTCCCTTTACCAGACTTCTCCTGTATTCTGTTTTTCCCACTGTTTCATCGCTGGCCGACAGGTTCACCACCACATTGGCTCCTGCCATGGCGTGTCCTACGCTTGGAGGACAGGGCGCCCACAAATCCTCACAGATTTCCGCTGCCACCGTAAGTCCCGGCATTTCCTCACAGGTAAAAAGCAGCCTGCTGCCGAAGGGAACTTTTCCCTTTCCCATAGGAATATAGTCCAGAATCTCTCCTCCGGAGACAAAATGACGGGCTTCATAGAATTCTCCGTAATTGGGCAAATACTGCTTTGGCACAATTCCCAGAATCTCACCGCCGCTTAACACCGCTGCGGTATTGTACAGCTTCCCATGAAATTCCAGAGGCAGCCCCACAAAAGTCAGTCCCGGAACCTCTTTCAGTTCCTCTGCTGCCTTTAAAAGCTGCTCTTTGGCAGATTCCAGAAGAGTATCCTGCTGAAATAAATCCTGGCAGGTATACCCCGTAATACAAAGTTCCGGGAACACCAGAATACGGGCGCCCTCCCGGCTCATTTCTTTTGCTTTTTTTACAATTTCCCGGGTGTTGTGAACACAGTCTGCCACCTGAATATCCGGTGTTGCGGCTGCCACTTTTATGAATCCGTCTTTCATTTTGCACCAAACCTTTCCTGCTTTTTTACTTCTATCCTTCTATGCCCTTATCTTTTACATTCTTTCAGAATTCTTTTCAGTTCGTCCACGGTAAAAATATAATTTTTATTGCAGAAATGACAATTCATCTCAATTTCTTTTCCATCGTCAATCATCTCCTGAATGTCCTTTTTGCCTACACTGATTAAAGCTCTCTCTACCCGCTCTTTGGAACAGTTGCAGTAAAACTGTGTAGGAATTTTTTCTGTAAATTCTATGTCAAAGCCTTTTAAAAGAGTCTCCAGAAGGCTTTCCGGTGTGTGTCCCTCTTCCAGAAGCGCAGTAACAGACGTTACGTTTTTCAGATTCTCTTCCAACTGGCTGATAACGGATTCTTCTGTAAAAGGCATAAGCTGAATGATAAAGCCTCCGGCCTGTTTCACGGTATTGTCCTTTTCCATTAAAACCCCCAGTCCTACAGAAGACGGCACCTGCTCGCTGGTAGCAAAGTAATACGTCAAATCCTCCGCAATTTCACTGGTCTGCAGCACGGTCTGTCCCATGTAAGGCTCTTTCAGCCCCATATCCTTAATGACGTTCATAAATCCCACGCCTACAGCGCCTGCTACATCTAATTTTCCTTTGTCATTGGCATGCAGCACCACGTTTGGATTTCCCACATATCCCTTGACGTTTCCTCTGGAATCTGCAGTAACAGTCATGCCGTTTAAAGGGCCGCCTGCTTTTACCTGTAAAGTCAGAAGGTCTTTCTCCCCCTTCATCATAACGCCCATCATAGCGCCCCCTGTCAAAAGACGTCCCAGCGCTGCTGTAGCTACCGGGCTTGTGTTATGTGCAGCTCTGGCATATTCCACTAAATCTCTGGTTGTCGCAGCAAAGGCCCGAATCTGACTGTTTGCTGCAGTTGCTCTTACTATATAATCTCCCATTTTGTCTCTCCCTGTTTTATTTTCCTTTTTCTCTGGCTATCATGTAAACTCTCTGGCTGTCTGCCTTTGGCTCTTCCCGTGTAAATGCGTCATACACAGCAAGAAACTCCATACCCGCTTCTTCCAGAAGCCGCTTCACGGTTTCCAGCTCGTATGCTCTCTGATAATGAGTTTCCTCATATTTCCGGTAAAGCAGCTCACCCTGACAGTCCTCGGGAATGAACAACGCCAAATCATATTCATTTATCTGCTCTTCCTCATCATAATAGTTATCCCAGATAAAGCTGGCGTCCTCCCGGTTCTCTGCTATTGTATTATCCCCCAGAATCTCCGCATACTTATACTTTGTATTCATATCAAATAGGAAGATTCCACCGGGGTCCAGATAATTATTAACCAGGCGGAACACCTCTAAGAGGTCTTCTTCCTCTGTGATATAATTCATACTGTCACAAATAGACACCACCGCCCGAACTGTCCCATAAAGTTCAAACTCCCGCATATCCTGCAGAAGATACAGAATGTCCTTTTTGTTCTCTTCTTTCTTTTCCATGGCAATTTCCAGCATGTCCATGGAATTGTCTACACCGATCATATCATATCCCGCATTGAACAGCCGTTCTGTTACATTTCCGGTACCGCAGCCCAGCTCCAGAACCAGACCGTCCTCTATGCCGTATTCTTTCAGCAGTTCTATCAGGTAACTGCACCATTCGTCATAGGGTATATTGTCCATAAACAAATCATATACCCTGGCAAAACTTTCGTAAGAACCCATATAGGGATTCCTCCTTTTCTTTCCTGATTCCAATTCATACTATCACGAAATACCGAGTTGTGTAAAGAAAGATTCATTTTTCCGTTATTTAACAACCCACTTTCCTTTTCGGCTGGAACCAACTCTTTCAATAATTCCTTTTTCCCGCATCTTTTTAATATAATATTTCAGTGTATTTTGATTTAAAGATAATTTTTCAGCCATTTGCTTTTGAGAAAGAAGTGGATTCTGTTCTATGATTTCAATGATTCTCTGAACCGGCTTTATCTCATCTGATTGGGTGGACTGGGTGGCCGATTGGGTAATAGTTTCTTTCGTCTTTCTTTCATTTAATGGTACAATAATTCTAAAAATATCTCCCTCCATAAACTTCGGGTCATCACCAGAGTAGAATTTACTATACTTAAACAAATTCCGCACCCCCGAACCAAGTTGATCTGCATATCCGATATTTCTAAAAAACGACGCTATGATTGGATTTTTAGGCAGTGGTTCCATATTATCCGGCGTCAGAACTGCCTGCTGCAAAGCCCGGTTTGCATTTTCTACATACATACGTTCATTCTCTATGACAAATTTTGCCTGATAAGAACTTGTATATTCACGGTGAATCAATGTATTTGCAATCATTTCTCGAGTAATAATATTTCTCAGGCTCTTTCTCTGGTCATCTTCCAGAAAAAATTTATCCGGTAAATGCTTGTGTCCAAATTCCATCAATCGTTCATAGCTTTCTATCAAATTTGTCTGTACAATTTCTCTATCATCATAACGGTCTACATTTATGCGCCGAAGCAATGCGTCTGTCATATAGGTTGGAACTATATCTAAAATCACATCATCATATCCCAAAAGCATAACTGCAGCCAGATTGAATCCCTGTTCTCCTGTTACCCGGTCCATTGTATACAGTCTCATAGACATCACTTTCAATGCCATTTCCGCAGCGTTTAAATTCCACTGCAACGGTCTCACCTATTCCCAATATTGCTTTGATATCCTTTGAATCCATATTTTCTTCCTTTCCAATTTTTTATTTGCATTATACCATAATTCCGCGTCTCTTTCAGCCTGTATGTACATTTCACAGATATACCTTATCCCCACATTTTACTTGTCCCTCCCGGAATTTTGTTATATACTCCCTAAAGAAGCCAATATTATAAATTCAGAATACCCAGAAAGGAGTTTCCCTATGAAATTTATATATCCTGCGGTTTTCCGCAAAGCAGAAGACGGAACATATGAAGGCCACTTTCCGGATTTGGAATGCTGCTATGCCAAAGGCGACACTTTGGAAGATGCCGTAGATAATGCCAACGAGGCTGCCTACGACTGGCTGAGCCTGGAACTCTCCGAAGAGGACTGCAGCCTCCCCTCTGTATCGGACGAAAGTGATATGGATTTACAGGAAGGGGATATTGTAAGAAATATTTCCGTAAATATCCGGTTTTATGAAGGTTGGGATGAATAAAGCAGACTTTGCTTTATGAGAGATGCTCAGAACAGGCAGAAGCACTTCCTGCTCCTGCCTGTTCTTATTTTTTGTTCCAAATAACGCTTTAAATTTCTTCCAAAATTGCCAGATTCCAGTCCATCAGCAGAATCTTCTCTCCCGGTTCATACACCTTGTCTGAAAGCAAATCCCTTACCCTTTTGTAAGGATTCAAAACCTCCTGCTGATTTTCACTGTAATTCAGCACATAATGCAGCATATGCCCCTCTGCATTTTCTCCGCTTCTGAACACGACTGGCCAGACTGACAAGGGAAGTTCCATACCGGCATCTCTTCCTGCCTGGGCATAAATTTCTTTTAAAATCCCTTTCTCCGTAAAGCAGCCAATATAATAGGCTCTGCCTTTTCCATAATCATTGCAGGTAATTCCCGCATATTTTCCCCAGTATTTATGTTCGTAATTCCCCAGACTTTCTGCACCCTCCGTCTTTAAAAGTTCGGCAAAATACTGCACCTTCTGCCCTTTTAAAGCCGCTGTTCCAGGCTCGGTAAACTGGTTGTAACTCATACCGAAACACCGGTGCAGCCTGTGTGGCTGTTTATCGCAGTACACACTTAAATATTCATTGCATACAAAGGATTTGAACGTGCTTACCAGCACACCGCCCCGGGCAACAAACTCTTCCAGCTGCTGCAAAAGAGATTCTTTTGCGCTGTACAGGGCAGGCGTTACAATCATGTCGTACCGACTCATGTCTACGGCCTGCACATCCACCACATCGCACTCCAGATTCATCTCATAAAGGCTGTCGTAAGCCCAGCGCACTACATCATTATAGCTTAAATCCCTGTCAATAGGAAACCACTTCATGGCAGTCAGACACTGATTATCCACCAAAAGGGCAATTCTGTTTTTTTTCTTTAGCCCGATAAGCTTCTTTCCCAGATTTTTCCATTCTCTGCCAAAGACACAGGCTTCCTCATAAGTGGGATTGGTATCCAAATCGTGGCTCAAAAGCCCTTTCCAATAAGTTTCATATCCATTGTGAATGGAATGCCAGTTCCAGTACATCAGCCCTTTAGCGCCACTGGCCAGATGGCTGTATGCCTGAAGACGAAGCTGTCCCGGATAAGGCGTCCAATATTTAAAAGCCTGGGCCTGGCACTCCAGCACAAAGTAATTTTCCTGCTTAAGGCTGCGTATTTCATCTCCTCCAAAGGCAATCTCCGCCCCTGTAAGAAAATCCTGTGTAGGATGATAAATATCAGTGCCCGCAATCGTCAGGCACTTTGCTGCCTCATAGTGGTTGATATCCGGCTGCACTCCATAAGAGTATCCATCCTGGGCAATATCCGCACCGAATTTCTTCCATTCAAAATCCAGATTGTGGGTGATAAACTGGTCTTCCCGTTTATAGGCTCTTACAAGGTCCGCCTGCCAGCTTAAATACTCTGCCGCCAGTTTTCTCTGGAACTTTTCAAATTCACTGGCCAGGCCGCCGTTGATACAGCCTCTCATATCCGGAAAATCTTCCCAGGAATGAACAGAATTGCTCCAGTACGCCAGCCCGAAGGTTTCATTCAGTTTCCCCGTTGTCCCGAAAGTTTCTTTCAAATATTCCACAAAAAGCGCCTGTACCCCGGGAGATGCCGTACCGTAATGCTTGGTTTCATTGTCAATCTGAAATCCTATGACACAGCGTCTGCCTGCGGTATGCTCCAGTAATTTCCGGATCACCCGTTCTGCATGGAAACGGAAAGTCTCATTCATAATGTCCATGTTCTGCCGTCTGCCGTATAATTCCTGTCTTTCCTTTGTAACCGCCAGCACCGCCGGGTCTTTCTTTACCAGCCAGGCAGGAACAGCATAAGTAGGCGTTCCCACAATGACGGAAAGGTTTTCTCGCTCTGCGGCCTCAAGCACCTTATCAAGAAAAGAAAAATCAAATACATTGTCATGAGGTTCCAGCGTACTCCAGGTGGATTCTGCAATACGCAGAACATTCATACCTGCCTGCTTCATCATTTCCATATCCCGGTCAATTCTCTCATATGGCATATATTCCGCATAATAAGCCGCACCAAACAGCAATTCCTCTTTCATCAAACTTCTCTCCTACTCGTATTCTATTTCTGATGGATTCTGGATTTCCCCTGTGCCAAATCTGCCACAGCCTGGTCATAATGTTTGTCCAAATCAAACAGCAGCATACAGACCACACAGATAACAGAAGTTACAATGGGAACCCACACAAACGCTGTGGTAACCGCGTGCAGGGAAGATGCGCTCTGCACATCTTTCGCTGCATCAAACCCTCCGGCATTCAAAATCCAGCCAAGAGCTGCCGTACCTACACCGGAACCTACCTTCATACAGAAGGAGGAAGCTGCATTTCCCATACCGGCGGTTCCATATCCATTATACCACTCCCCGTAAGTAATGGCATCCTGCAGACAGCCAAACATCGTTGCACCTCCACAGCCAAAACCAATTCCTTTTACAACCGAGGATACACAGATAATGACATAATCCGTACTCACACCTGCCATAAGAAAACCAATGGTAGAAATTGCCATTCCAAGAAGAAATACATTTCTCTTGCTTACCTTTTTCATCAGAAGCGGCGTAAAGAACATGGTTACAATCTGAGCCACGGAAAGCAGATTGGAAACCATGGCATACTGTCCCTCATTTCCCATGTTATACTTTGTAAAATACAAAGCAGAACCAAAGAAACAGGACATCATAAAGTACATAGAAAACAGAGCCACAACCATAAGCACCCAGTATTTGTTTTTCAAAAGCCCTGTAATTCCTTTGACAAAAGAAACTTTTTCCCGTTCCTCACTTTGTTCTGTCACACGTTCCCGGCAGACAAAGAAGGTAAACATATTTAACACAACAAATACAAGCATCAGCACCACAAAAGTCAGCGTCCAGCCTTTCTGTGCATAGGCATCGCCGCCGCCGAAAAATCCGGTCATTTTCAGAACTACGGTGTTAATGGTCATCGTTCCTGCGGTTGCCAGAAGCATACGGAAATTCCCCAGCAGCCCTCTTTCATACTGATTGGTTGTCATTAACCCGTGCATGGTTGCATAAGGCACATTAATGCCTGTATAAAAAATAGTAGATACCAGGTTATAAGTCAGAAACATATAAGCAATCTGCGCTTTTCCCGCAAATTGTGATGGCACACTGAACATCAGCACAGTACATACTGCAAGCGGAATACATAGTCTTGCAATCCACGGACGCGCTTTTCCCCATTTGCTGTGTGTATGGTCAATGATATAGCCCATAATCAAATCTGAAATACCGTCCAGCAGCTTAGACACTGCAATCATAGAAGCTGCCGCCGCTGCATTTGCCCCCACTACATTGGTGTAATACACCAGCAGAAAAGCGCTGATAGCAGAATATACCAGATTTCCTGCATAGTCCCCCAGTCCATAGCCGAACCGTTCCAAAAAGGATAATTTTGCGTTTGGATTTTTATCTGTTTTCATTTGTTTGTCCTGCCTTTCCTTTTATCTTTCTGTGGGAAACCAGCCAAAGTCCACGCATCTTCCCAAATCCCAACTGTCCCAGCCGACCCAGCCGGGGGTATTCACCGTGTCCGTAAGCAGCTTATAACTCCAGTAAAAATAACCGCTTCCTGCGTCCCAGGCCTTTAACTGCGCTTTTGCAAGAGCCTGATAAATTTCCCTTTTCTGTTCCGGTGTAAGACTTTCCTCTGAAACACCTTCCTGGCCGTTCAATACCGTCTGTCCGCCTTTGGTATCTCTTCCCACTGCCAGGGAATTAAAAAGACACCACTCTCCGCAGATGACCGGGAAATATTGGGACATCTCCTGAATATCCTTTTCAAAATTTTCCTCAATATAGTTTACATAACCTTCCACCGTCTGAGGACACCCCTGCAATTCTGCCATCATAAGATACTGATGTGTATCCAGCACTACATTTTTGTACTTTTCTTCCTGCATGAAATCTTTCCAGGCTTTCAGTTTGAATGCGTCGTGGATAACCACATATTTTTCCTTGGGCATATGCTTCCGGATTCTGTCATAGGCTCTCAGATAGAACTCCCGGACAAACTCCATGGTATTGGGTTTTGTCCCTTTTGCCTTCTCCGGGTCTGCTGCCGGATAACGCTCCGTCACCTTCATGCTTTCCCACATATCCTCTAAAACAGGCTCATTGAGTACCTCAATTCCCCAAAGTCCTTCTCTCTTACCGTACCTCTCGGCCAGTCTTTCCAATACAGTCAGCTCAAATTCCACCTCATCCGGCTGCTGTGACCACTTGCACACCCCGCTGATACCGCCGTTGTCAAATCCATTCTGACTGTCCGGCGCTGTATGAAGGTCTATGAGAATCTGAAGTCCGTACTTTTCAGCCCAGCAAAATGCCTTGTCCAACTCCTCTATACACCCAATAAAAGGCTCTCTGTCTCCGAAAATAAAATAAGGAACCGGAATCCGCACTGCATCCATACCCATAGATTTAATTCTTGTAAAATCACGCTCTGTGATATATTCAGAGCGATGTATTTTTATCCTTGCCTCATACACTTCTCTTGACAACTGTGTAGGCAGATAATACTCATCCTCCGCTGTTGTCCCCTCAAATAAAGAAGGACTCATCCATTTCTCCAGCACCAGCCAGTTTCCCAGGTTCACGCCTTTTACTTTCATGCTTTTCTTCCTTTCCGCTTCTATATGATACCTCTATTGTATGCTCTCATTTCCGGAAAATATATTACTTTTCACAGCAGTATATCACTTTTCACATATAAAAAATTGTGCTATACTGTGCTCACAGAATTTGTTTTTCCCGGAGGTTCTTATGAATTATCAATATCTGATGCACTATATTTCCTGCCGCCTGCACACCATAATCAAACGGTATCCGCTCCTTCCCTCTTCCTGCCCTCTCCCTTCTCTTGTTCCTGACGAGAGTTTTTGTTCCCGCTATGCGTTTACGGATGCCTCTTTTCTGACCGAAGAAATCCTCCGCACCTTTTACACCGCTGCCGCCCGGAAGTTCCCCCTGCTGCTTACAGTCAACTACAGCCTTATTTATGCCTCTGTTCCCACTCCGGAGGGACTTTTTGTAGTGGGCCCTGTGCGCTTCTCTTCCTCAGCGTCTCTCAAAACCGCACTGACGGCATCCAAAATGCCAAAGGACTTCCCGGAAACTGCCGCCCTTTGCGATTTTACAGACTTTGCAGACTGTGTATTGCTCATTTATAACTCTTTTCAGGAAAATTTCCTGAACCGGGATACCCTTCTTTTCCAAAATGTTGTTCCCTTGATTTCTCCGGAGGAAACACAGCAAAAGCTGGCTGACCTGATTTTTCATAATCAGGAAATGGCTGTAACCCATAACCCTTATGACCAGGAACTACGGGAATTTTCCAGTATTGAAAACGGGGATTTGGAAATGCTGCAGAAAAGCTTTGAAGAAGACTATCCCGGACAACTGGGAACCCTGTCGGAAAATCCCCTGCGTCAGCTAAAAAATCTGGGAATCGTGGTGACTACCCTGGCCTGCCGTGCTTCTATCCGGGGCGGAGTGCTCCCTGAAATCGCCTATTCCCTCAGCGACATTCATATTCAAAAACTGGACAGTATGCAAAATCCTGCTGCGCTGTATCCTCTGATACGCACCTTTGAAATGGAATATGCACGACTTGTACAAGACTTAAAAAAACAGACATCCCAACAGAAAAAAAGGGAGGGAAACCCTACAGTAGAACAGTGTAAAGACTATATTTTTAAACATCTCCACGAGAAAATCCGCATTCCGGATATTGCCCGGGAATTATACTTAAATCCCAATTATCTTTCCAATTTATTTCGCAGACATGAGGGTATTTCTATTGTAGATTTTGTTGCACAGGAAAAGTTCAAGCTGGTAAAAAACCTGCTGACTTATTCCAATTATTCTTATATTGAAATTGCTTCCTATCTGGGCTTTTCTTCCCAAAGCCACCTTGGAAAGCAGTTTAAAGCCCAGACAGGGATGACACTGAAACAGTATCGTGATAAATATCATGTGCGGGAATTCCTTTAAGAAGGATTCCTGCTTTCATCTGCAATATATTCAAAGAAATCAAAATCCGCACAATGGGCATGCTTTACCCTGTCTGCACAGGTAAGCCCCACCATAGTACCGGTAAATTCTCCGTATTTGCAGTATTCATCTGAGAACCTGGTTGTATCAAAAACCCGGCCTATCTTTTCATAGACTTCGCCGTCATAACTCCACGCAAACCAGGATTTTCGCCCTTCTATATACAACCGCAGATAAATTTCCCGGTCTTCCACCGGAATTCTGGTATTTAAAAACTCTGTCTTCTCTCCGTTCTCCAGATGGATAATCGAAAGAGCGCTTTGTCCCAGCGTTTCACTGTAATACTTCCGCAGATTGATATAATTCATATTGTCATAATACAAAATTAATCCGGCGCTGTGTTGGTGCACCTCCGGCTTAAAGTCCATTTTTGTGGTAATCCTTGCGTACACGCTGGTGAGCTTTCTTGCCAGAATACTCACTTCATTAAGAGACGTACGGGATTCCTGTCCCCGGATTCTCACATAGCCTGAACGTGCCTTTACATCGGCAAATGACTGGGGCATAATTCTGGGGGCATAGTACCAGTTCCCAAGTTCTTCCCCGTCAAAATCATCAAAATCCGGTATGTTCGCCATAGGCACTTCCAAAAGATTGCTCTCTTCCGTTTCCATTTTTGCCAGATGACTGCCGTCCGCCATACGCAGCCAGCCGTCTTCTGTCCATTTCATTTTCTGAATCGCCGTTTCCCTGCCAAGAGTACACCGCAGTTCCGGCACAAAAGGTCTGGCACAGAGATGCAGCAAATATACTTCTCCGTTCTGAGTCTCCACATAACTGCCATGTCCCGACTTCTGCAGCACAGAATCCGGATTATAATAGCGGGGCTTCAAATGATCCGGGTCATGTCTTTCATTGGAAACTCCCGGTACCGAAGTGACAATGGGATTGGCCGGGTCACCTTCATACGGCCCCCATACCTGCCGGGAACGGGCCATAGTTACACAATGATTGTATCCGGTTCCTCCCTCTGCACACATGAGATAATAGAAACCGTTTCGCTTGGTCAGATGCGGGGCTTCAATGCAGCCTCTGTCTGTTCCCCCATTCCAGATACGCTTGGGATAACCGATGATTTCTCTCTTCTTCGGAGAATATTCTACCATGCAAATGGCTCCCGGCTTTTCATACCCCTCCCTGGTTTCCCATTCCAAAGAGACAATCCACTTTCTGCCGTCATCATCATGGAGAATAGACGCGTCAAAACCAGAGGAATGCAGATACACCGGCTCGCTCCAGGGTCCGCAAATATCTTTTGCCGTAATCAGATAATTGTTCACATCAAAATAACGGGCATTCATGGAATTCATCACTCCATACACCACATAAAACAAATCTTCCTCTTCACAGTAAGTCAGGCAAGGCGCCCAGATTCCCTTAGCAGAAGGCAGTTTCCGCAGATTCACCTTCTCATCGTCATTCAATACATGGGTATACAGTTCCCAGTTTTTCAAATCCTTTGAATGATAAATCGGAATTCCCGGAAACCATTCAAAAGTAGAAACTGCCGCATAGTAATCTTCTCCCTTTCTGCATACGCAGGGGTCTGGGTTAAACCCTTTAAAAATCGGATTTTGAATCATCTTTCATTCCCTCCAGATACTTTTTTCTGCCTTTATTTTACAGAAAAATCCTTTTGATTCCTATCGCTTTTTCCTACTCATTTATAGGACGATTCCGACTTTTTCTCTCTTGTCTTTTCTCTTTGGGCGTACACCCGTATTTTTCCTTAAACACCCGCATAGCTACCCGGTAATTTTGGCATCCATGGGCAGCAAAAATTTCACCAATGCTGTTTTCCGTGTCTGCCAAATCCCGGTATACATGCTGAATCCGCACGGCATACACATATTCTGTTATGGTCATACCTGTGTATCTCCGAAAAATCCGCGCCAGATAGTCGGGATGATATCCCCATTGCTCTGCCAGACTGGAAATAGGAATCTGTTCCTTATAGCGGTCTTTTATCTCCTGCATGATTGCCGTGATTTCTGCCAAATGGCGGTTATTTTGAGAAATCTGTCTCTCTCCCAGCTTTTCTGAACAGGACTGCAGAAGTTCATACAGCAAATCGTAGAGAAGACTGTTAAATTTCAGCAAATACCCCTCCGGGCGGTTCTCATAAATTTGCTGCATTTCCAGAAAAATTCCCTTCATTTTCTCCAGTACCGCCTGTTCTTCTCTGCTCTCCGGATGTACCGGCACAAAAAAGGAATACCTCCAAATCTCCGGTACAAATTTCTTCAAAACCTCCTCGGGCACCTGCAGCACCAGGGCTTTATTCTGGCTGCTTCGCACCGAGTGAATCACTCTGGAATTCACCAGCGCCACATCGCCCGGATGCACCTGCGTCCTGTGATTTTCCCAGCTGACCTCCATGCTGCCTTCCAGCATATAAACCATTTCCAGACTATTGTGCCAGTGGGGTGTAACAAAGCTCCCCTCGTCCACAGACAGATAAAATCTGGCCTCAATATCTGTATTTGCAGCTACTATTTCGTGTCTCATGATTATTTCCTATTTTCCTTCCACAATTCTCTGGCTGCACACCTGCGCCACTAAAAAGTATCCTCCGTAAATAGACAGAACCAGCGCTGCAGCAATACACACCCCCGGAAGAATACTTCCCGAATCATAAATAGAAAGCATTTCATTGCATACCTGAATCCCAAAAATCGAATGAATCCCCGCTATCAGAAGAGGAAACAGAAAGAAAATTCCGTTTTGTTTCCACAAAGCCTTCCGGATATTCCGGTTACTGCACCCCAGCCTTTGGAGAATTACATATTTGTCCCGGCTGTCCGCTGCGTCGGAAAGCATTTTCAATGCCAGAATCGCCGCCCCTGAAATCAGAAAACTGATGCCCAGATACAGCCCCAGAAAAATATACATAGCACTGCTGCCAATGGTATCGTCATAAATATTAGACTGTGTGGAAATATAAACAGGCGCATGGGTACTATCCGCGGAATTTAACTGCTCATGTAAATGCAAATCTACTTCCTTGCGAAAGGCCTTGCTATCCTTCTTATACGCTGCCGCAAAATAATTCTTATATCTTTCCGTGTCCTTTAATTCCACACTGTCCGGCACCAAAATGAAAACCTCATAGGTTCGGTCATAGTTCATCATCAGAAAACCTTCCTGAACCGTGTCATATTTTGCGTGATAAGTTTTCCCTCTGATATCTATGGTCTGATTTCTCTTTAATCCCATGTTGTACGTATTTTCCATGTCCTTTGGCGTATTTGCTACAATCATGTACTCATCTTCCTGTAGTTCAAAAGACGAGAGATGATACAGAGCCGCCATTTTGTTGTAATCACTGACTTTTACAAACACGGCCTTCTCTTCCCCAAACTGTTTGGCATAATAGCTGCCATAACCGTCCTTTATTTCGTCATAATAGGTTCCCAGAACGGTTTTACGGGTCACATCTGCACACTGATAAGTAAAGATACTCTCCTGCTCTGCCAGATTCTCTGTCAAATCTGTTTTCTCTCTTACCAATTCTTCCACGGTCACCGAGTCCGTCATTTCCTTTGACATGGAAATCGAAACAGGCGCCAGAATTCTTGCCTCTTTCTCCTTGTAATCCTTCCTGGTAAAGACTGCGGACAGTGTACAAATGGTAAGAAAAATCAGCAGACAGATAACCGTTCCCGAAACCACCGTAGAATTTATCTTATTGGAAATTTCCCCCACGGTAAAAGAATTCAGCCCCTTCCGGTAAATGCCCGGCAGTTTTCCCATAATTGCCGCCAGAAATCCGGCTGCCGACCAGAACACCAGAAAGGTTCCCACACAGCCCAGCAGAATCTGAAACAGCACATCTGCTTCTGTTGCCAGACTTTCCTGATTTGCCGTCACATTGTAATAAGCCCGGCCCAGAATTCCCCATGCCAGAATAAAAATCAAAACGCAAAGCAGCGGATGTTTCAGAAGATTCTTCTCTTTCTTTCTCTTTGCCAAAAGAAAATCCACGAGTCTGGCCCGGCTTACCGCAAAAGTATTCAAGAACATGACCACAAGGTAAATCACCAGAAAATATAGGATGGTTTTTCCCACCGCCTTTGCGGATATCACGAAGCGAAAAGCCGATACGTCTGCCTCAAAGAGGTTGGACACCAAAAGAGACATAAACTGGGACAGTCCAATTCCTATGATAAGCCCTGCCGCCAGAGAAATCATCCCCATAAACACGGTTTCCAGCCAGAGAATCCCTGCCACCTGCCGCTTCTTCATGCCAAGAATCAGATAAATTCCAAACTCCTTTTTCCGCCGTTTCAGCATAAAGCTGCTGGCATATACAATCAGGTATCCCAAAATAAAAGAAATCACCAGGCTGACCCCTTCCAAAATGGAGTTCATGATTTGCAGAATGTTTTCTTTCGTCCGGCTTACCTCCAGCATAGCGCTTTGGGTTTCAATGGCATTAAAAATATAAAACACCGCAACGCCCAGAATCAGCGTAAAAAAATAGATAGAATAATCCCGGATACTTTTCCTGAAATTTTTCAATGACAGATTAAACAACATGGTTCAAATCACCTCCCAAAAGGGAAATCACATGCATAATTCTGTCGAAAAACTCTTTTCGGCCCTCTTGGCCTCTCCGCAGCTCGTGAAAAAGTTTTCCGTCCTTCATAAACAGTACCCGCCTGGTATAGCTGGCAGAAAAAGCGTCGTGGGTCACCATGAAAATGGTGGCGTCCAGGTCTGTATTCATGTATTGCAGACTGCCCAGAAGCATGCCCGCATTCTGGGAATCCAGAGCCCCTGTCGGTTCATCTGCCAGAATCAGCGACGGTTCCGTTACCATAGCTCTGGCACAGGCGCAGCGCTGCTTCTGCCCTCCGGACATTTCGTAGGGATACCTTTGCAAAACATCGGTAATGTTTAATTGTTCCCCCATTTCCATAACTTTTTTCCGAATGACGTCCGGCTTCTGATTCTGTATCTGCAGAGCCAATGCGATATTGTCAAAGGCATTCAATGTATCCAGAAGCTGAAAATCCTGAAACACAAAGCCAAGCTGCCTGCAGCGAAATTTCGTCAGACTGTGCCCTTTTAATTTCGTGACCTCCTGCCCATTCACAAAGATGTGTCCTCCTGTCACCCGGTCAATGGTGGAAATACAGTTCAAAAGCGTAGTTTTTCCGGAACCGCTGGCTCCCATCACTGCCGTGAATTCCCCTTTCTCCACGGTGAAACTGATGTCATTTACCGCTTTCGTCAAACTGGATTTGTTACCGTAATATTTGATAAGATTCTGTACTTCTAATAAAGGTTTCATACTCCATTCCTTTCTCTTGCTTTTCATATCCCTATTATAGAAAGAGCGAGAACGGAAATCCATGGTTTTAGATTACAGAACCTTACATCTTCGTAAGGTTACGAAAGCTCTATAAAAGCATTTTGCTGAAATATGATGATGATTTCTGTGTATTCCCTCTCCCGGGACGCAATTTCTATCCGGTGTCCCAGCCTTTCGCACAAGGTTTTGCAAAGATACAGCCCCATTCCGGTAGACGCCTGCCCTTTTCTTCCGTTTTCCCCTGTAAAGGACTTTTCAAACACCCGGGGCAAATCCTGCTTGGGAATCCCCATTCCATTGTCCCGGATATGCAGCTTTACACAGTGCTTCTGAATCTCACTCCAAAGCTGTATACACGGTTCTTCGTCTTTCTTATACTTCACCGCATTGCTCAGAATCTGTCCCAGCATAAAGTTCAGCCATTTTCCGTCTGTGCACACCATGACAGCCTCTGTGTCCTGCCGGATTCTCATATGATGGAATATCAGACTGTCCTTATTGTCTGCGATAGCTCTGTCTGTCCGTTCTTTTAACGAATACTTTTGTATGAGATAATCTTTTTCCGGCACCTCGCTGCGTAGATAATACAGCACTTGTTCCACGTCACTTTCAATACGGCTTACCTGTTCCTTCAAGGCTCTGGAAACCTCACTTCTGTGTTCATGAAGCATTAGGCGGATACTGGCAATGGGCAGTTTCACCTCATGTACCCAGGTTTCCACATACCGTTTAAATTCATTATTCCTGCGTATCTGCCCGAAAATCTCATCATTCATGGATTTTTCCATTTCCTGCATGACCTGACAGAAAATCTTTCCTTCCAAAAACTCCGGCTCCTCCAGCATTTCCATCAGAAGATACTTCTCCTTCAGCGTCTCCATCTGGCCTTCCATATGCGCGTAAAACTGCCGCTTCCTTCCATAATCATAAAACAGCACTCCAAACAAAGCCAAAAGTTCCACAAACAGAAAAAACATCTGCAGAGCAAAGGCTGCATGAAACAAAAGCAGCACCCCTTCCAGTACCGCTATGGCTGTAAGCTGTATCAGCAGAAAAATCCCATGGTCCTTCACATAATTTTTCAGATTCATACCAATATATACCCCTGTCTTCTCCGCGTCTCAATCATACCGGAAATGCCCGCCTCTTCCATGCGCCTTCTCAGACGGTTGATATTCACGGTCAGTGTATTATCATCTACGAAATCATTGCAGTCCCAGAGATAATCCATCAGTTCGTCTCTGGACACAATTTTTCCCCGGTGCTTCATCAGGTAATGAAGAATTGACATTTCATTTTTGGAAAGCACCACCTCTTTTTCCCCATATTCCACAGTACTGCGCAGCAAATTCAGCCGGACCCCCTGATACTCTGTCTCCTCTTCACTGCTTTTGGGCTGTATCCGCCGGAAAATGGCTTCGATTTTCAAAAGTAAGAGCGCCGGATTATACGGTTTTGTCATGTAATCGTCCGCCCCGTAACTCATAGCCAGAATTTCGTCCGTTTCCCCTGTTTTGCTGGTAAGCATCAGCACCGGGATATCCGAAGTTTTCCGTAGATTCCGCAGAATCTCCTGTCCATTGCTTCCCGGCAGAATAATGTCCAGCAGCAGCAAATCTGCTTCCGCCTTGCGCACCTCTTCTTCCGCATGTGCAAAATCCTCCACACAGCATACCTCATATCCGTTTTCCTTTAAAATCCCTGCCAGGGACTGCCGAAGCACTCTGTCATCTTCAATTACTGCTATTTTTTTCATCCCTATTCCAACTTTCTCTTTTCTTGTCTGTCCTGCCTCTATTATAGCAGGTTCTGGATTAAAAAAGGCAGAAAAAAACAGGAATACTCCATGAACTTCCGGCCAATGGCCGTATCTGTTCCTGAAGTATCCCTATCGGATTAAATAAACTGGTTTCTGCCTCTGTCGTATTCGTAGTCAATTCCCGCCAATTTCGCTGTTATTTCCTCTGCACTCAACTCTTTGTCCTCACAAAGTGCTGCAAAGGAAGGATAAAAATCACGAAGCTGTGTGTTTACATAACTCAAAAGCATTACCGGATCTTTTGGTATCATGGCTGCCTCCTGTTTATGAGGGCTGCACCTTCTCTGCATGAGCCGTCAGCTCCCCGTTTTCCACATCCAGGATAATCCTGCTGTCCGTGCTGATGTCCCCGGAAAGAATCAGTTTCGCAGTCAGTGTTTCCACATATTTCTGCACATATCTTTTCAGTGGACGGGCGCCGTATACAGGGTCATATCCGCCCTCAATAATATAATCTTTTGCAGCTTTTGTCAATTCTATGGATAATTCCTGGTCTTTTAACCTTCTGTTCAAATCTGCCATAAGCAAATCTACAATGCCGCCGATATTTCCTTTGGTCAGAGGCTTAAACATAATAATTTCGTCCAGACGGTTTAAAAATTCGGGACGGAAATGGGCTCTCAAATCCTTCTCCACAGCCTCCTTTGCTTCCTGCTTAATCTCACCGTTTTCCTCGATTCCCTCTAAAAGATACGGCGAACCGATGTTAGAAGTCATAATGAGAATGGTGTTCTTAAAGTCCACGGTTCTGCCCTGGGAGTCTGTGATTCGTCCGTCATCCAGCACCTGCAGAAGTACGTTAAAGACATCCGGATGAGCCTTCTCGATTTCATCAAAAAGCACGACGGAATACGGTTTTCTTCTGACAGCCTCTGTCAGCTGGCCGCCTTCCTCATATCCCACATATCCCGGAGGCGCCCCGATAAGTCTGGATACGGAATATTTCTCCATATACTCACTCATATCAATGCGAACCATATTCTGCTCATCATCAAAAAGCGTTGCTGCCAAAGTTTTTGCCAGTTCCGTCTTACCTACACCCGTAGGTCCCAGAAACAGGAAGGAACCAATGGGCTTTGTGGGGTCTTTGATACCCGCCTTGGAGCGGATAATGGCGTCTGTCACCCTGGTGACACCCTCATCCTGTCCGATGACTCTCTTGTGCAGTTCATCTTCCAGGTGCAGAATCTTACTTCTCTCACCCTCCGTGAGTTTTGCCACCGGAATTCCTGTCCAGCGGGAAATAATTCTGGCAATCTCCTCATCCGTAACACTTTCGTGCACCAGAGATAAATCCTGATTTTTCACCCGCTCTTCCTCTGCTGCCAGCTGATTCTGCAATTTGGGAAGTTCACCGTACTGCAGCCTTGCCGCTTCGTCCAGGTCATAATTTCTCTGAGCTTTCTGAATCTGGTTATTCATGTCCTCTATCTGCTCTCTTAATTTCTGCAGACGCTCCACCGTGGATTTTTCATTGTCCCACTGGGCTTTCTGAGTATTAAAAGCGTCCCGCAGTTCTGCCATTTCTTTTTGTAAATCTACCAGACGATCCTGGCTCAGCCGGTCATTTTCCTTTTTCAGAGCCGCTTCTTCGATTTCCATCTGCATAATCTTCCGGCGCATTTCGTCCAGTTCCGTAGGCATGGAATCCAATTCGGTCTTAATCAGGGCGCAGGCCTCGTCCACCAGGTCAATGGCCTTATCCGGCAGGAAACGGTCGCTGATATAACGGTCGGAAAGAGTTGCCGCAGCCACCAGGGCGCTGTCCGTAATCTTTACTCCGTGGAATACTTCATACCGTTCTTTCAGTCCACGAAGAATCGAAATCGTGTCTTCCACTGTAGGTTCATCCACCATAACCGGCTGGAAACGACGTTCCAGTGCCGCGTCTTTTTCAATGTATTTGCGGTATTCATCCAGGGTTGTAGCGCCGATACAGTGCAGCTCGCCTCTGGCCAGCATCGGTTTCAGCATATTTCCCGCATCCATGGCGCCGTCTGTCTTTCCGGCTCCTACGATCAGGTGCAGCTCATCAATAAAGAGGATAATCTGCCCTTCGCTCTTTCTGACTTCTTCCAGAACGGCTTTCAGACGTTCCTCAAACTCACCTCTGTATTTGGCGCCTGCCACCAGAGCGCCCATATCCAGAGCGAAAATTTTCTTATCCTTTAAGCCGTCCGGCACATCTTCCTGCACAATACGCTGGGCAAGCCCTTCCACAGCCGCTGTTTTACCCACACCGGGTTCACCGATAAGCACCGGATTATTTTTCGTCTTTCTGGACAGAATCCGAATCACATTCCGGATTTCACTGTCCCTGCCGATAACCGGGTCCAGTTTCTGCTCTCTGGCTTTTTCCACCAAATCCTGTCCGTATTTATTCAAAGTATCGTAAGTGACCTCCGGATTGTCTGTGGTGACTCTCTGGTTTCCTCTCACGGTACTTAAAGCCTGCAGGAAACGTTCCTTTGTAATACCATACTCCTGCCAGATTTTTTTCATAGACGGGCTGGGGTGATTCAAAAGCGCCAGAAGCAAATGCTCTACGGAAACGTATTCGTCTCCCATATTAGATGCCTCGTCCTCCGCACTCACAAGAGCCTTATTCAGGTACTGACCGATGTAAGGCTGACCCCCTGAAACCTTCGTTCTGGCATTTAAGGCCTGCTCCACACGGTCCAGAAAATGCTCTTTCTGAATCTCCATTTTCTCAATGAGTTTTAAAATCAGGCTGTCCTCCTGATGTAAAAGGTTATATAACAAATGTTCCTGCTCCACTTCCTGGTTGCCGAATTCATAAGCAGTCTTCTCTAAGTTCTGAACAGCCTGAAGTGATTTCTGTGTAAATTTTGTAATGTTCATAAAATCCCTCCGTTTTGGTTATCCTATCTTCGGAAGAAACTCCGAATGTTGTTTACTTGTTCTATTTATATTATAACAATATCACATTCTGTTAGCCAGGTCAAGGGTCGAGTGCTAATTTTTTTGAAGTTTTTCAACCTTGTCATTCTATTCCTGCGATACTCTTTGACTTTTCATCATAGACTTCTTCACACCTTTTCCACTGATTTCTCTGCGCCTTATTGCAGCAGTATTTCCGTCTCCCTGCAAACAGCATTTCAAAAAAACCGACAGAATCACACAGATTCCATCGGCTCCTCTTTTTCCTTTATTCTCATTTTGTCCTGATACATCTGTTCGTCCGCCCGTTTCTGTGTATCCCTGATGTCCTTATCCAGCTTAGGGTCAAACTGCGCATATCCCACAGCAAGGGCTACCGGCACTTTCAGCTTATCTGCGTATTTTCGGAACCTGTCCTTTATGCTTTCAAGAAGCGCTTCCGGCTCAGGCTGGTTCTCCATCAGCAGGACAAATTCATCACCGCCGTAGCGGTACGCTGTAATCCGGGCTGACTCCACACTTTGTAAAATCTTTGCCGCATTGATAATGCAGCTGTCTCCTATATCATGTCCCAGACAGTCATTGGCCAGCTTCAGGTTATTGACATCAATGACCACCACAGTCATACCTTCCATCCGCTTCCGGGCATTCAGATTCTCTCTGTCTGTTTCATAGGAATTTCTATTCTTCAGCTTTGTCATAAAATCCGTATTCGCCATATCCCTGTATAAGGGATTGGAAATTCTCCGGAAAATCAGAATGGACGCGGCAATAGCAATCCCACAGAAAGTCACGCACACCGCACTTACCGACTTGGACACTTCCTGAAAAGTCGCTGCCTCTACATCCGCTGCAAGTTCAATTCCAAGAGCCCCGATTACCTTCTCATCCTCATCGTGCAGGGGAAAATAAGCAATAAATATGTCTCCCCAGTCCGTATCCATGATTTTATCCGGCAGTACCATTTCTCCTTTCAGTGCGCTTTCCAGTTTTTCCTGTATTTCCACCTCAATCAGGTCTCCCGGATAACGAAAATCATCTGCTGTTTCGGGCAGACCATCCACTACATACACTAGCTTCCCTGCATCATTTTTCTTCGCCGTATACAGATACCTTAAGTCACCGATATCCCGAACTTCTTCCATCTGATTCTTGAGTTTTTGATAGCTTTCCTTATTCATATCTTCTTTGCTGTTAATATCTGAAAACGTCTCCGGCGTCAGTTGGTGCTCAATATATTCCTGTATGTTTTTCACACGTCCGGTCAGACTTTTTAGTACGGAACGATAATAAATCTGAGTGGTCACGAAATATATAGATAAACTGGATAAAATCAATATCGTACTCAGCAGCATTGCTACCTGCCGGTCTACTCGTGAAAAATACCTCTTTCTCATTTGTATACTCCCTTATTGTATATATCCTTGCCCATTTTAACACAAAAAGAAAAAACAAGGAATCCTTATCCTATCCTTTTTTCCTTTACCGCGGCTTTTTTATTTATTATGACTTACTTCTGTCTTTCTTTTCCGGTATCTGCATGTACAATTTACCGAAAAATGGAACTGCCCCTGCAGTCCCATTTTCCCGTCTATTCTTTTTCTGTTTTATATTCTTGCAACTTTGGTGTCTCTGGCAGCTTTGGCTACTGCTTTCGCCACTGCCGGGCCTACTCTTTTGTCAAAAGCTTTGGGAATAATATAATCCGGGGTCAGTTCCTCTTCTGTAATCAGTCCTGCCAGAGCATCTGCTGCCGCAATCTTCATTTCATCATTAATATCTTTTGCCCTCACATCAAACGCTCCGCGAAAGATTCCCGGGAATGCCAGAACATTGTTAATCTGGTTCGGGAAATCGCTTCTGCCTGTTGCTACCACTTTCGCTCCTGCTGCTTTGGCCTCTTCCGGATAAATCTCCGGAACCGGGTTGGCGCAGGCAAAAATAACTGCATCCTTTGCCATGCTCTCTACCATTTCCTTTGTCACTACTCCGGGTGCAGATACACCGATAAAGACATCCGCACCCTTCATCTGCTCTGCAAGGCTTCCTGGCTTTTTCTCCAGATTGGTGATTTTACTCATCGCTTCTTTTACTGCATTCATGCCCTCTTTTCTGCCTTCGTAAATCGCTCCGTTTCTGTCACAGAGGGTAACCTTTTTATATCCTGCTTTCAAAAGCAGTCTGGCAATGGAAATTGCTGCCGCACCGGCGCCGTTCATAACAATGGAAACGTCCTCTTTCTTCTTGCCAGTCAGCTTCATAGCATTATTTAAGCCTGCCAAAGTAATCACTGCCGTGCCATGCTGGTCATCATGAAAAATAGGAATATCACATTTCTCTTTCAGTTTTTTCTCGATTTCAAAACATCTGGGAGCCGCAATATCTTCCAGATTGACACCGCCGAAAGAACCGGAAATCAGGTAAATCGTATTTACAATCTCATCGACATCCTGTGATTTAATGCAGAGAGGAAATGCGTCTACATCTCCGAAAGCTTTGAACAACACACATTTTCCCTCCATAACCGGCATTCCGGCTTCAGGGCCAATGTCTCCCAGTCCCAAAACGGCAGAACCGTCTGTAACCACCAGGCACATATTCCATCTTCTGGTAAGTTCATAAGATTTCTCTACATCCTTCTGGATTTCCAGACAAGGCTGTGCCACACCCGGCGTATAAGCCAAAGACAGGTCATCCTTGGTTTCTACCGGCACATTTGCCACAACCTGAATTTTTCCTTTCCACTCTTTATGTAATCTCAATGATTCTTTTGCATAATCCATGATACGTCCTCCTAATCCCTACTTTTTCCGTCTATGGGTTTGATTAATAATTTCCTGTGAAAAACGTTCCGTCTCCGGGCAGTTCATAGTCCTTAAAATAAGAATGGAAATCCAGCTTCAGATAAGCACAGAGATTTGCCAGTTCCGCCATAGTATTGTCATTTACAGGAATTCCGTTCTCCCTTCTGTCCTTTTCTGCAAAAATTTCCTTTTCTCCGTGGGTGTAGATTTGGCTCTCGCCTTCTGCTTTCGGACTTTCCCGTAAAGCTTCCAGATATTCGGATAAGTGTGCCTTAATTTCCTCCGGGTTTCCGAAAATCTCTGGATTTATTGCTGCAAATCCATGACAGATACCTGTTTTATCCGGGAAAGTACAGCATTTTTCTGAGGTAACCCCCATAGAAAAAATAGAACTGAATAATTCGCACAGCATACCGTATCCATATCCTTTATGACTGCCGCTCACTTCCTTATTTCCTCCCAGAGGCATAATACCGCCGCCGCGTTTGGAAACAATATTTTCCAGTACCGTGGGCGCCTGTGTGCTTTCGTGTCCGTTTGCATCCAAGGCCCATCCTTGCGGAAGAGGTTTGTTCATCTTATTGTACATTTCCAGCTTTCCTCGGGTTACCACCGTGGTAGAACAGTCAAAGAGGAAAGGATAGGGGTCTGCCGGCATAGCTACCGCAATGGGATTGGAGCCCAGCATGGCTTTTTTCCCGAAAGTAGGCACCATAATCGCTTCGGAATTGGTGCAGGCCATTCCCAACAGTCCCTGGTCGCTGGCCATCTTTGCGTAGTAGCCGGCAATTCCAAAGTGGTTGGATTCTCTTACTGTCACAATACCGATTCCCGTTGTCTTCGCTTTTTCAATCGCCTTATTCATGGCAAAAATAGAAATCAGCTGTCCCATACCGTTGTGTCCGTCAACCACTGCAGAAACAGGTGTTTCAAACACTACCTCCGGTTTTTCCTTTGGGTGAATCGTACCTTTTTCAATTCCTTTGTGATACCGCACCATACGCTGCATACCGTGACTTTCTATTCCGAACAAATCCGCAGTCAGCAGTACATCTTCGATTTCTTTGCTTTCCTTTTCACTAAATCCAAAAGCTCTGAACACATCATAACAAAAATGTTCCAGAACCGGATAACTCCATTTTACATATCCCATAACGTGGCCTCCTGGTATTCCATTATCTTTATTGGTATTACCAATCTTTAAACGAATTATACCACCACAAAATACAAAATGCAATGGAAAAAAGAGAAATAATGCCTGTAAACTACCTGGATATAAAAAAAGCCGCCGCATTTTTTTATGCAACAGCTTTTAAGCTCCGTTTCAGACCTGTGTATTCTCTTTTTTCCGGTCTATTTCCAATATATAATTTTCTATGGTTTTCATATGCTCCTTCATGCAGATTTCAGCATCTTCCTCCCGGTGCTCCACAATTGCGTTCACCAGTTTCCGGTGCTGTTCATCCATCTGTGAAACGGAATGTTGTTTCTGCATCATATAGCTTCGGATTCCTGTAATGATGTTTTCCGTCAACTGGGCGGAGGCGCTCATTACGGAAAACAGCATGGGACTTTGCGCCATTTTTCCGATTTTGATATGCAAATCCCGGTCTAAGTCTCCTCTGACTCTTTCTTCCTCTGCCGCGTCCAGTCTGGCCAGAATCAGCTGGAGTTCTGCGGCGTCCACCGGTGTACAGTTTCTGGCAGCCAGACGGGCAGCCTCTACTTCTAGAGCGCTGCGAAGCTGCTGATTATGGTAAACGCTGCTGTTGTTTAACCGCAGCAATATGGACAGCGGCTCGATGAGACTGTTTTCCAGGTTTTCGGATACATAACTTGCCCCTCCCCACACCGTCTTGATAATCCCCAGCAGAGCCAGGGTTCTTAACACTTCCCGCACCACAGGACGGGAAACCCCTAAGGCCTCTGCCATATTCCGTTCTGCCGGAAGCGCATCTCCCTTTTTCAGAGTTCCCTCTTTGATATTTTCAATAATCTGGTCTAAAATTTCCTCAAAAGGATTTTCCTTCTCAATTTTTCTAAACATAGCTTCCTGCCTTTCTCTTTCTATAGACAGTATATAACAAGCACTGCCTGTCAGCAAGAACCCATTTTCAGAGAAAATCCCAACTTTTATTTCTTTTCCCGCACTTCTGCGGCTTCTGCGTGTCCCATGAGACCTTCGCCCTTTGCCAGTCTTGCCACCAGCGGCGCCAGTTCTTTCATGGCTTCTTTTGTCATACTCTGGTATGTGCAGGTTTTTAAAAAGGTGCCGACCCATACGCCGCCTGTATAACGGGCTGCCCGGAGAGTGGGAAGCGTGTGGTTGGTTCCGGAAGCATAGTCTCCAAACACCTCTGCCGTATTTTCACCAATAAAGAGAGAACCATAGTTGTAAAGCTTTTCCGCCATTTCTTCGGCGTTTTTCATATTGACTTCCAGGTGCTCCGGCGCATAGGCATTTGCCAGGTCTGCCATCTCTTCTTCACTGTCTGCCAGAATCACTTCTCCGAAAGTATTCCAGGATTTCTCTGCAATTTCTGCGGTAGAGAGCATGCTCAGTTCCTTTTCTACTGCTTTTATCACTTTCTCTGCAAATTCCTCATTTGTGGTTACCAAAATTCCCTTTGCATTAGGGTCATGTTCAGACTGCGCCAACAAGTCTGCGGCCACCACCTCCGGGGTTCCGCTGCCGTCTGCCAGCACCATGACTTCGCTGGGGCCTGCCACAAAATCAATGCCAACCTGACCGTAACACTGGCGTTTCGCTTCTGTCACAAAGCGGTTTCCTGGTCCGACAATCATATCCACGGCCGGAATTTCCTCTGTCCCGTAGGAAAAAGCAGCCACTGCCTGGGCGCCTCCTACGGCATAAATCTCATCCACGCCTGCAATGTCCATGGCAACCAAAGTCTTGGGATTGATAGCATTGGTTCCTTTCATCACCGGAGAACAGGCTGCCACCCGCTTTACCCCTGCGGTTTTTGCAGGAATAATCAGCATTAACGCTGTAGAATACAGGGGATAATTCCCACCGGGCACATAACAGCAGCAGGATTCCACCGGAAGAATCCTGTGTCCTAAGAAAATTCCCGGCATGGGGCTGAAATTTGCCAAAGGCTTTACCGTTTCTCTCTGTGCTTTGGCAAATGCCCGGATATTTCCTGCCGCTTTCTTTAAGTCCTCAATCTCCTGCCCGGTAAGCTGGCTGTATGCCTTCTGTATTTCTTCCCGGCTTACCTGCAGCCTTTCTCTGGTGCAGCCGTCAAACTGCAGATTATAAGCTTTTAAGGCTTCGTCTTTTTTGCATCTTACTTCCTCTATCATGCGGCTTACCGTTTCTGTAAGATTTTTTCTGTCCTCTTCTGTTCTCTTTACCGCTTCTTTTAAAACTTTCATCTCCACACACTCCCGTTCTGATTTTTCTGTCTTCGGCTTTTCTTTCTGGAAACATTGTAAAACCTTTAGTTTCCCCTGTGTCAACGGTCTTTTTTCGGGATATTTTTCCAAAACCTTGAGTATACTAAAGATTTATGCTACAGTGGTTTTATCAAAACCGGGAGGTCCTTTTCATGCGTATCGGTGAAGTATCCAGACGTTACCACATCTCCGTGGATAACCTTTATTACTATATTAATTACGGGCTTTTAGTCCCCCCTAAGCCCAGGGGCCAGTATGTATTTGATGAAACTGTACTTCAGGATTTGGAATGGATTCTGGAATTAAAAGAACTGAATTTTACCCTTCGGGAAATCCACATGCTGCTTTCCCTCAAGCGTATTTCCGGGCTGGCGGATTCCCAGGATATGGAAGAATTAAAGGCTGTTTACGAGGGCAAGCGGGAATTCTGCCTGCAGGAAATCAGCCGAAAACAGGAAATTATCCGAAGACTTGATGAAAAAATCGCGGCTCTGAAAGAAAACCAGCCCGACCGGATACCGCAGACCGGAGTCCCGGTGTCTACCCTGCCTCTTTTGTGCTGCCCCGTGTGCGGAAGTTCCCTGTCCTTAAAAGACGTGGAAATGAATCCCCGTTTTCTCTATGGAGGCGCCCTTTCCTGCTCCTGCGGCTACCAGGCCCGGATTCAGAATGGAATCCTTATGACGCCCAACAAGAATACCAACCTGCAGGACACCCCGGACGTTACCAGAGAACTTTACAAAGATTTGCCTCCGGAGCTTATCACCATGTTTGAGCGTTCTTACCAGCAGATGTTGAAGCAAATGGAAGAAACCAGTCTCCGGGGAAAGGTGGTTGCAGAAACCTATATCAACGCCTGGTTTTTTATGCATAATCACCTTTCCGCCCTGCCAAAGGACAGCCTGTATCTCGTCATTGACAAATACCCGGAAACCCTGCTGATGTACAAACATCTCATTGAAAAACAACGCCCGGATCTGGATATTTTATATCTGGCAGACAGCAGCACACGATTCCCTCTAAAATCAGAATGTATAGACGTGCATCTGGATTTCTTTGCTGCAAATGAGCACAATTTTTATCATGACACCTTTTTGTATGAACGGCTTCTGCCTTATCTGAAAAAAGATGCAGACCTTATCGGCACTTACTTTTACTTTGAGCATGCTCAAAAGTCCATGAAGCTGCTTTTAAGCCAGTACCCTGAATCCTCGGAGAAAAATTTCAATCTGCATTACTTCCGGGAAGAATTAAAAAACAATGGATTTGAACTGCTGTATCAGGAAGACTGCGGCTGTATTACTGATTCGGGCAATAACCTGGGATTTGGGTTTCATGTAAAGGGTGAAAAAATGCACCTTCTTCCGTATCATGGAAAAAGGTGCCGGTAAGAGGCGCAGTCACAGCGAGGCCGTCTGTATTTCCTGATAAATTTCCAGCATGGCCTCCTGATAAGCCGCCCGTTTTCGTTTCTGTATCCCTTCTTTAATGCCCTGCAGTTCCTGCATATAAATATGCTCCAGCTTTTTTATCCGGCTCTCACTCAGTCTTACAGAAGACAGATACTGCTCATACCACTGCGCCTCATACTTCCAGAAATGCAGCGCCTCTCCATATCGCTCTTTCAGCCTCTGGGCAATCAAAAGCCCTTCCGGGTCA
Source organism: Blautia sp. HCN-20427 (assembly GCF_037890365.1). Lineage (NCBI taxonomy): Bacteria > Bacillati > Bacillota > Clostridia > Lachnospirales > Lachnospiraceae > Blautia > Blautia sp. HCN-20427. Next base: position 26,316 of record NZ_JBBKBX010000011.1, on the reverse strand, counting down.
AAATCTCCTGCATACCAAAACCTGTGGTTTTCTTTCAGAAAATCCAGCAAAAGCAAAGTCGCAAGCCTGGGCTGTCCGCTGACGCAGACTGCTGCACAAGCTGGGTTCCGGCTTGTCAGAACGGAAAACACGGCCGGATTTTCTACTACATAAATTTCTTTTTGCTGTGCCCTGATTTCGCCGATTTCCCCAAGGGTGCGCAGAGTCAGACGCACAGGTTCCTGTTCTCTCAAAAATCCTTCGATTCCTTCATGCATACTCCCGTCTTGTTTCCATGCATGAAGACCATAAGCCAGTGTTTCATTGGACAAGTCATCTTTTAGAATCCCTGCCTGATACAGCAGATGATTCCTCTCTTCTGCCGGGGAGATTCCTTTCTCATAACTGCCTGGAAACTGATGTTTCAGGAATAAAATTAAGAGTTTTTCTGCTGTTTCTCCGGTATCAAAGTAATGAGGATTTCCCGTTGTCTGAGCTGCAAATACTGCCAGAAGCTGCCTCTTTTTTATGTGGTTAAGCTGCTTTGAGGCCCTCATAACACTCTCCAGAATTTCCTCCAGTTTCGCAGGATTTTCCCGGTACTGCTGCATCAGAAGCTCATACCCGCTCCCGCGATTTTCCAAGACCTCCTTCAGCCATTTTCCTGCCGGATTTTCTTCCTGGCCTTCCAGAATTTCTGCAAAACAGGCGTTCCTTTTTTCCTCTTCTTTCTGCTTTTCTTCTTTCTTCACAGTCAGTTTTTTGCCGAAATAAGCCCGCAGAAGCGTTTCCCCGGAAATCCCGGAAAACCGGCTTTCACCAAGGCGTTTTTCCAGGAGTTCGGCGGAAACTGTCACGGTTTTATTCTCTGTGTAATCCTTTTGCAGAAATCCGCCTAACTGCTGCTTTTCTTCCAAAGTAAGTCCTGACAGAACCACTTTTCCGCCCATATGTCCAAGGCTTGCATACTTTTCTCTGAACTTTTGAAAAAGTTTTTCATAAACCGGACGCTGCCTGAAATAGTCCAGGCATTCTGCCAACTTTTTCGGTTCCATTTCAGCCATATTCTATACCTCTTCTTCTGTCTTATCCGTCACCATCACCTTCTTTTTTCCATTCCAGAGATAACGGATCACGGATACAAATCTGGCATTTTCCGGGCGAATCAGCTGATAAATAGCAAGGGCCGGGACGGTATCATAATCTCCCCACAAAATCTGCGAATTAATCATAAAGTTAAACTCAAACTCTACCATAAGGCGGAACATATCGCGGATATTGGTTTCATCTACACCTGCAAAAGCCTCATCCAAAGAAATCAGTTTGGGTGCATCCGGACGCGCTCCTGCATATTTGGCCACAACTGCAGAAAACAGCGGCACATACATAGCCATGGCCTTTTCTCCTCCACTGAAGGTAAAGAAGACCCGGTCTGTCAGTTCTTTCTTCTTCTCTCCTGTCTTCTGACACTCCAACTGGAATTCGAACCACTTCCGGTAATCCAGAACCTCACGCATGGTTGCATGGAAAGACTGCACAGCTCCCATATCCCCTGCGATTTTCCTTGCTTCCTCAATCTTGGAACGGAAATGCCGGGAGAGCATTTCTATCTCTTCCGTACGCATGATTTCTGCATCCTTCTGCAATAATTCCACCAAAGCCCTGGTGTCTAACTGTTCTTCCTTTTCTGCTCTTTTATTTTTCCAACGCAGGCTCAGCTTCAGTCCGCTGGAGGTCTGCATAGACTCCATGAGTGCATTCATTTTCTCTACCCAGCGCCTGCTTGCCTGGATTTTTGCACGGATTTTCTTGCTGATGGTGTTGGCCAGAATATCTTCAAACAGCTCCCTGTCCCTTTCATTTAAAATCTTCGCCAGGGCTTCTGCATCTTCACAGAGCTTTTCCAGCAGCTCTTTAAATTTTACTGCCGTTCCCCTGTATTTTGCCGAAATATCAATCCGCTTTACACTCATGTCCAGGAAGGAGCTTTCCTCATCCAGTTCTCCGAAAAGAGAGGACAGGGTAATCTGATAATCCAAAAGATATCCCCGGTTCTGGTGATAGGCTTCCTGCAGACTGCCAAAGACATCACTCTGCTTTTTATTTCCAAAACTGCCCGCAAACCGGCTGCATACCGCCTTAGCCAGTGTCCCCATATCTTCCGTTTCCTGAAAAGTCTGCTCCACATATCCCAGACGGTATTCCAGTTCAAAAACACGGCAGTATTTCTCTTTTCTCTCCAGAAGTTCTGCCTTTTTCTTCTCATTTTCCTGTATTTTTTCCTGCAGCACATCTGCATCTTTTTCCAGTCTGTTCTGCCTTCCCACACAGCTTTCTCTCTCACCGGGCAGAAGAACCAGACGCTGCATACAGTAGTCCAGACGATCCTTAATTTCTTCATAATCCGTAAGCGCCAATTGTTTCCGCACAGAGTCCAGAAAACCTTCCAGTTCCCGGACTTTTAAAAGAATCCTGTTCAAATCATATCGGATATCATCTAAGTCCAGCTCGATTCCTTCCCTATATTCCCGCTGACTTTCCACATACCGGATTCCGTTCTGGTACTTGCCGTAAGCCACCTGCAGGTCCGAAATCAGTTCCTTATATCTGTACAGGGATTCCAATACAGCAGCAAAAAGATCCAACCGTGGGGAGAGGTAACATTTCCCGCATAATTCCCTTACTTTGACCCGGATTGCATCTAATTTCTTCCGCTCTTTTTCTGTAAGTGCCTGCTGCTCTCCCACTCGTCTGACTGCAAGTTCCAGGCGGTATTCCCAGTCCGCAAGCTCTTTCGCCGCTGTTTTCAAATCTTCGTCTTTTGGAAATTCTGTCCATTCCTTCTGAAGCTGCTCCAGACGCAGTTGGTTTTTCTCCAGTGCGGCCTTTATCTCTGCCACCTGCTGCTTCGTCTCCCGGCAAAGACTTTCCAGTTCTTCTATCTTTTCCCTTCGATATTGCTCTCTTGCCCCCACGCCAATAAATCTGGCCCGGTATTCCCCGGTAACAGTTCCTTCCAGAACCCCCAGGCGGTAGTTACCCTGTTCGTCAATCCAGGAAGTTCCCTGCTCTGTCTTTCTGCCAAAACCAATAGAAGACAAAATATTGGAAATGCTCTGGTACAGCAAAATATCATGTTCCCCGTTATCCACATCCAGCACATTGTTCAGGTTTTCCTGCACATGAGAAACATCACTGAAGATGTACTTGTCGCATACGCCGCTGTCCAGTGCCAGCACGTTTTCCCTGTATTCTTCTGAAATAATCAGCGCATCCAGTACTCCCATCTGCAGCAGGGCTTCTTCCAGCCTGTCTGCCCGCTCTGGCTCTAAGTTCTGTCCAAACTCTATGGTCTTATAAAACTGCTGGTACGGAATGCCTTTTTCTCTTAAAAGACGGCGGTTTTCCTGTACACACTCCGGCTGCCGGGGCTCCGGGTCTTTCTGATTCTGCCACTCTGTCAGTTCTTCTTCCAATCCCTGAAGTTTTTGGCTTTCTGTTTCCAGATTCTGCTCCAGCAGCAGCCTTTCTCTGGTAAAACTGCTTTCCTTCTCATACAGCCTCGGCTTCGCCAGTTCCCGTATTTCGGAATAATCCTTTCCCTGCTCATACTCCTGAATCTTTCTGGAAATTTCCTGCAAGACTTCCGGCGCAAGAGAAAGCTCCTGATTTTTCCGTTCCCAGAGATACACTTGTTCTGTCAGCTCTGCCTTTGTTTCCTGCAGCAGCCGCTCATACTGCTGGACTTCCCGTTCTGCTGCGTTTCGTTCTTCCTGGCACACATCCAGTTCCTTCAAATACCGGTCGTATTTTTCCTGACAGTTTTTCTCCTCTGTCAGACTTTCTTTTCCCTTTTCTACTTTCTCTGTATAATCCTTCAAAAGCTGCGTATGAGACCCAAAGGAATAATCCGGGATTTTATCTTCCAGCAGTTCTTTTTTCAAAAATGCAAAGTCATCAAATGGGACTTCTTCCATCTCCTCTTCCATTTCTTCCAGACAGTTTTCCATCTCTTCCCAGATTGTTTCGTTGTGTTCCTGCTCTTTTTTTAACCGTTCCTCTGCCTCCAGCAGCTTATCCTTTTTCTCCTGCTCCTGACGTTCCTTGGTCTTTTTCTCTTCTTCCTTTTCCCGGAGCTCTTCTGCCAGCTTCAGTTCCTGCTCCTTTAACTTTGCCGCATCACTTTTCGTAAGAGATTCTTTTTCTTCTTTTAAAACCTCTTCCTCCTGCACAAGTTCCTGATACCTCTGTTTTTCTTCTGTCAGAGCAGCTGTTTTTTGGGTCAGTTCTTCTGTGAATTTTTTCTCCGTAGTCAGGCAGGCTTCATAAGCCTTTCCCACATCTGCAAACAGCAGGGCTTTGTCGTACAGCACAATCTGATTGTACTGGTCATAGACCTTCTCAATCTGCCTGGCCCCACGGATACTCTCGTTTAAGGTATCCAGGTTGGTTTTCAGATTATCCATATTTTCAATGGCCTCAGACATAGGCCGCAAATCATCTTCCGACAAGGTCTGCAGCGAACTGCTCAAAATTTCGTTGATAACCGTAGGTTTAAAATCCTTGGAGAGTTTCGGAGTACGAAGCTGAATCAGCAGTTCCAGAAGTTCCTTATATTCCTCCTGAGTTTCAAATCCAAAGAGCAGACGGTTGACGCAGGCGGTATATTCGCTTTGGGTTTCCATGACCTTTCCACCCTCTCCAATCCTGTTTTTCAACTCTATTTTTGAACAGGTGATTTTGTTTTCCACATCTTTATACAGAAAAATATCCCGCCCCACTCGTCGGTTGTCTGTAATGCAAAAATACCAGGATTCCAGCTTTTTATTCTTTCTTGCACGGATTCCCAGCCCCAAAGTCAGGTATTCTTCACTCTCCAGCCGTTTAAATTCCATGTAAAGATAACCGGTTCTTTCCTCCCGCTCATCCCCTTCTTCCAGAAGATAATTCTCCATCTTCCTTGCACGGGAACCGAAGGGGTCCAGGCGCTCCGGACGCATATTTCCATCCAGTAAAAGAGGAATAAAGCTCTGCATGGTAACCGATTTTCCGGAACCATTGGCGCCTCTTAACAGCATGCGTCCTTCCGAAAAATCAAAGGCTTCCTCATCATAGTACCAGAAATCCACCAGTCCCACTTTGTTTATCTGCCACTTCCCACTATTCATCGTTTCCTCCCTCTTTCCTAAAGTCTTCCGGGTATCTTCCCACAATTTTTCCTGCCACAGGTTTGATGCATACATCCCCATAAGCCTGCTCTATCATCATCAGATTTTCCATATAGTCATAGACTTCCCGGTAAAACTCTGCAAAGGTCATTTCCCGGTACGTCTTATTAAAACCAGCCCCAAACCGCTCCTTGCATTTCTCTATAAGCCGCTGAAAATTCTCTTTTGGAAGGCGGATTTGTTCGTCCAAAGACACCTCAATTTTCCCTTCCCGGATTTCTTCCTGCAAGAGCTGATACAAAAGCAGCACAATATCGGACAACGTATTTTCTTCCGGAAAAGTCCGTCCAAGCCTGCAATTTTCTCCCAAAATCAGAAAAGCACTGCTGCTGTGTACCTGCAGTTCACATTCAAATAACTCCGATAATTCGCCCTGTATCATATTCCGGTAATTCCGCACATAGGCAAAATCTTCTTCTGTATCTGTGTCTTTGTACATGCCCATGGTCATCAGAAGTCTTCGGTAAACTCTTTGTCTGCGGACAATTCCCCGGTCCTCGTTTAAGTCAATCCACTCTTCTTTTTCAAAGTCTTTTGGCGCTGTATATCCCATAATGTCCTGGGTAAAATTCTTCATAAAATACCGGGAAACACCTGTATTTTCATACAAGACTTCACTGGTATCATCCTTTGCAAATCCCTCTTCACTTCCGTCATTTACATCCAGAATACCGCAAGCCACACAGTATTTCATCACCTTTATCATATGGCGGCGGTAGCGGTAAATGGTCCAGTCAATCTGCTCCTTCTCATACTGACTCTGCACATATTCCGTCAGTTCCGAAAGCACAAACTGCTCCTCTGCTTCTTTATCCTCCAGAAACATGAGAACCAGGCAGAAAAATACATACTCAATGGGGTCACGAAAGTCTGAGATTCCCATCCAGTTTTCCGGAACTGCCGGCAGTTTTTCCACCTTAATCATATAGGGATTGATCAGCACCTGATACCCCAGCTTTTCTCTTAAAAACTTCTTTTCCTCTCCGGATGCCAGTGCTTCTTTTACCTGATAATACAATTCCCGCTCCCTGGATTTCAGAATCCATCTGCGGTTCAGCAACACTTCCAGTACCTTCATATTTCCTGTTCCCTTTCTTCAAATACCATGGTATAACAAGGCATTTGAAACTCTCCGTCTGTGCATTTTAATGTACAGTATTCCTTGGTATCGGTCTGTTCAATATAGTAAATCTGACCGTCTTCTGTCTTAGCTCTGTGGTTTTTCTTCTCCAGGGCCTTAGACATCCACAGAAGAAACATATCCCGCACATAAGGCTCAATCACCGGAAGATTTGCAAACTCCAGCCGGCCGTTTTTGATGTAACTTCTTAATAATTTCCGTTCCTTTTCCAGCCTCTGTATCTCAGCCTTACGCATGGCTTCTTTCTCTTCTGAGCGGTCTATAATCCCACTTCTTTTCGCCTTTTCCCGATAGGTGCGAACTCTTGGAGTTACCGTAACTACATGAGGATTCTCTTCATACACACCGCTGTTAATACTATCTGTTTCCCTGGGCATTTCGCCCTTTAAATGCAGCGGTTTTTCCACGCCAAAAACCACTGCTGCCAGACGGTGCGCCTCAAAAAGATCTCTGCATTTGGCAAACATTTGTGCCACCTTTTTATATTCCTCCCGCCGGTTGGAACCCTGATTGCTCATCTCGCTGATGCGGGTTGCATAGCGGGTAATTTTCCGAATAATCTCGTTGGTGGTATCAAACACCTTCCCGGCTTCCGATTCCTGTCCGTCTTTTCCTGCAAACCATTCCACCATACTTTCCCAGCGGCCGCTCATTTTTTCGTAAATCATCTGTTCATCAATTTCCACATCCATACGAGGAATGGAAAGCTCATAAGCAGTGACTTTCTTCAGAATATCCTTCACCGTTTCTTCCTGCACCTTCCGCAGTTCCTGTTCAATAGCCGCCACGTTCACCTGCAGGCTTTTCACAAAGGAACGCAGATATTCCATTAAGCGGTCCTTGAATAAAAGAAACTCCCTGGTTTTCATCATCTCTTCTGCTTTTACACTGTTCAGTTCCCGCATATAATCCTGATAGTTCTGGTTTAACCGAATGAAATCATTGTTCAAATCGTTCCACCAGGCATGCAGTTTTTCATCCTCTTTTACAGACATTTCTTCCAGTTTTCCCAGATTGATCCGAATCCGCTCCAACAGAGTCGGTTCCAGTGAAGAGCCTTCAATAAACAGATTTTCGATTCGTATGACCATACGCTCGATTTCCACGGCTGTCTCCGACAACTGGTACCGGAACTTTTTATTCTTGAACTCTTCAATGGTCGTCACCTTTCTGGTATCCTGAATGGTAACCAGGTTTCCCCAGGAGGCCAGGGCTGTAAGGTCCTGCTGGCACTGTTCCATGGTATAATCCGCAAAATACGGGTCTTCTTTTAATTCTTCAAAAACCTCTTCCTGATAAAGCCAGTATTTCAGTTTTTCATATTTTAAATAAAAAAGCCGGATGATAGGGCGATATCTGTCTGTATTTTCCACATTCAGATATTTCGCCTCCAACATCGGCTTTCTCATCTTTTCCTGAATTTCCATATTTTTTCCCTCTGTACAAATTGTATTTACAGACCTGTCAAACTGCCTGCTGTATGGGTATTTCTTTGTTTATGATAGCATGGAGGGCAGAAAATGTACAGAGATTTTTTCTGATTGGTTTATTTTGAACAGACCTATCTTCTAAACTAAAAGCTCAAATGAATGATCCCTCATCCAGCACCTTCAAAAGCCCTTTCATCTTCCCCGGCGTCATATGCTCTTTATAATGCAGTCCCTCATTGGTAATATGCAGAACCGGATTGGCTCCCTTTGTTTCCAGTATATAATGCTGCTCCAAAAGCCAGTCCACTACTTTCCGGACATTGCTTCGGCCCAGATAAGAAAGATTCCCGTATTCCGGCAATTTTTCCAGCCCGTCCTGAAGAATTCTCTTATCCGAAGAACCGCATAAGCTTCCGATGAGTATGGTTTCACCGTAAAATTTCTTTTCACTGATATGAACCAGACACTGCAGCACAGTTCCTGCAATTTCCAGAATATTGTGGTCCTTATACACAGGATACCCGGACTCGTCCACCTTCTTGTTTTTGGTAATCTCCATAATATCCTGTTCCCAGTTATCTCCTGGTCTCGGTTGGGCAGATGCCATCTTTTCATGAGCCGTCCCTTCCAATTCCGACAGAGGATATTCCATCATTTTATAATATTCCCGCATGGAAATCGTCTTGTTGCACCCCTGACCGTTGACTTTATAATTGGTACAGCCAAGGAAGCACTGGCTCTGATTTTTTGGAGTTTTCACCACCAGATAACCATCCTGGCAATCGGGGCACTTCATAATCGAAAGTTTTTTTCCGCGAAGATTGCTGGTCATAAAACTGCAGATTTCCGGTTCGTTGGTGCAGATATACAGGCGCAGTCCATAGGCAGGCTTATATTTCAGCTGAAGAGGAAATCCACAGATTGGACATTTATATTTGCCGGATATCTCCGGCTTTTCTTCCGACCATTTCCCCCGCAGAAAGACATTTTTATACTCCCGTTTGATTTCCAGTAAAAACTCCGAAGGATTCTGTTCCGGTGCAATGAAGTATACCCGGTTCTTCGTTCTGGTCATAGCTACATAAAAAAGTCTTCTCTCCTCTGCATACTGCATACTCCGGTCTTCTCTGATTACCAGGGACAGTACCGGGTCGTCTTCAATTTTGGCTGGAAATCCATACGTTTCATTACGTCCGTTTATGACAATGACATTGTCATATCCCAGACCTTTTGAAGCATGCGCGGTCATAAAGGTAATATCCAAATCCGGATATTTGACAGATTTCACCTTCGAGCCTCTGCTGATGTACTCGAAAAGTCCCGTCCTGGCCAGCCTGTCCCCATCAAAATTAAATCTTCCCAACAGCAAAATACTGGATTTCTTGTCTTTCTTCTCCTCCTGCTGCTCATACTTCATAATCTGTTCCAGGGCCGTCTGAACCGCATAAGCTACCCCATAGGCTGCCCCGCTTCTGCGGTCTGCCTTAGGGTCCTTTGCCCGGCTGTCATAAGTATAAATAATAACCGGTTCTTCCATATGTTTTGGCGAAATCAAAGACTTTCTGATTTGTGACGTATTTTTCTGAATAAAATTTCCCGCAATATCAATGACTTCCTGAGAATTTCGATACGTCCTTACAATTTTCATCAGCTTTGCATAACCCATTTTCTCCTCAAATTGGGTAAATAAGGTAATGTCTGAACCGCTGAATGCATAGATAGACTGCCAGTCATCTCCCACAGCCATAATTTTGGCATCCGCTACTTCTGAAAAAGCCTGCACCAAATCAAATCTCTGCCTGGAAATATCCTGATATTCATCTACAATCAAATATTTGAAATCCAGTTTCTGCTTCATGTCCTTTACTTCGGTGAGAACCCGCACAGACTCGTTAATCATATCCTCAAAGTCCACGGCATGATTTTCAACCAGAAACTTCTTGTATTCCAAAAAACAGGCATGGGTAATGTCCAGAAATAACTTTGTTCTTACATTTTCCGTTTTCAGAGCCAGTCTGTCGAAATCCCTTTCATCATACCCGTTGGTTTTAAAATTTCTGATAAAGTTCGTCACCAGAAACACAAGACGGCGGATGTATTTATTTTCCTCCGAGTCCACCAGCTTCCTGACAATTTCTTCATTTGGACGCCGCTTTAACGTAAAACCATGCTGCACAAGGCTTTCTTCCAAATGCTGGGAAATACTTCTGCCGTCCCGGAAAGACGAAAAGGTATAAAGAAGTTCTGTGTGATGTTTCCGGTGCAAAAGAACTTTATCGTTAATCGCTTTCTTATACGCTTCCAGTTCTTCTTTGTCATACAGAAAGTTCTTTCCGTCTTCCGTAATGCCAAAGTGTTCAAGATAAGCAATATGCTCCCCCTGTTTTATCATAAAATCCGGCGTATAGGGCTTTTTCGCCATGGAAATATTGTATTTATAAATCGGTTCATAAACGTAATCTATGCTGTTTAAATACAGAAAATTTGCAATCTCTACTTCCTGAATGGAACGCACCGTTTCATTCTGAATGGTAGTTTTCTTTTTGCTCCTTCTGTCAATAATCTCTTCCTTGAAATCGTTCAATTCACTCCGCATAGTCGCATAATTGGCATTGGCCATGTGATGAAAGAAGTGATTGATATCATCCCCTTCGTAAGGAGCATCAAAGTAAGAGGCGAAAAATAGAATCAGACTGTCCACCACACTTGGATCCCTTAGAATTTTCTCTCTGAAATAATTCTGCACACAATAGTAGAGTTTACTTCCATCCACAATGTTGAGCTGCTCGGGATTATTTTTATGCAGAATCGCATTCCCCGTGGAATGAAAAGTCGCGATGGGACAGGGAATCTGCAGATTCTCATTAATTTTATCCCGCAATTCCTTCACCGCTTTGTTGGTAAAGGAAATAATGAGAATCTGGCTGGGGTCGATTCCCTGCTTTTCCACCAGATATTTTACCTTTGCCGCAACCGTCGTTGTTTTTCCCGCCCCGGCTCCGGCCACCACCAGACTGTAATCCTCGTCTGAAAGAACAACCCGCCGTTGGTCATCATCCAGACGAATCACCGGGTCTACATCCTTCAGAATATGATCCAGATATTCTTTCTCTTCTATGAGCCGGGCTGCAAGATATGCCTCGTTTGCTGCTTCCACAAGCTTATCTGCCTGCTCATATTTGTGATACAAGTCTCTGGCCTGGCTGGCATCAAACCCGTTTTTTGCGCAATAATCCTCCAGAATATCGTTTTCGTCCAGAGAATGAAAAAATCTCATAGTTTCCGTATACTGCTGAAGTTCTGCCTGATACTCTTTGCGTGAAATATAGTGGTCTGCATCCACAAGCTGATTCCAATACCCGCTCCACTGCAAAAGTTCCTGGCATTTGCCGGAAACCTCTTTTTTCACATTCGCCTTTGTTTTTTTCCTCGCTCCCCAAAAATAATCCAGTAATCCCATGGGCATATTCCTTCTCGTACTGTGCTTTCCTCTTTTGTGGTTTGATTGTAGCACAAAAAGAACATAGGAACAATAGGGAGTTACCTGCCCTCTTTTACCCCTCTTCTTCCAGAATACGGAGATAATGATTTGCTTCCCGAAGGACATGGTCTGCCAACAGAGGAAGGATTACGGAACGTATACTACAGCCCGTAATTCCTTTTGCACCTGCTGCTTTAAAATCACGGTACTTCTCCGTTGTTTCCAGTGTTTTTCCCGTCAGTTGAACCACAGTCCGGCAATCCTGCTTTCTTGCCATTTCCAGCAGACTGCAGTAATCCCCGGCAAAAGCATCTGCCTTTTCTATCAGTTCACATTCTGTGGGGTCAAGCAGCCCGCGGATAAACAACGCATGCTCCATCATAATCTGATTCCAAAATTGCTCTGCAGCTTTTAAATCCTGGGACATCATACACCCCTTTTGTTCCAGCGCTGTAATGGTCTGCCGGTATAATTTTGCCTCCCGGATAATATGTTCAATGAGCAGCGGATAATTTGCCGTATACAGATTACAAGCAAGAACCTCCTGCAATATTTTCTTTTTAAACGCAATCAAACCATTTAACAGATGAAGAACTTTCCGGTTCAAACACTGTATCTGCTGTGTCATTCTCCTGTCCGGACAGTTTCCGCAGCCTGCCCGCAGTTTCTTTTCTGCCTGGGTAATACGGATATCAATGGGAATCTGAGTCAGTTTCCTGGTCTGCCGCTCTGCCATTTCCGTAAATTCCGTGAACACTTCCCCGGAATCTAAAACCTCTTCGCTTACCATTCCGTCTGCCAGGCGTACGGTCTGCTCCAGTACTTTTTCAAATTGTTCGCGGAAGCAGTCTGCTTTGCTTTTATATTCCGTTTCTCCTGCCGGAAAAGCAGCCAGAAGAAACAGCGCGTGTTCTTTCATAATTCTTCCAAAAAACAAATGGGTTTCCAATGATGTGGATACATACTCTTTCATTTCTCTGCATCCCTTATGCATTCACAATGTTTTTATAGTATATGCTGAGAACTGTGGTTTGGGAATATTCACCTTATGTTCTGAAGCCCCATGTAATACGTATTAAAGTTCTATACAATGAAACGGTATCCCGGCCTCTTCCAAAATCTCTATTTCCCTTTTATTACAGCTAAAAAGAATCACTTGAGAATTTCGTTGACTGATATATTTCAAGGTTTCTAAAAGGCGTCTACGATCGTACATGGCGAAAGTCTCGTCCAGCACCAGAGGAAGTTCCTCCTCCCGGCATAAAATTTCCCGGCAGGCCATGCGAAGAGACAGATATACCTGCTCTGCTGTCCCATAGCTGACCTGATGAAGTTCCAGACATGTTTCCTCCGTATCCAGGTAAATCTGAAAATTTTTGTCCAATACAACCTGTCTATATTTTCCCCCGGTAATGCCGCTGATTGCTTCTGACATTTTCCGGGTCAGAATTCCTCCGGTAAATCCCTGCATCCGTTTTGCCGCTTCCTGGAGTTTCTGCATGGCCAGGGTTATGCTTCGGATTTCTTTCCGAATACGAAGAAGCGCTTCATTGTTCCGCCGCAGTTCCCGATATTCTTCTTCCAGATTCTCCAGCCTCGTTACTCTCTCCCGCTGACTTTCCAGAAGAACTTTTTGCCGTTCCCGAATACGCGCATAATTTTCAGCATCCTCTCTCCCAGCATCTTCCGTAAAGGTCTGCCGCTTCTCATAAAACCAGAGTCCTGCTCCTGCTGCCAGAAGAAGACAGAGCAGAAAAGCCATGACAGCAAAAGAAATCCTGTTTCCAATTCCCAGCATGGCAATTACAGCCAGAAAAACCGTCCAAATTCGCCAGATTGTCTGAAATCTCCTGCTGCTTTTTTTCTGCTTTTCTGCTTCTCGCTCCGCTCTCTCCAATTTTGCCGTCTGTCCCTTTAACATACCGCTGTTTTTTTCCAGACTTTTCAGATTCTCTTCCAGATTTTCCATTTCCGCCTGCTCATGTTGTATTTTATAGCGGATTCTGGTTTCTTCCTGTTCTTTCTTTTGCTGTTCTTCTTTTTCCTTCTGTTCCCAGAACTTTTTCCTGCCTTTTAAAATTTCCTCTGCGCCTTCCAGGTTAAAACGGATATCTCCGGTTCCCTGAAAATCTGCCAGATAGTCTCTGAGTTCCGTATATAAGCCTTCCTCGGTCCGGCTTTTTGCCTGGGGAACAAACACCGTGTTTTGAAACACTGTCTCTGATATATTGCCCAGCAGCATATCCAAATCCCCATCTGCAACAGACAAAAGTTCCCCATCCGTCTCGCAGAAAAGTGTTGCCGGGGACTGGGGTACAGAAAAATCTCTCTCCAGCCGAAATCGTTTCTCTCCGCAGGTAAACCAGAGAATCCCCTCATACCGGGCGTTCTCTCCCCATGGTTTATAACGGGTGTAAGTGTCTGTCCGGGAAGCCTTCCCCCTCATTCTGCGCAAACCAAAGAACATGGCACGAAGAAAGGTATGCATGGTGGATTTTCCGCTTTCATTCTCTCCATACACAACATTGATACCTTCCTTCAGAACAATTTCCCGGTTTTGAAATTTCCCAAAACTTTTCAGCAGCAATTTATTTAAAATCATGGCATTTCCTCCCCGGATTCCAAAAGTGCTTCCACACCGTAACCCAATGCCTTTTTCCATTCTTCTGTATCTTCTTCTTCCAGAAGCCGGATATAAGTTTCCAGTATGCTGCCCTTGTATTTTTCCTTTAATGTATCTACAGAATAAGCCAGACGGGTATTATCCTGAATTTCCCGCACATTTCCCAACGGATACAGCCTGTCCGGAAGAAATTCCGTTCCGAAAGCCCTGTTTCCTTCTAAAGTCACGCAGTACAAGTGCTGCACTCCCCGTTCCTGTATGGCTTTTTCCAGAGTGTCTTCCAGAGAAAACTGGGTAGTCTGCTCTTTTACCTGTATCTTGATTCGCTTGTATTCCCGGCGGGCACAGGGTACAAAGGTAATGGAGGTCCCCTGGGAAGTCAGTTCTCCCTTCATATATCCGTGAGGACCTGTTTCATTTTTATCCAACGGTTCCAAAGAACCTGCGTAGACTGCCCGGTCTTTTTCCAATATCTGCGGTTTGTGAATGTGCCCCAAAGCCACATAATCGAATTTTGTTCCCAGAAAGGTATCGCGGCTGATGGGAACATGTTTTTCGTCTCCGCCATGTGCCAGAAGAATGTTTTTGCAAACATTATCTTTCGGCCTTAACTGCTCATAGCGGGGCTCCCGAATTTCCCGGCTGTGATAGCTGAAACCATAAACCCGCACACCGAGGTCGGCAAATTCTACAACTTCCATTTCTTCATTTTCCAGCCAGAATACATTAGGCGCCCACTGGATTCTCTCTTTCATGGGTTTTCCCTTGATATAGTCATGATTTCCCGCAATCAGCACTACTTTTGTGTCCGGTATGGACGCAAAAAGGGCATTCACTTCTTTCAGTTCTCCTGCCAGGGGCTGCCTGTGGAATAAATCTCCTGCAACGAGAAACAGACCGGCATGTTCTCTGCCGGCCTGCTGCACTGCGTATCGAAAACTTTCCCAGATTTCCCGGCTTCTGTCCGCACTCCAGCCATACCCTTTGTCCGGCTCTGCCCCCAGATGCACATCTGCTATATGGAAAAATTTCATAATACTCCTTTTTTATAATTCACAGTTATTTACAGTTCTTGGGAATGGAATGACGTCACGGATGTTCTGCATACCGGTGAGATACATCACGCATCTTTCAAATCCCAATCCATATCCGGAATGGCGGGTGGAACCGTATTTACGAAGGTCTAAGTAAAAGTCATAGTCCTCCTTGTTCAGTCCCAGTTCATCCATTCTCGCACAAAGTTTTTCGTAGGAATCCTCTCTCTGGCTTCCGCCGATAATTTCTCCGATTCCCGGAACCAGACAGTCCATAGCCGCAACCGTCTTTCCGTCTTCGTTCAGCTTCATGTAGAAAGCCTTAATCTCCTTTGGATAATCGGTAACGAAAACAGGACGTTTGTATACCTGCTCGGTCAGATATCTCTCATGCTCAGTCTGTAAATCACAGCCCCAGTATACTTTGTAATCAAACTTATCGTTTGCTTTTTCCAGAATTTCAATGGCTTCTGTATAAGTTACATGGCCAAATTCAGAGTTTAACACATGGTTCAGTCTGTCCAGAAGTCCCTTGTCAATAAAGGAATTGAAGAAGTTCATTTCTTCCGGTGCGTTTTCCAGTACATAGCGGATAACGTATTTCAGCATATCCTCAGCCAGCGCCATGTTATCGTCTAAATCTGCAAAAGCCATTTCCGGCTCAATCATCCAGAACTCTGCCGCATGGCGTGTAGTATTGGAGTTTTCTGCACGGAAAGTCGGTCCGAAAGTATAAATGTTGCGGAAAGCCTGTGCATAAGTTTCCCCGTTTAACTGACCGCTTACCGTGAGGTTGGTAGGTTTGCGGAAGAAATCCTGAGAGAAATCTACTTTTCCGTCTTCGGTCTTCGGAATATCATTTAAATCCATGGTGGTAACCTGGAACATTTCTCCGGCCCCTTCGCAGTCACTTCCTGTAATCAGAGGAGTGTGTACATAGACAAATCCTCTCTCCTGGAAGAACTGATGAATGGCAAAGGCAATCAGGGAACGCACACGGAACACGGCCTGGAATGTATTGGTTCTGGGACGCAGATGAGAAATCGTTCTCAGATATTCCATGGAATGGCGTTTCTTCTGAAGCGGGTAATCAGCTGCAGAATCCCCCTCCACACTGATTTCTGTTGCCTGAATTTCAAACGGCTGTTTAGCCTGAGGTGTAGCTACCAAAGTTCCTTTTACCACAATGGCTGCACCTACGTTTAATTTGGAAATCTCCTGGAAATTGCTCATGGTATCATGGTATACCACCTGCAGAGTTTCAAAAAAACTTCCGTCATGAAGGACAATGAAGCCAAAGGTCTTGGAATCACGAACACTTCTGACCCAGCCGCCCACGGTCACTTCCTTGTCCAGATACTGCTCTGTACTTTTGTAAATCTCTTTTACTGTTGTTAACTGCATTAGCTCTATCTCCTTCCCATATGGTCATCTGTCTGATATTTCAATGGACTTCTTTACAGTATATCCCATTGTTTTGCTGTGTGCAAGGCTAAACTTGGATATTTTCGTCCATAGCAAACCTCCTGTATCCCATATCCTGTTTTTCTTCTCTGTACCGTCTTATTTTTCTCTTCTCTTTTTTGATTTTTCATACAATTTTTATGACATTTTTCCTCTTCTTACTACTTTTAATACAATATCCACATATCTTTTTTATATTTACCGTTATTTTCAACAATTGTAAATATTATAGCTTGTTTTTTCTATGCACATATGCTACCATCGACCCATGCAATGCTTTAAGTATGCTTTAAATATTTCATGCTTTAGCAAAGCGCACTCGCAATTCGGTATTTTATTATTCAGAGAAAGGGGATTTTTATGGAAACAACACGAAAACAACAAATCCGGTCTGCTGTCTTGCAGCATTTGCCCGAAGCCCGGTCCTTAAGCGAATCTTTAGCCAGACACCCGGAACTGTCCTATGAAGAATATGAATCCAGCCGCAAAATCGCAGAACTCCTTGCACAGTCCGGTTTTGACGTCACCTGCCCTTATGCCGGATATGATACTGCCTTTTGCGCCTGTCTGGACAATGGAGACGGTCCGTCTGTGGCCCTCTTAACGGAATATGACGCTCTGCCGGAAATCGAACACGGCTGCGGACACAACCTGCACGGCGCGCTTTCTGTTCTTACAGGCATGTCTCTCATGGAGTTGAAAGACCAGTTTCGCGGCAAACTGTATGTGATTGGAACCCCTGCTGAAGAGGAAAACGGCGCAAAAATCGGCATGGCTTCTCAGGGTATCTTTGATAACATGGCTCTGGCCGTTATGATGCACAGTTGGGCAGGCGGTACTTCCCTTCCCAACATGGACGTTCTCAGCCTGCGCTGCTATGTTGCAGAATTTCACGGTGAAACCTCTCATGCCGTAGCCGCACCCTGGCGCGGAAAGAGCGCTCTGGCTGCTGCCAGAAAGTTTTTAGACCTGATTGACGCCCGAAGGGAATGTTTTACCCCCGATGTTCATGTGAATGCCGTCATTTTAGACGGAGGTAAGGCCCCTAATATCATCCCCGATTATGCCAAAATCCGTATGGAATTCCGTACCGCTTCTCTGTCCCGTCTGGAGGAAGTGGACGAAATGATAAAAAAATGTGCCAATGCCGCAGCTATGGCGCTGGACTGCACAGTTTCTTTAAGCTTTGGACTTTCCGATTTCTACGATATGGTTCGTATCCCCCTTCTGGAAGATACGGTCATCGATTATTTTAAAGAATTCGGTCTGTGCTCCGGTCCCGTTCAGCCGGCTACCGGTTCCTCCGATATGGGCAATGTCAGCTATCACTGTCCTTCCATCCAGCCTCTGCTCTCTATCGCAGAGGAAAATCTGGCCCTGCACACTTCTGCTTTCCGGGAAGCTACCCAAAAGCCTCCCGCTTACGAAGCTCTGGCAAACGGCGCCGAAATCCTCTCTGCACTGGTGCTGAAGGTATTTGAAGATCAGAACTTCCGGGAAAACATACAGGAAGTCTGGAAACAGGAATTAAAGAAAAAAACGGAAAAGTAGAAACGGAGGTTATGCTATGAAGAAAAATTCTGAAACAAAGCAAAAGAAAAAATTTGAACTGCCCCATATTTTTGTTCTGCTCTCTGCCATTATTCTTGTATGCGCTATCGCTACCTGGCTTCTCCCGGCCGGAGAATTTGAACGCGCAGTAAATGAAGCAGGCACCGAAGTAGTAGTGCCAGGAACGTATCATACCGTAGAGTCTTCCCCTGTTGGACTCTTTGACGCTATAAAAGCGATTTACAATGGTATGTTAAATGGCGCTGACGTTATTTTCTTCGTCTTTATTGCCTACGCTGCCATTGGATTGATTATCTCCACCGGCGCTTTCAACGGACTGGTGGCAGGACTTTTGAAAGTATTAAAAGGAAAAACCCGTGCTGTCATTATTCCGATTTTCATTCTGGTGCTGGGCTGTGCTTCTTCCACTATTGGCGTATTTGAAGAAGCCTTTCCTTTTATTCCGATTTTTGTGGGAATTGCCATTGCCCTGGGATATGACGCTGTGGTAGGTCTGGCCATTGTAGCTCTTGGAACCGGTCTGGGATACAGCGGCGCTGTGATGAATCCTTTTACCGTAGGTATGGCTCAGAGTATTGCCGGACTTCCGCAGATGTCTGGAATTCCTTTCCGTCTCGTCTGTCATCTGACCATGATTGTCGTAGCTTCTGCCTTTACCATACGATATGCGCTGAAAGTCCAGGCAGACCCTGCCAAAAGTCTTGTGCATGGTGATAGTTTTGACCATCTGACCATGAATCCGGAAGAAATCGAAAAGCACCCCTTCGGTATCCGGGAGAAACTGGTTCTGGGCGTTCTGGCTGCAGGCATTGCCGTTATTGTCTGGGGTACAAAGATGAAAGGCTGGTACTTTGAAGACTTGAGCGGTGTTTTCCTTATTATGGGAATTATCAGTTCCCTTATTATGGGATGGGGTCCCAATATCATTGCAAAAAAGGTGGCCCGCAGCTTTGCCGATTCCGGACAGGCAGTAACCAGTATGCCGATTATGGCCCCTCTGGCCGACTTATGCGGTATTTCCAGACAGGTAGCAGTCCTGGCATTCCAGTTTGGTGACGGTCTCTCCAATATTATCTGGCCAACTGCCATGACACCGATTATGTGTGGTATCGCCGGGGTAAAAATGGATAAATGGTGGAAATTTATTGTTCCCCTTTTCCTCATACTGCTTGTAACCCAGGGAGTTTTAATCGCCATTGCAACCTGCATTTGGTAAGGCAATAAAAAGCCGCATGCCGTCCATAGGAAGGATTTCTGTATTCTCTCCCTATGCACTGCATGCGGCATTTTTAATTTTCATAATTCATTAAAATCCGGTATACATTTACAGGCCGCCCTTTGTTTCCGCTTCTTTTCAAGCCCGCCACTTGGGCATATCCGTTTTTTTCCAGATTAGAAAGAAACTTATTGGCCGTCCGAAGAGAAATATGCAGGGCATCCATGAGTTCCTGTGATGTGATTTCTGCTGTTCCATACGTTTGCATAACGCCGATAACCTTCAGAATCGTCTCAGAAGACAACTTTACCCGATTGGCAATTTCACTGATATACCCTTCTGAAACATTAATGGGCTGTTCTGTACTGCCCTTTTTCAAAACAATCAGGTTTTCTTCCCCGTCAATTAACACACTGGCGCAGCCATTTCCCTTGATGTTTCTCCCGTAATGAGACGCGTCTATGGCATTTAGTCTGGCCTGAGACAAATTATTTCCGAATCCATATCCTACGGCCCCCGTAAAACCTATCTGCTCCTGCAGCCAGGCGCCAATTCTGCATTTTGAAAATCCCTCTGTGATTTTTCGCAGAAATGCATAATCGGTAATATATTCCAGACCTGCGTAGTTTTCCTTTAGCATCATCTGATTCAAATGCTTTTTATTGAATTGTTCCATAGCCTTTCGGATATCCGGGCTTTTCCTGTCTGCCTCATCCAAATCAATGTATATCACGGCCGGTATTTTCTTTTTCATAGACTTTAAAGAAATATTTTTCTGCAACCCTTCCATAATCTGCAAGAAAGCCTGTACACTGGGATATACATAGAAACACTCTACATCAAATTCCTGTAAGCTTTCTGCCACAGAATGAAAGTAAGTAATCACCATATCAAACCGGTTCTTACGGCACTGTTCTCTATAGTATTGGCAGATAGCCTGTTCTTCTTCGTCAATCTCTTCCACAGTTTTCATTTTTTCCCATTTCTTTTCGTATTCATGCACGGCCTGGGAAAATTTCTCTGTACGAATAAGATTTTCCAAATCTGCATTTCCTCTCAGAAAATCCATTCCGATTCTGGAAAGGCTGTGCACTCCGGATTCCACCATTTTCTGCAGCAAAATCCGGTAAGTGTTTTCCATATCTATAGGAGAATAAGCCAGACACACCTGGTCTTCCTCGGATATAAGAAGTTCAAGCGCATGGTAAGGCATGATTCCACTGACATAAATTCCGTCCACCCGGTCTTTTAATTCGTAGAAACATGCCTCCAATTCCTCAAAGGTGCTGTAGGAAACAAATTCAGTCTGCACTTTTGGCAAAAGACTCTTCTGCCACTGTACAGCGTGTTCCCTGTAATGTTCTTTCAGCAATAAGGCAATTTTCATTTCAAATTCTCCGGATTCAGTCCTTCCAGTTCCGGTACTACAAATCTGCCGTCTTTTCTCACCAGCACATCATCAAAATAAATCTCGCCGCCGCCGTATTCCGGTCTCTGTATCAGCACCAAATCCCAGTGAATGGCAGAATCGTTTCCGTTGGGCGCCTCATCGTAACATCTTCCCGGTGTAATGTGGATAGAACCCTGGATTTTCTCATCGAAAAGTGTATCCTTCATTGGGTGCAGCACATAGGGATTCACCCCAATAGCAAATTCGCCTACATATCTTGCCCCTTCGTCAATATCAAATACTTTATTGATTCTCTCTGTATCATTTGCCGTAGCCTTCACAATTTTACCATCTTTAAATTCCAGACAGATGTTCTCATAAGTAAATCCCTGGAATGCAGACGGTGTATTATAGCACAGCGTACCATTGATAGAGTTTCTCACCGGGGCTGTAAATACTTCTCCGTCCGGGATATTGCACTCGCCGCTGCAGGGAATAACAGGCACATCTTTAATGGAGAAAGTCAAATCCGTTCCCGGAGCCGTAATGCGCACTTTATCCGTTTTTTCCATGTATTTTACAAGAGATTCCATGGCTTTTGCCATCTTATTGTAATCCAGTGTACACACATCAAAATAGAAATCTTCAAAAGCTTCCTGGCTGGTATTGGAGAGCTGAGCCATAGAAGCGTTTGGGTATCTGAGCACTACCCATTTTGTCTTTGGCACACGGATATCCCCGTGCACCGGAGTGCTGTAATACTGCTCGAAAAGATTCATCTTCTCTGCCGGAACATCTGCTTTTTCAGAGACATTTGCCCCTCCCCGGATACCGATATAGCAATCCATTTCCGCCATCTCTTTTCCGTCAATTTCAGCCATAAGTTCTAACTGTTCTTTTGTGCAGTGCAGCAGCATTTCTCTGTCCACCTGCGGGTCAATAAAGTGAGGGAAAGGCAGGCCTCCTGCCTCATAAACCTCCTTGATAATCTGTCTTGCCAAAGCTGTGGTTTCATACCCGGTATAATTGATGTATACCTTTTCCCCCTGCTGCACACGGCAGGAATGATGTACCAGCACCTTTGCCAGTTTTTTAATTCTTTCGTCCATAGTTTTTTTCCTTTCTGCAATTATTCTCCAATATTTTCTACATAACAGATAAATACATTTCCGTTTTCTTCAAAAGCCTTGGTACTGTCCTGCAGTCCCATAAGTTCAGTCTCCTGGGTCTGTGGATTATACAGCGTGGTATTATAACTGTCAAATCCTACAATCACCCGCGCCTGTCCGTCCTTACTCTTTACAATGACCGGACGCTGTACGCCAACTTCATATAAAACCTGCTCCAGCGTACATCCTGTGAGATTCACAACCGTTCCTTCTCCTTTTAAGTCGTCCTTTAGCTGACTGACATCAAGGGGCGCGTTCTTCACCGCATCCGGAATATCCTCCAGAGCAATGCTGGCTTTTGCCGCTGTATTGCTTCTCTCCCAGAGGTACTGCTGACTGCTGTTCAATACCACACCAGCCTGCTCATCCGCCGCTTTTACTGCCTCTGCAGCACTTTCGTAAATCCCCCATAGTTTTCCCATGGCATACACATAATATTCTTCCCCGACCTTCGTCTCATTTTTCATATCCAGCACATCATCTTCGGAAAGTTCTGTAAATTTTGCTTCCATAATCAACGGTTCCTGGCTGCTGCCGCCTGTGAACTGCAGTCCCATAACAGCGGCCTGACGTACAGTAGACAGCATTACCACAGAAAAGGTTTCATCCTGCTTGTCCTTCACATTATTCAAAATCTGTCCGTTACTGACCTTCTGATAGGTATCTCCCTGCTTCTGGGCTCTCTCCAGTTCCAGAAGGTTGTCCTGGAAGATAACGTCCATAATATAATATCCGTCCTGCTGATAAGTTTTCTTAACCTCTCCTTTTGAATTCTGAATACGAATTTCCGTCATGGCAAAATCCGTTTCTCCTGCACTGTTCTGCTTAATGTCGCCATCTTTTGCCACACCATAAACGACATCATTGTTAATAAAGCCAAACAGCCGTATTTTCGTACCGTCCTCTGCTTTTATCTCCTGTTTCATATTTTTCTCCATATCCAGAAGCGTAATGACCGTCGTATTATTCTTATCCATACCTTCCATCCAGGCCGCATACCGCTGATTTTCTGAAACTTTGAAACATTCTTTATCAATATCCTTCTGCATCACAGTATAACTCTTATCTTCCATCTGAATGTCATACAACTGTCCGCCTAACAGCACATAAAAATGTCCGTCTTTGCTGATATAAGAAAAATCCTGAATTTCCTGCTGCAAAAATTCAAAAGATTTTGAGGAAGACAGGAAAAATTTTTCCTCAATCACATTCTGTTCAGATGAATAGTGATAAACAGCTGTTCCTACACAGCCCTCGTGCTCTCCACGATTCATATACCCATAAAGCACAAAATCAATATCTCCGTTCTTGCTGACCCGAACCAAATCAATATCATGCTGTGAATAGTCATTGCGCTCATCATTGCTTCCTACATCCCGAAAACTGAATACCCTGGTGAGTTTATTGGTTTCCAGATTGTAAGACCACAAATCTCCCTGCTGCACAAATGCCACAATTTTCCCTGCGCTGTCAGACAGATACTGAATATCTTTTCCGGTAACTCCAAGATTCAGCTGACCTTCTGATACAATATTCTGTTCCGTAGTCAGCACTTCTTTGGCCGAGCGTTGGAAATCCAGAAGACGCACTCTCGTCTGGTCATACCGCATACGGTAAAACTCATCCACCTGATACCGCTCCACTTCGCCGTTTTCATTTTCAGCAGTAATATAATAGGTAATAGAAACGCTTCCCGTATTTTCATTGATTTCCTTAATGGAGGGAATACCCGGTCTGCTCAGTTCCGGAGCCAAAGACCCCCAGGTCACCATTTCCAGGCTGGCATGAATATCCAAATCGTTAAAACTATTGTTGGAGATACTGCTGTCCGTTTCCAGATAGGTCCGCAAATCTCCGTTGTCCTCCTGCATCAGGGACTTGGTATAAAAACTGTTGACAAAGTCGATATATTTATCCGTACTAAGCCCTGCTCTCTGAATCAGCCTTGTATAATAAGTCCAGCTTCCGGCCTCTGTATTTAAGGTAAAACTCAGAGAGTATTCCTGATTCATCAGAATGGATTTCTGCAAAGTAAACTCCGCAGTAAGTTTTCCGTCTGCTTCTTCCTGAAAGTTTTTAATCTTATTGTTTTCCACAACCTTACTTCCATCTGCAGTCCTGATTTCATACACCAGACTTTCGATTTTTCTCCCATACGGGGTAATGCTTACGGCCAGTGTTTTATCTGTTCCCACAGGGGTCAGCGTATCTCTCATATAAGACTCGTCCATATCCTGGGCATATCCGTACATGCGGTTTACCTCCGTATTTCCGATTTTCATGGCCATACAGGGAATGACTGCTGTCTGCAGGTCTGTCTTATTGTCTGTGTTCTGACTATTCATCAGTCCACTGAATCCAGCTACGCCTAATAAAAAAACAAGTATCAGTACCAGAATTCTCGCTATTCGTTTTTTCATCTAAAATCCTTCCTAATCTATGGTTTCAAACAACAGCTTCTGGAGCGTAGGCACTGCATGAACTTCTTCTATACACTTCTCCCATGCCTTCCTTTGCTGTTTTTTCGTACTTTCATTTCTTACTTTCTCATTTTTTACCGCACGAATCAAAAGATTCTTCGGTGTATGTTCTATATCAATAAACTCCAGAATCTGTGTATCATATCCTGCACTCTGCAGCATCTGTGCCCGCAGGCCATCTGTGAGAATCGCTGCAAAACGCTCTTTTAAAATTCCATATTCCAAAATGGGCGCCAACATCTCATTATCGATCTGCCCATTTAATTCATGCTGACAGCAGGGTACAGAAAGAATCACGGCTGCACCCCATTGCACTGCTTTTGCCAGCGCATAATCCGTAGCTGTATCACAGGCATGAAGCGTAACCACCATATCTACTTTCTGCATGTCTTCATAGGACGCAATGTCTCCCTGCTGAAAATGCAGCTTCTCATAACCGTACTTTCTGGCAAGTGCTTCGCATTTTTCGATAACGTCTGCTTTCAAATCCAGTCCTGTCACACGGATATCATAATGTTTCAATTCTTTCAAATAGTAATACATTGCAAACGTAAGATACGACTTTCCGCACCCGAAATCCAGAATTTCCACTTCTCTGTCTTTTGGAAGCTTTGGCAGAATATCCTCAATAAACTCCAGAAAACGGTTTAACTGTTTAAATTTGTCATATCTGGAATTTTTCACCTTTCCCTCCTGGCTCATAACCCCAAGGTCCAAAAGCCAGGGCACGGGAATTCCCTCTTTCAGTACATAATTCTTCGTCCTGTTGTGTGAAAGCATAGGCGGATACTCCTGGGCCTTCTTCCCTTTTTGTTCTTTCACTGTAATTCTCATACTTCCCTTTTTACTTACCAGAACCGTTCCCTGTACAGTCCTGGATTCAAGCTGGAGCTGCCGGAAATTTTCTGTCATCTGGCAGCATAAATAAGATACCAACGCCTCTTTTTCATAATTTTCGTGAATTTCTTTAGGCCCTAACGTCCTTGTTACCTGATAAAAAATTCCGTTTTTCATCTGTATCGGACGCACCTGTATCTTGGAAATGCCGTCTTTTTTTCTGGCATTACTGACAATCACTCGTCTGAGATTTACATTCACATATTTATTCAAAAAGTCTCTTAAATCTGTCATAATTTTCCCCTGTATTTTTCTATTTCCCCTTATTCTCTTAAAGTTCCTGCAATTCACTACTATTGTAAAAGTTTTAGCGGAAATCCGCAACCCCAAAAAGAACAGTTTTGGAGAACTTCTTTTCTCTTTTTCACCAAAGTTTTCTGCAGCGATTTCTTCTGCACCTTCTTCGGTAAATTTCCTGGCACAGCAAAGTCCCCGTCAGGGTCTCCCAGAATCCCTCCTGCCTCTTTCCCCTGCTTTCCATTGCTTCCAGTTCTCCTGCGCCTTCCATCTGCCTGCAGATTTCCCGGCAGGTTCTCTCTATCTGCCACTTATCCGGATATTCATCATAGATAAAGCTGCCCTCATAGTCCAGTCTGTCGCATGCATCTTCTACAAACGCCTGAGCCAGAACCGTTTCCTTAGGATAATAGGAATAAATCAGGGACTTCTCCTTTTCTGCCTCCGCTTCCTGTCGGTAATGTTTTCCCTCTGTGCGATAAAATGCCTTTCTATGCTCCATCGATGCCATATGACTGCTTTCCTTTGGTTTTTTGTTCTTATTAGTATATTCCCTTACTGATGTTTGCGTGAAAAAATAGACAACCTACCATAACTAACATACAAAAAAAGAAGCGACCAATCAGGAACCGCCTCTCAAAAACCTCATCTATATCAAACATCTATGCAGATTTTAAAATACAAAAAACTCCCCCTGTTGGACTCGAACCAACGACACTGCGGTTAACAGCCGCATGCTCTACCGACTGAGCTAAGGAGGAATATAAAAAAGAGGCGCCAACCAGATTTGAACTGGTGATAGAGGTGTTGCAGACCTTTGCCTTACCACTTGGCTATGGCGCCATATACTATATTATACTTACATATTTATAAAATATGCAAGTATTTTTAAATGACTCCTACGGGAATCGAACCCGTGTTACCGCCGTGAAAGGGCGATGTCTTAACCGCTTGACCAAGGAGCCAAATGTTATC
>NZ_JBBKBX010000010.1:0-126670 GCF_037890365.1 Blautia sp. HCN-20427 | reverse complement strand
ATACTCTTTTTCTGCCTAGAGTTCATCTTCATATAACTATTATAACCCTTTTTAGCCTATTCCTAGCCTTCTTTCCAACTTGTATATCCATCTGTTTTATGAGATCGTTAAATGCAAGTTGAGTGCTAGTCTCTATAAACTCTTCTATATTTCCATATTCATTAAAAATCCCCACATAGAATGGTACATTTCTGATTATGGTATCTTCCCGATAATCGATGTCAAATTGTATTTCGTCAGAATTCTCTACCAGCAATCTATACCCCATTCTCACTTCTCTTTCTATTTTGACAATACTCACATCTGCCAATAAATGTAAAAAGTATACCAAAGTGTGTGACTTAAAAGCTTCTATAAACTTTTGTTAGCGACTAACTAAATCAACCATTACGGGATCATTTATTTCAACCACAAAATAAATCATTAAAATCAACCAATACCCTAATAATTATATCTACGTTTTTATTTATGATGTAGTTCCAATGTTCGTTCTTTCAATCTCCCTAAGTGAAGATTGATACGCTCTATAGATTTTCCACGAAACCTTTAAGTTAATCAGCTTTTCAATCTATCATATTCTCATTCACGTATCCGATTAATTATTGAATTCTTAAAAATAATGGAATTCTGATATTTTGTCATTGCCAACCGTATTATCAAAAGAAATCCCAGATAAAAAATCAAAAAATATACAGGAAATTTATAGTGAATATAAAATATACCTGACAATTCAGCAATTTTATTACATAGTATAATCCCAACCGGAATCCCCAAAATACAACTACCAATAAACCCACTAAAAAGATACAAAGAACATTCCACGCTCTGCATTTTCTTTAATTGTTTTGGAGTCATACCTATTGCTTCTAGCATTGCATACTCTTTTTTTCTTTCTACGATATTCGATACACATAAATTAAAGGTATTGAGAAATGAAAAAATCGAAATAATAAAAACAAAAGCCATTATCGCCATTGTAAAATTATAAAAATAATCTGAATATTGTTGAATCGTATCTTTCTTGGAAGATAAGCTTATTCTATTATCAGTTGCTACTATATCATACAATTTTTGTTCTATATCACTCTTGCCAGTACATATATACCAATTAACATCTGGGTTCATATCTGTTATTTGTTCAAGATACCCTTCATTAGTATATATAGCATTTGTAGAATTTGGATCATTAATTATACCACTTACTTTCAAATGAGTTTCTTGTATTCTATTTCCTGTATCAATTTTAGCTAAAATAGAATCTCCAACTTGAAGACTCAATTGAGAATCGATATAAGCATCTGAGGCCAAATTAATTACAATAGGCATTGTATCAGTCTCTGCTTTCTTTTGAGGCATTGTCCCTTCAATCAATTGATTAGCAAACTCTTTTTCGTTAATAATGCTTTCTATACCTTCGATATCTGTTACTTCTTCTGTGTTCTCATTTACAATTTCACAATCTAAAATTTTTAATCGATAGATTTCCTTTACTTCACTCATATTCTGAATTTTTTGAAAGAGTTCATTTGTCAAGGGGCTATTCTTCATCAGTTCATTATAACTATAATTATCTTCTTCGCTTAATAAATCCGAATTCAATGATAAAATATAGTCACTGTTTTCATGAAAAGTATAGCTAGCCAACTCTTCTACATCTATTGACTGCATCACACTAAATATGCTAAACATTAATACGCCACTTAATGTTAAAGACAAAATGGATCTAATAAACTGTTTTGGCACAGATGTCGCATATTTAATTGCAAGTTTAAATGGAGAAAGAAATTCTCTCTTTTTATCTTTGCGTAACATTCTTAAGTTTTCCGTGCAACGAACTGCTTCTATTGGAGAAACTACAGATAATACACGAACAGGTTTTTCATAAGCTCCTGTAACTAGCACAATAATAAATCCTACGGAAATAAAAATTGTAATGCATGATATCCCATAAAATTTCCCTGGCAGAATTATTCCAATGATAATGGATAGAATAACAGCTGGCGGTAAACACCTCTTTAATAAAGTATGTTTTTCATAAGTAATTATATTTTTCAGTTGTTCCTTTGTTGCTCCTATCATTTTCAATCTAGCATAATCATTTATTTTCTCTACAGCTGATATATATACTATACTTCTGATTGAAACTCCTGTTGCAATGCTAATGACAAGCACAATCGTAAACATAACAACAAGCACCTGACTTGTAGTCCCAGAAATACTATGCATATCGAAATAAGTATTACACAAAAATATCATTGTGAAACTCAATAAACAGGTGGCCGCAAAAATTATCACACTAACCAGCCTATTTTTCAAAGAATTTTGAACCATATTATTTTTCGAAATAAGCTTTATGGTGCTTTTTTCAAGACTCTTCACAATACTACTCTCCCTTCTGTTGCTAAAACACTCTATTTTAGCAGTCATCTCTAATTGCCGCATCTATACTCAAATAATTATCTTATATACATTTCCTATCACGCTATGATTTTTCCATCAATAATCTTTACTATTCTGTCAGCCTGTTTCGCCATTTCTAAATCATGTGTTATCATAATAATTGTCTGATCATATTTTTTACTAGTTTCCCTTAATAATTGAAGTACTTTTTTACTAGTTTCTGAATCTAAATTTCCAGTTGGTTCGTCAGCTAAAATTACCGACGGTTTAGTTATCAATGCTCTTGCGATAGCAACTCTTTGCTGCTGACCGCCAGATAAGCTATTCGGCATTCTGTCTTTTTTATCTTCTAATTCTAAATACGTTAATACTTCATCCAAAAACTGCTGATCAACCTGCCTCCCATCCAGATGAAGAGGTAGGACAATATTGTTATAAACATTGAGTATCGGAACTAAATTATAATTCTGAAATATAAATCCAATGTGTCTACGTCTAAAGATTGTTAAGTCATCATTATTTCCTCTCAAATTTTGTTTCTCAATTATAATGTTTCCTGAAGAAGGAGTATCTAATCCTCCTATCATATGTAGTAATGTTGATTTTCCACTTCCCGATGGTCCTACCACAGCAATAAATTCGCCCTTTTCAACAGTAAGAGATACTCCATCTAGTGCTTTAATAATATTAGGTTTGTTACCATAATATTTTTTTAAATCTTTCACTTGCAAAACAGCCATAATTTTTCTCCTTTTTCCGCCAATGAAACATATTCTTTTTAGTAAAATTTTTAAAATACCACATTTGTATAATTAATCATTCCAAATTATATTCTTTCCAAAATATTCCTCAGTAAGCCTTTTTATCATAAAAGGGAGTATCTTTCAATTATCTCCCTTTTACGATAAACTTCTATTTATTCCCTAATGAGAATGATTTCTAAATATAATATCATTTATACATCAACTAATACTAACAGAATCATCCCGTCCCTATATATAAATAAGTCACCGCCTGCCCTATTTAATTAATATAGGACAGTACCGCATTATGAGATATTAAACAGTCTTTTTTACAGTCAAATTTTTTGTCTGTACTTCCGCATTTTTTGTAACCTTCAATTTTTTCATCAAAACACTTTACTCTTTCACTTTTTACAGTTACCTTATTAATTTCTTTCATTTTTATTCTCCTTTTCTTATGTATTTTAAAGACTCTAATTAATATAGGACAGTACCGCATTATGAGATATTAAACAGTCTTTTTTACAGTCAAATTTTTTGTCTGTACTTCCACATTTTTTATAACCCTCGATTTTTTCATCAAAACACTTTACTCTTTCACTTTTTACAGTTACCTTATTAATTTCTTTCATTTTTATTCTCCTTTTCTTATGTATTTTAAAGACTCTAATTAATATAGGACAGTACCGCATTATAAGATATTATGCAGTCTTTTTTGCAATCAAATTTTTTATCTGTACTTCCGCATTTTTTGTAGCCTTCAATTTTTTCATCAAAGCACTTTACTCTTTCACTTTTTACAGTTACCTTATTGACCTCTTTCATTTTTATTCTCCTTATTTGTTTTTTTAAGTTCTAATTGATGTAAGACAATACTGCATTATGAGATATTAGGCAGTCTTTTTTGCAATCGAATTTTTTGTCTGTACTTCCACATTTTTTATAGCCTTCAATTTTTTCATCAAATATAGTTTCTTTACTGACTAATTTTTCCCCTTTTCTACTATTCATTTTTTTCTCTCCATTTCATTAAAATTTGTATTGATTTACAATAAAGTTCAACCGCCCAAGGGCATCGCCTCCTTTAAATTATTTCTAAATTAATCAACATTATTGTTGAAATAATTCCTAAAATTTAATCCAAATTCCTCAATATGCTACATTTCTAATCGGATGAATTACACCGTTTATATAATATGGCATTGGTCCTAAAATCTTTGCATTCTTTTCAATTTCCTCAAGTTCTTCCAAATTATCCCTCACCAATTGGTTTGCCATCTTAGTATATAGACATGAGAAATCATCCGGACAATGAATATCATTATTCTCATGTAAGCTTGCTGCAAAGCAACCTTTACTTTTACAATTTTCATACTCTTTACATGATAAACATTTGGAATTATCAATATACTTAATATCTTTTAATTTCTCTCTAAGTAAAGTCCCAAACTCAGAAAATCCATCAAATACATTGCCTAAGCTATATTGCTGATCTAACAAACTTGGACATAAAAACATTTCACCTTCTACATTTATATAAAAGCTTATAATACCAGCACCACAAGAAAATACTCTTTTTGAGATATCTGTATAACTGTCAAAGGCATTTTCTATATAGCGCCACATAAAGTAATTATTATGGTGATAACAAGTTATATAATACTCCAGAACCTTTCTGTATATTTTAAACAAACAATTAAGTTCTTCTTTATTCCATTTGGTATCTGTATTAATGCCAGCATCAATATCCAAAAATCCTAAGTCTTCGTGAAAATGTTTTATAGTTTCCAAATGATGAGTATAATTATTTTTTGTAATTACAGCTGATGCTTGAACAGCTCTTCCTGTTTTCAACTCAAAATACTTTAAATAGTCTAAATTTTTTATGACATATTTATAGGATCCTGCGCCATTTACCATTTTTCGTGATAAGTCATTAACGTTCTCATTTCCATCCAAGCTGACCTTTAACGAAAATTTGTATTTTATTAAAAACTCTATAATTGATAAATCTAAAATCGTCCCATTTGTTGTTATAGTATATAAAAATTTAATTTGATTCTCTTTGCTATTAGCTTCACAGTAATAAACTATATTTTTTACTTTGTCGAAATCAAGCAAAGGCTCTCCACCAAGAAAATTAATTTTTATTATCCTATTCCTATGGTTTTCACACTTTATCCGTTCAATAGCAAACTCCACGCTTCGATATGCGATCCTATCATCCATTGTCTTATTGGTTTTATCACCAACATAACAATAATCACATGCTAAATTGCATTTCTTATTTATCTCTAACGTCATTGTAATCATTTTTAAAATATCCTTTCTTTAATCGTGCCCTCTGTAACCCAAAATATTTTACTAAAATATTTCATTTCATCTGGATTATGAGAGATTATAAAAATAATTTTATTATTTTTCATAGAATTTACTAACTCATAAAATGCCTCTCTACTGCTATTATCTAGCGATGCCGTCGGTTCATCAAAAACAATTACATCAGCTCCTGTTAATATCGCCCTAATTATGTCTAATCGTTTTTTTTGTCCTCCGGATAAGTTATTACCATTTGTTTGTAATTCTGTATTCCACCCACCAGGTAATTCATTTATATATGTATCTATCTGTAATTTTTTACATAAATAGAGAAACTCATCTTCATCTCTCTCCTGATTTAAAAATAAGTTTTCTTTTATTGATTCTTTAAAAAATAGTGAATCTTGAGGAACATATGCTATATGCCTCCTTATATCTGTTATAGAGAAATCTTCAATTTGTTGATTATTTACCTCTATATAACCACCACTTTTATCCACTAACCTTAGTAATATTTTAGTAATAGTTGACTTTCCACCTCCACTGTTACCAATCAAACCTATAACATCTCCGCAACAAACGCTAAAATTTCCAGTCTTTAAAACAGGATTTTTAGAATTCTCATAATAAAACTCGACATTATTCCACCTAATAGAATCTATTTTTTTCAGTGTCTTTTTTGAGTTTTCCACTTCCTTAGGTAAATTAATCACACTGTAAAAACGATCTATTGCGACTAAAGTTTCTTTATAGCCATTGAAGAAACTACTAATATTATTAATTGGTGTTATGAGCATTGCCTGGTAACTTGTTAATGTAATAATTAAACCAATACTAAAATTATTTGAAAAATATAAATTTCCTCCAACAAACCAAACAATTACAATTAATAAATATACAAGTAAAGCTCCTATGTATATATTCAAATTATATGTCAGTTCTAAACTAATATCAGCTTTATACTGTTGTGCATATACATTTCTAAATTTTTTATTAATCTTTCTGTATAGATTATAAATTTTTACGTTTAAAATATTATTGTATATATCCGAAAAATAATCTATTGTCTTTGCATTCGTCTTCATATATTTTTCTGAAAGTATGTTAACTTTTTCTCCCCAAAAATGATTATTTATCAAATACAAAAAGATTACGATTCCCGTAAAAATAAACACTTTCCAACTAATCAAGTATATTGCTAAACAAGTTAATAACAAGGAAAGAATGTTTGAAACTAGTTGCACTAAAGCCTCTCCTGTATTAGATGCAATAATTTCAATTTCATTTTCATACTTTGAAAGTACATTTCCTAACCCTTCATGCTTTATTGTTTCATATTTAGCTTTTGTAATGCTTTTCAACATATCTATCCGTAAACTCATCTTAATATTCTCAGTAATTTTATTTGATAAATAATTGCCTAAAACAGAGCATATAATAGTAAATATATATGCCAAAAACAAAATTGTAATATGAATAATAAATAGTTCTTTTTCCTTATTAGGTAATGATTTATCAATAATTTCTTGTGTAATCCTAGGCGTCATTAAAGCAAGTACGCTAGAAACAATACTAACAATAAAGATAAAAGACAATAATTTTTTTTCTTTTAGAACATATTTTTTAATTACGTTCTTATATTCTACATTTAACATCAATATCCTCACTAAAATAATCAGATTCACAAATCTGCTCGAAATTATTAACTACATATTTTAAATATTCGTTTAGTTCAAAAAAGTTATTTTTATAGTTATCCTTTTTAACGAACATTTCATAGTAAATAAGTACTTTTTGTAAACTACAGTCAATAC
The DNA here is from genome assembly GCF_037890365.1 of Blautia sp. HCN-20427. NCBI lineage: Bacteria > Bacillati > Bacillota > Clostridia > Lachnospirales > Lachnospiraceae > Blautia > Blautia sp. HCN-20427. The sequence goes on along the minus strand of NZ_JBBKBX010000010.1, from coordinate 119,394 downwards.
TCTCTACTCTTTCGCCTTTATCATTAACACAATTAGCTGCACACTCTCCACAACAAAAATATTTATAAGGGCAAATCTTGCATTTTGGGATTTGATTTACATAAAACAAACTTTTTATTCCAGCATTTTTTTTCTTTTCTTCATATCGCTCTAAAACAATATTCACATCTTCTTTAATATTTCCCAAAACAAACTTTTCGCTTGTTAAATTAGGACACATATAAACATTTCCGTCCGGTGCTATTGTCAGCAAATCATCAACAGCCCCACAATGTTTTTTGGGACTTAAGTTAAAGGTGAGTGCATTAATAAAATTCTTATCCTCATATTTTTTATCAAGTACAAATTGTACTGCACGCTGATACAACTTAATTTGATCCAATACTTTAATTGAAAAATTTTTCCCTCTCCCCACAGGAGCAACAATTCTAAGTTGGAAAAATGCATTATATTGTGCCGCCATATTTAATGCTTCTTCAAGATATTTCATATTATAAGGCGTTAATACATACGAAAAAGAAAGTTTAACTTTTTTTGTTTTTAACTGTTCAAATAAAGGAACCATTTTTTTATATTGGCGTTCATTACAAAACAAATTCTCAATGCTGATTTCTATAACACCGACCCTTTCTACTAAACAGTCTATAAGTTTTTTTGATAAAAGAAGTCCATTGGTTTGGAATACAATATTTTCTTTTCCTATTGACTCAGCCATCTTTTCTACTAATTTTTCTATATTCTTCTTTACTAATGGTTCGCCTCCACTAATAACTACCTTTTTTAAAGATGGTTTTAACTTATCAATAAACTTTTGTGTATCGTTTATGATTTTCTCAACTGACAGCTCGTCTTCTGTAGTAACATCTGGTCCAGAATTTGCAGCACAAAAATCACAATTTAAATTACATTTTTTTGTTGTAATAATATGTAATGTTCCTATATCCTGGCTTACAGATTTACTATTAAAATCAAATGTTTCGATAAGTTTTCTATAAAATTTATCCTTATCTTTACTTTCTCCTTCATACACTTCTAAAGGCATCCTAACCCAATTCATATTATCTGAATTTAGTAGAATTACTTTTCCATTTGAAATATATCTAAAAATTTGTCTCATCATCTTCACCTTCTTCTAACTTTTTAATAAAATCGCTAACTTCAATTTTGTGAGTTTTTGCAAAATCATACACTTTCATAAAACGAAATATTTTATTACGAAACATACTAGTAAATACTATACAATTATGTCGATATAGTATTTGTTCTAATCTGCAGGTTGCTTTACTTACTTGATTCAAATAACCAGTTAAGCTATAATTTTTAAATCCACATCTTTTTCCGCTACAGGAAAAATCTATTTTGCAGTCACAAATACTACAAGTTTCTTTTAAATGCTTTCTTATGAGCGAAATAAATTTTTCGTGACTAATTCCAGAATAAATATTTCCAATTTCCCATTCTGGATCTCCCGCCACATAATTGCAGGGATAAATATTCCCTTTACAGTCAACTACAAAATGGTTTTCAGTTCCAGCAGAGCAAAAGCAAACTTCTCTTTTTGCAATAAAAGTCGATATCTTAAAATCATAAAGATTAATCACTTTATTAGGGTCTTCAACGATGTTTTCTAGATAAAACTGATCTAGTTTTGTCATTTCTGAATCTAGTAATTGCATACTATTTTCGGACCAAGATGTAAATTCGTCTAATCCTATATAAATACGTTTCACTCCCATTTTTGAAAAAAATCGTATATTATCCATTAAATATTTAACGTTATTATCAGTAACTGTCATTCTTACATTAAATTTCTTATTATTTCTTATCAAATACTTAATCTGGCTAATAATATATTTATAATAATCTTTTCCAGATTTACTTTTTCGGTTAAGATCATTTGTTCTTCGATCCCCATCAATGCTAATAGATAATTCTATTCCTGTAGTAAATATAGTATCTAACACACTCTTATCTAATAAAGTAGCATTTGTAGTCATTTCAATATTAAATTTTTTCTTTGGATATTTTTCTGATACAAGATTTGTGATTTTATAAAATGCTTTCTTGTTAAGTAATGGTTCTCCCCCTAGAAGCATTAAATCTATCTCTTCATCCTCATGTGCCAAATTACAGATAAAATTAATTGTATCTTCTACCGTTTTTTCATTCATTATAGATGAACATTTTTTTTCGCCTTCGTAACAATATTTACATTCTAAATTACATCCTTCTGCCAACAATAAAGTACATTCCATGACCTCTACTCCTTAATTGTAAATACTCACCAATCTGTTACTGTGATCCTTTGTAATCTGATACCTCTCCCAAATATTAAAATAAGGTAAAACAGTAATAATATCATTCCCACATAAATAGCATTGCTTGATGACTTGCCTAACCTTATTTATATTTGTAATACTTTCTACATAATCACCTAATCCCCAAAAGATAATTTTTTCTTTTGATAATACCGTTTGCACATTATCATCTGTACAAATTTCCACTGATTTTGCAATGGTTTTTAGATAATTAATAATGTTATAATCATTTTCACTCATCAAACCACAAACCACATATAAAACCTGTTTGTTTATAGTAACAGCAAATCTATTGCTTATAGACTCGACTACTATTTTTTTCATATTTTCCTCTTTCAATATTCCCTTCAGATTAGAAATAAGTTCTTGTTTATCTCCACCTTCTTTATACAAATTTGCGAGAATCCCTATTAAATACGGGACAAGATAACTGTTACCTTCTCTTATTTTTATTTCCTTTTCCCACAAATACAAAACATTAAAATTGAATATAACTTCATTCTTATTAACGCTGCAATATGCTTTTTGCCTTATATCATTATCAACCGATATAATCTCTGAAAATTCTGCCGGATAAGCCATCTTATTCTTTTCGTTGGCTTTAGCTGCGACAATTAAAATATTATTACGTTTAGCTTCAAGACATATCTCATGCAGCATACTTATAATACTTTCATTATTTGATGCATATCCTAAGCTTAAATTAATAAAATCAACTTTTTGATCTATACATTTTTCTATAGCAGTTATTAAGTCAATAGCATTTCCCTTAATATTGGAATCTAAAATCGGTATTGCTGTAATATCTAAGTAAGGATTTAATGATAACAATACGTTTGCAACTTCCGTTCCATGAAGTACAGAAGTTTTATAATCTGCATTACAAAAATGAGTTTTATCAAATATTATTTGGTCTGTTCTAATTTCTGTATCAATAATCCCTATTTTGATCATTTTTTTCCTCTTATAATTTAGTATTAAATTTCTTTTCGTTGAAATTATTATATCTCTATCTTAAGCTAATACTTAATAATAGAATAAAAGGCCGTATAACATGAATAATCGTTTCATTTAATATTTTTGTTTACGTTAGTTCAGTAATAAGTGTACCGTCGTGTTCATTTTTGCCTATATATAAATCATTGATACCTAATTGAATGATATATTTTCCTTATTGCCCTTCCTGCATCTTTCACGATTTCTTAAGATCTAGGCACTGTTTCCCATCCCCTGAAATCAAATTATCTCATGCTCATATCAAATAGTCGGATCCTAGATTTCCGAGAAGTGTTCCCCCTAGGCATCCGACTCCATGCTTTCTTACCATCTTGAACCATACTTGCTCTACTTATTTTTCTCACATTCTTAATTTTGCTCTTAGTATTCAATTATTAACTGAAAATTCTAGAATCCAACAGCAAAAAAGAACAGCATGCCTAAAAACACACTAGAACTAATATGACTCAAAGTCGAGAATGAAAACGTCAATACTAAGAATTGAGGAATAAAAAAAACGCATCTCAATAGAAAGAAAGATGGACCGCGCAACTCAAAGGGAAAAAGCAGCATTTGTCAAAGAACTTAGGGAAAAGGGTGGAAATTAAATCATCTGCAAAAAGCAGTAGACATGACAAGATTGATCTGTTACTATGGACCAGTAATTCTGATACCGTAAATCTTCAGGAATTATCAGAAAAAATCGAAGGTATATTTTAATCGCTATAAAAAACGATACGGAATACAAAGGAAACATAGAAAATTTATAATCGTGTCTATAGAGTAAATCAAAAGAGAATTCAACACCTAATGCACAAAATGAGATTAAAGGAAGAGAAACCTAAGAAGAATAATCTTTCTTCTCTTCTTTTAGTTTCCCCACGAAACAAGCATCAATATTACACCCTTAGTTCAATATTTTCTTCAGAACAATACTTATTATAGCGAACTCGGTATAGCTCGAGCCAAGGCTCAGTATCAGCATGCTTACTTTAGAAATACTCTTAAAGATTATGGAATCATCCAGGCCATGTCAACGAAAGAGAACCTCTACAATAACTGTATCATAAAGACCTTCTTTGAAATGATGAAGAATGAGATGTGCTATGGAAAACAAAACACTACAGATATTTGATAAATTTTAAAGGGTGCTGAAAAAATATACAGATTATTACAAGCATGAGAAAAACCAGACTAAATCACGACCACCGGCTTAGCCGGTGGTTTGCTTTGACCCTATAAGGGTCTATTACCGGCACTGGAGTCTAAAGACTCATCGAAATAGGTTCGCCAAGCGCAACATCATTTACCTACAAAGCCCTTTCGGGCTTATCTTTATTTGTTACGTTTTACTGGCTCACCCGTAAACGGGTCAATATACTCTTTCAGTGTCATTTGATCATATTCCAGATCATCCTGTAACTGATTTGCTATATATTCCTGTATTTTCTTTGCATTTTTCCCTACCGTATCTACATAATATCCGCGACACCAGAAATGTCTGTTTCCATATTTGTACTTCAGATTTGCATGTCTTTCGAATATCATTAATGTACTCTTTCCTTTTAAGTACCCTACAAAATACAATACACTTATGCTTGGCGGAATTTCTACTAACATGTGTACATGATCTGGACATATCTCTGCTTCAACAATTTTTACACCTTTTCTTTTGCATAACATACTCAAAATATCTGCTATATCCTGTTTAATTTTTCCATATGCTACTTTTCTTCTATATTTTGGTGCAAAAACAATATGATACTTACAATTCCACTTTGTATGTGATAAACTATTATTATCCATATGGATACCTCCTGTGTATATTAGTGCGGTTGGCGAACCTACATTAATTATACCACCGGAGGTTTTTTTCTGTAAGCTGAAGCAATGCTGACTCACCTGCATAGCAGGTGGTTTATTTGTTTTCCAAAGCTCCGTTTTTCGGATCAGCGAAAAACTCCACAATGGCAAACAGGGCTTTGCCCTAACAAACAAAATGGATGCTCTCTGCTAAGTACAGAGAAACATCCATATGTTGGACCTCTGCCATAAATTAATGTGTCCAAGATTCTAGGTGCAATCACAACTGAACAGGGCTTATTGGAATTTTGATTTTTCAGCTACTGATATGAGTCAATATATTGTTTATGAAATATTACCGTTATATATTGCTTATATTTAGGATTATAGTATTTACACACTATTTAAAAATTTATATCATTCTTTTGTATCTTTCTTCATTTCTGTCTTAAGTGCATTTGGGATTTTAGGATCAAACATTCCTGGAATCATACATTTACCAACAGCATGTTTTCCCATATTGATTGCTAAATTACCAAGATTCTTTTTTAAACTATTTTTCATTTTTGTTCTTCCTTTCATATTTGATGATTTAAGTATAAACTATAGCTTTGTTATATTATTAAGTTTCGAATAAAATATCTTTTTTATAGAAAAAATGTAATATTTGCAGTGGAGTTCAACGTTTATTCAGTAATAATCGTTGATTATTATCAGGCACATTATAACAAACTATTTTTTCGCTTTTAAGACATAATAAAAGAGGTCTTGGCATAAGGGAATCTGACATATTTTCCATGAGATTGTTTTACCCTGAGACCTCTTGTGTTATCATATAGTTTTGTAACCATGAAATAAAAAAGCAGAAATCTCCCCGTCCAAAGTTTGATTCCTGCTTTCACCCAAATATAGCTTATGCTACATTGATACATACCTATGATAACAATTAAAACATAAAACTACAACCTTATTTCTCAGGATTTTTACAATAAAACGATAGATTCTCTTGATCTTAACCTTGTTTCCTGTATCTGTGTCCACTCCGGCTGTCTCATCCGTTATGGCTCTTACAGACGCAAGACCCAGCTTACTGACAGGCTCCTCTCTCTTTCAGTCGTTCGAGTGTACTGCAAAGTCTGTAGGCATACCCACGCACTGTTCCTTTCATCTATGATCCCTTATTCACAGATTCCTCTGGTTCTGCACGTCCGTCTGATCCAGGCTATGGACATGACACCGGATTCCGGAACATACTGGCAGAACAGTACAGTACCCTGCGCCTAAGCATCCACGAACCTTTCCGCCAGAGAATTGTCATGAATTATAACCTGGAAGGCATGACAAAAAACAGCAGAAGGGCATTCTTATGTTACTGCCAAACTGAATGGTGCTGGATGCACCCAAACGGTATTCGAAGATAACGCACTTGAAGCGATCCTCAATGCTGCGAATGGGACTCCACGTATGATCAACAAACTGTGCAATGCAAGTCTGTTGGTTGGAAACAGCTCAAATTTAAATATCATAACCGCCGATGCCGTTATGCAGGCAATCAATGACTTCGAACTCGGATAGCTTTAGAAACCATCATGTAAAATAATCTGCATGATGGTTTTTACTCATAAAATAGTGCGCCGAAAATCCCCAAAACTATATGCTTCATACCATGATCAGACACTCCAAAAGATCTGTTTTAATCTGACGGAGAGGGCAGCGTTTAATTTGCCGAATAACAGTTGATTTCAAAAACTATAAGTAATATAATATAAATGTCTACTAGAAAAATGTGAAAGGGTTTGGTTGTTACAATGAAAGTAATACAAATACTACCATATGTTTTATGTGTTTTTTCCTACTTACTTCCCATTTACTGCTTTCTACCTTTTAAGTTGAAATTAAAGCAGATAATTGTTTTATCTACTATATTGCTGATTAATATACTTCTTATTGGTTTTGTCTTGGGCAACATGGGTGTTATTCTTTTAATTATAAGCACATGTGTATATATTGCCTCACTTAATCCTAATCGTATAATAAATATTTGTGTCTTTATTGCAACTTATCTTTTTTGTGTGCTGTGGGATAATTTATTTTCTTTAGTATGGGATATATTCATCTATCCAGTTGCTGATTTACAGTCTCACTTAACCTATTACATTGTTTATATAATTTCATATATCTTACTTTTAGCCTGTATTTGTCCAATATTAGGCCGATTGCTCTATCTAGTAATTCATAGAATACACACTGGCCTTTCGAAACAGCTGTTATTACTTATAACTACAAATCTACTCACCTGTTTGTTTATTTTTTTATTTAACATAGCAATCGGAGATTATATTGGATATAGTCGTAGCGTTATAACCTTTAACTGTATTTTATTTGCCTGTTACTTTATAATCAGCACTATTTTAATTGTTAACATAATAAAATCCCATATGGAGAAAGTAAATCTGGATATACGCCAAGACTCTTATAATCGATTGCAAGAATATACCAATCAGATTGAAAATATGTATTCATCTTTAAGATCATTCAAACATGATTATTCCAATATAATGCTTTCTATGTCCGGGTACATTGAAGCAAACGATATGGATGGTTTAAAAGAATATTTTGATAAAGAAATCCTTCCATTAAGTAAAAAAATCACTAAGAATACTGCACATATAAACCAACTGATGAATATCAAAACTACAGAACTGAAAAGCATTATATCATCCAAGTTATTATATGCAATAGAATTGAATATCAATGTCAATATAGAAGTAACAGATGAAATAGTTTCTCTTCCAATCGATACACTAGATTTATGCAGAGTCATTGGAATCTTTCTAGATAATGCAATTGAGGCAACATTAGAAACTGATCAACCATCAATTCGCTTTGCTCTGATTAACCTGGAAACAGAATATATATTTGTCATTTCCAATACCTTTTTGGAAAAGGGAATCCCTTATGCTGCTTTAGCAAAACCCAATGTATCTACTAAAGGGGCAAATCGCGGAATAGGTCTTTATAATGCACATGAAATTATTTCAAGATATAATCACGCATTTCTGGATACCGAAATTCAAGATAAAATCTTTGTGCAACGCCTTCAGCTTTCTAAATCACTTATATAAAAAGGCAAAATTATTATAAACCACTCCCCATCAAATAGACAATCGAAAAACATAAAGTTTTCCTGCCAGCAGAGATAATCTGTTGGCAGTTTTTATGCTACCCACAAATAAATTTCAAATTTTCCATCGATTGCAAAACTACGATGTAACATTGCAGACTGTTATGATTATCTATAATAATCTTCTATCATTTTCATAAATGTTTCTCTATTTGTAAATCGTTTCCTACTGTAGCGTTCTCTTTTAAAATCGCCCAGAAGCCTTTCATTGAACCATTATCAATACGCTTTGCAACACTGGATATACTCTGTGTTACATCTGACGCTTCCAGTTTTGTAGATCATGTCAAGATTTTTGCAAAAGTATAATTCTACTATTTGATAACTGACAGTCAACCGGCTATGATATCAGACGACAGAGCATCCTCTGCCCCGAAAAGATGCTCCACATTCATGTAGCGTTTGGCATCCGGTTGATTACTGCTACATGACACAGTCTGGTATCATACAAGTATTAAAGTATTCTGCCCATCGAGAAAACACCGATTGCTTTTGTCCGGCATTTAATCTCACGGCTTAAATACTCAATGGTGTTGTTTATCCAAATCCAATTCCAGTATTGAGTAGGAAAATCTATATAAATTATCAGGTACGGCACTTATCTTGAGTTGAACAAAAATCTTTATTTTTTGAAGTAACTATAAGCGCATCTGCTCTAAACAATTGATATAATGAGATCAACTCATAAATTCTTGCATTATTAATTTCCTATCGCTTTCCTTCAGTACTTACAGTAGCTGTCCCTTTTAAGCATCACAGGGCAATATCCACTTTTATTCTAAAAAGAATGTTGCCTTTCTTCCCATAAAATATACTCCCTCCTGAATAACAAGCTTTTGTTATTTCACTTGTCTATTTAGAAGGGAGCATGTCATTAAGCATTCCTATTTTTTATATATGATGGAAAAAGTGAAATAGTTTCAAATACTACAGCCACAAATAGTAGATATGGAATATGTCCTATTGTTTTTGACATTATAATGGTTACTGTTAAATATATTAACACCAAAAATCCAGTTCTATTTCTCAATTTTTCATAATTTTCCTCTGAAATAGGATTATTCTCCGTACCCTGCGGTCCAATAACTAAGAGAATAAAAAGACAAATTAAATAAACTAAAATAGTATGAATCAACTCTATATTTAGCTGTTTAGAAATCTGAACACCTACTACTACAAATATTCCTGTTCCAATTAGACATGACAAACTTTTTTTAAAATGAACTCCTCCTGCGCTCATTTTAAGTCCTCCATATGCTGCTAAAATGATAACTGCTTCAAAAAAAATCCCCATAATTCCTGAAACTAACAGAATCGTTCCAACCATAACAATGTTATGAATTATAATTTGTAACCCTAAACTCATTCTCATTCGGTCAACATCACTCCAAATAGTTTTATCTGTATCCAGATATTTTACAATTCGATTTGCAATTGTTTCCATCTTGATTCTCTCCTTTCTAGCTAAAATAATAACAGAATTAAAAATATCAACTGTAAATTAATAATAAACGTTTAATTTCGTTGAATAAATGTTTAAATAGAAACAGTTATTCGTGGAAAAATGACACTTTCTTTTTTTCTTTAACAATGGCTTAGATTATTGTATAATGATAATGAAAAATAATAAAAATAAGGAGGGGATACTGAATATGATTGACATTTTCATCTGTGAAGATAACAAAAAACAGTTAGATCTCTTTACAACATATATATCAAATTTAATTCTTATAGAAGGTTTTGATATGAAGATTGTTCAAGCTACTTCTGATCCACATCAGCTTCTCAAAGAAATTTTAACTGCCGAAAACACCGGGCTTTTCTTTCTTGATATTGATTTAAGGTCTGATATGAATGGTCTGACTCTAGCACAGCGGATCCGACAAATTCAGCCTCGATGTTTCATTGTTTTTATTACTTCTCATTCGGAGATGAGTTTTCTCACTTTTCAATATAAAGCTGAGGCACTAGATTTCATTGTAAAAGATTCTGCTGAACACATAAAATCTAAGATTCATGAATGTCTACTAGATGTAAATAGTAAATACACTTCATCGAACAATAATGTTACTCGAACCTTTACAATTAATCAAAATGATAAGCGTATTGTAATCGATTATAATGATATTATTTTCTTTGAAACGTCCAACAATATCCATAAAATTATTCTTCATGCAAGAAAACGTGTTATCGAATTTACTGGACAACTAAAAGATATTGAGCAACAACTAGACTATCGATTTTATAGATGCCATACATCGTATATAATTAATAAGGATAATATTACCGATATAGACTTCAAAGAACTACTGGTTCATATGAACAATGGAGAAACATGTCCTGTTTCTGTGAGAAAAAAGAAGGGATTAAAAAAATTAGTGAGTTAAAAAGAAAAAGCTCAAATTTTGAGGGTATGAAGAAAAGTCTCATACCCTCACATAAAATAGGAAGTATAGGCAGCATCGGTCTGACGGTGTTACTAAAATTTCTTCTTCTCTTTCTTCCCAAAATTTTTCTTGTATCTATGGGATTAAGCTTTTAGTTTCAACAACCACTGGTGTATAAATCTAAGTAAGATACACGACATCCGTTTCCACAAAAGTTCCTCCTAGTACTCCTATGGAAGTTTTTATAAAATTTTACAGTTTTATTAATATCAATGACGTATGAATACAGATCTTTTCATTTTTTCAGAACGATTCTTTTATATCTAGCTTTTACATTTCTGTATTCTTCTAAAACACAATGCAAAACCTCCTTCTGGTTTATTGGGATTTCCGCATTGGCTGTTACCAGACCGTCCACACATTGAAGCACCATTGTTTCATTGTAATAAACTTCAAATCATAAATCATATCCTCCATTGCTTATTTTCCATTTTCCCAAAGAATAATTTCCTTTCCAGCTATGCTCTTCAAAGGTTTTCAATAACAAACGCAGTTGGTAAAGTTCCAAATCATTCTGCTTTTGAATCGCAGCATCCTCCAATAGGTTTATTATTTTCTTCATATCCGTTCCCATAAGATTCCCTACAGCTGAAAGGATCTTTTTTAAATCGTCATATGCTTTTTCCCCTTCTTTTGTAAATGGACTTTTCGATTTTTTCTCTTCTGAATATGGGATTTGAGCCCCTAGTCTTTTTAGAATATCTTCCAAAGATGACAGTTTCCAATTGCTGTTTATTTCCCTTTCCTGCTCATAATCACGGCAAACACTACGCAGCCTGCGTATCGCCTGCTGGCATGTTAGAAGTTGAGTTTCTAATTGTTCCAGTTCTTTATTCTTCTCTTCCAATAATTCTTCCATACAATTCACACATAATGTCCTCCTAAAAATCAAATATGTGCTGTATCCAGCATTTCCAGACACAGTACATGTTCTAATTTTATAACTTCCAAATACAGACTATTTATTATGTCTCTATACCTATATCTCCTTCCCTTTTCATAATACAATATTGAGTATCTGCTAAAGCACAATCCACACATCCCCTGTAATAGAAACAATCGCTGCATCCTTTTATTACTGGCATGTATCTTTCTTCATACTCTTCTCTGTTAGCTGAAGGACAGCTTCCATCTACACAGGCAACTCCGACATAATTTCTACATCTTTCTTTCATTCAATATCCCACCTTTAAATCCAAATTCTGTTTAGCTCTATTTTGCACTCTTTACACTGCTCAGGATCTTTTTTATAAATAGTTCCGCCAATACCATCTACAACACCGATAGCCCAACTATATCCTTCTCCATCTCTAAACTTTCTGGGTTTCTTGGTAATAGCTCTATCTGTACCAGATTTGATAGTAACTTTTTCCTCAGTTACCTTCGTGACCCTATATTCTTTCTCGATTCTCCTATTCTCTGTACTGCTCCATACTTGAACCGTATAGGTCTCTCCCACTTTAAAAGGATGCGGATCCACCTGTACTGTAGCAGAAACAATCTTATCAATTTCAGAGTATGCTGCTTTTAAAAAGCATCTATCCTGAACATCCATCACCTCAAAGGTAAAATAAACTTTTCCGGTTCCTATTACTTTACAGTTTCCCCATCTGCGGATTTCCACAATATATCCAACTTTAATATTGTCCTTCGAAAAGATTATACCACCCACTTCTTCTAAGCATTTATGATAATAAACTGATTTACTGATAGCATTTTCTATAATTAATTCAGCTTTTTCAATCCATTCTTGTACTATCTCTGGTGTAATAATCTCTCCATTGTAACGCTTATAGATTTTACCTGCTTCCATCTGTTTCAGCATTTTGCAATATGATTCCAAATTCTTTTTCTGTGCTCGGATTGTCTTTTCTGCTTCCTTAATCCGCCTATCAATAAATCCCTTATCTGTAGGCTTCGTTCCTGCTGCTGTATGTCGAGCTGCCTCTGCACGTTCCGCATAATATTCCGATTTCTTAAACTCATCAAAGCCTTTTTCCCATGCTGCGAACATCTTATTTCTCCTGTTAGAAAAAGCACGGCCAGCACTGCTATTTATATTGGGCTGTGTAAAAAAGGCAACATCTCCTCTCATATCCTCTATAGGTCTTTGTAAGCTTTTGCCTTTATCACAAGCTCTTTGAGACCTGTCATCGTATCTTTCTGCCCTCGTTTTTGCCCTTTCCGCTTTGCGTTCCATCTGCTCCTCAAAGGTTAATGTTTCACCAACGTTCTCCCCCTTGACAAGACCTATTTTTTTCGCTACAGCTTCTGCATGCCATAAATTAGGAAACTTTGCCCGGCTTACCCAGGCCCCATGCTTACGGCTGAAAAGAAAGTTGCTTTTAATTTCTTTCTTCAATTCATCTGGCAGCGCCACATAATCCTCTTTCTCAAAATACAATTCCAACTTCTGGGTTTCCATATTCATAATATATTCGCTCATATTCTATCTCCTCTTTTAACCTATACAGCCAGAAGAATTTTTCTTTTGGCTGTAGTAACAAAGCTTCACGTTTCCATCTAATTACCCATATTCTTAAGATACTACAAAAGAAATCTATTTTATTTCACATCAATTATCTGTATTACCTTTCCGTTTCGGATTCAAACGGTATACCACCTAGGATATCATCCATATTCCCCACTCTTTTTGACCTCCATTCCTGATATCTTTCATATCGCCTTACCAGCGCATTAATACTCTCAGACCGGAAATGACACCAAAACCTTTCTCCGTTTTCATCTTCAGCGCAAACTCCTATATCCAATTTATCTCCTGAAAATATTGCCGTCTTAGGAATGATATCCCTGCAATGTCCTAATATAGACAACTTTTGACGGACACATGCCTGTGCCAGCTCCCATGGATTACTTGACAGCCATGCATTGTACATCTCATGACAGCCTATTTCATCCCGTTGCATGACCTTTTGAATGTCTTGGACTACGTCTTTCGCTTTTCCATTATATTTTTCACGAATTTCTTCGTCTGTTAGTTCGATTAAAAATACTGCATCCGAATTTATTTTTTCTTCTCTTCCTCCGGGATTCCACATTTCCACTGCCACAAATGCCGGATTCACTTCTTTAACATAGGCAGTAAAACCAGAAGAAGTATTCATATATTTAATACCGCTGATCTTCTGCCCTTTTTTCAAATGTTTATATGTCACTTGTTTTTCTTCAGTCATAATCCACCTCCTAAAGATTTTTATGTTAATCTGTATGCCACCAAATAAGCATTCTCCAATGTCACACATCCTTCGACATGTCTTTCGTCTTCTTTTTGTGAATAGCTCATCATTCCTACATAGTCCCGGACAAGTGTAAGCTGCCCTGGGAAATATGGATGTTCTATCACTTTTCATCTGACCTTTCTTTTTCCTTTTTCTACTGTAAAAATTTTATTAAGTTGCATTTTAACGAAACTCCTCCTAAATCATATATCTTTTCATAAATCATTTAAGTAACACATGACACTACAGTCTGGTATAATTTCATCTTCCATTCTTCCTCTCCCTGGTTCCAGTTCATCTAAAAATATTCCATTGATACAAGAATGTCCAATCTCTCGTTCCAGTTTTGCCATACGCTCAAAAACTTCTGGAAAATCTATTCTGATCTTATTCCAATATCCCATTCCTCCTTTCACACAGCCGATGCAATTATTATTTCGATATCCTAGATCGTACATGGCAAGATCCAGATGTCCCAGTTCTACAAACTGCGGAAACAATAAGGAAAGCGTATAATTTTTTCGTTTCCAGAACATTTCTGTAATCTCTTCACCTGTCAAAGAAAAGTATGCTGACAAATACTGTTTGAACTGTTCAGATGTGTAGGTATTTTGCTGCAATGTTTCCAATACCCAGTTTTCAAAAGCATCTGGTGTAAGTATCTGTTTCAGTTCATGCTATTTCGTATCTGTAAGATCAATCAAAAACCAATTGCTATGCCTTTCTCTATAATTATCACATTCGTATAGCAGCTGATATGTTTTTATATTCTGGACTTCCAACCTGTAATAAAGGTAATCCATGATACCGTTCTCCCCTTCTAATCGCACTGGAAAAAAACGATACTTTTCAAAGAGGTTTCTACAAAGTTCATACGCTTCTTGAGAATAATCTTCCTGTCCACTCAAAAATAAAAGACATGTTTCAACCGCCATTCGTTCTGCAGTCATACCATCTATTTTAAGTTTTGTGTAAAGGTCGGTCTGAAAAAGCAATGTCATACTAAGAAACATAATCTCTCTTTTCGAGTATCCTGCTTCTATTAGCTTTTTCCTTGCCGTACTGCCTTCTTTTGCATAACAGCATGGAAGCCGGAACAGATATTTTAATACTTCTATATCTTTATTTATGGTAATTTTTCAACTTGCATGAAAATTTTTCCGTAAGTCAGATATAGACTTCTTTATAAGCATAAACTGAGAAATTACGTTCTGTTCCAAGCAGCTGGTTCAAATCGTGTTTCCGCGTCTCCCAAAACTCATCATCATACACAAACATATGCAGCATAAAAAGCAGTTCCTGCAGCTCCTGAATAGGACAATTGCACATTTTCTGATACAATTTTGATTTTTCCTTGTCATCACAGAGATATAGGATCCCCATCATATAAATATCGTTTTTTGCAAGAATTCGTCTGAACTTTTTCCAAAATGAAGCCTTCTGCTTTCCAACAAACATACCGGCATTTTGAAATTTCCTGGTTTCTGCAAGCGCAAGACCAAGTGAGCGTAATTGTTCCACCTTGACCTCCATTTTTTCTTCCAGACGCTCCAAAACCTCTCCCGGATAATGCAGACCGTATCTCTCTTCCACGCCCTGTTCAGGACAGCTGAAAAATAGAGCATGGTCCTGAAATTCTCGATATGCCTGTTCTCTGTTCGTATTTTCTGAAATCTGAGAATCAAATCTACCATTTGACAGTAAAGCTCCACATCAAAAATATTTTCAAAAAATTTTTGTAACATTACATTCCTTCTTTCTTTTAAGGGAACCGCAAAACGGTTCCCCCTATCCATCCATAAACATCCGTAAATTTTATCAGGCTGCTATCACCATCTGCTCTCTACGGAAACACTGCTGTTCTATCATGCTTGTGTTTTCCAGGTTATGTACTTTTTGATATCTCTCTGCTTCTCTATAAGTAGTGAACGTAACTGCACTTTGAAACTGGTCTGAAAAAACAGTTCCCGTCCAATATTCTGCTAACCCCTCTAACTCGTACTTATGCGAAAGCAGTACCCACAAAATTTCACAAATCCATGCTTCCAATCCAACGTAGCATAAATGCTGGCTGATACACTCTGCCGCCTGCTGTTTGCTACGAAAACGTATTGCCCGTTCCAGCGGGGAACTTCGTATACTTTTTTTGTTATAACCGCTCAGATATTTTCCCGTTTCTAGCTCTATGATATATCCACTGGAAAACAGCTGATCCATATCCATAGTTTCATTTTTATCTCTTATTTTTCCCGCCATATTCATTCGTGTCCTCCTTTCCAAAATAAAAACAGCCTGTTTTTGGCTGCCATTCTTTTATCTCCGTATTCGTTTTAATATTTCCCTCGCAAGTATAACCGTAAGCGTGTCTAGATCCGAAATATTCAGATACCCTTCCTGATAAATTCTTTCAATCGTTTCCTTATCATCTCCAATTGCAGCCGCCATCACGATAATACCCTTTGCTTCTAGTTTCTTTTTGATATTCCGAATATCTGCTTCTGCCTCTTCCCCACAATACAATGCACCATTGGGGCGGCCGTCACTGATACAAAATAAAAGCTTTGTCCGTTCCGGTCTTCTGGCTAGTTTTTCACCTGCATAGATTAATGCTGCCCCGTCTCTATTAGATCCTGCCACATCTATAGATGCGATACGATAACAGTCATTTCTGTCCGGCTCAAATTCTGCAAGAGAATGGAAAGTCACAAGTTCTTTCCGTAAAGTTCGCCCTTCTCCGTTCGTATGGTGTCCATAAACCAAAATCGGAATTCCCACGCTGATACAGAACTTATACAGGCACAGACAACAACATCTTGCCTTTTCCAAGCGCCTTCCCCACATGGAAGCTGACAAATCCATCAAAACTACAACCGCTGCATTTAATGTCCTTGCAGGCTCTCTTTTCTGATAAAAACGATGAAATGGATCATAAAGCATCTGCATATTGATGGAAGTCCCAAAAAACAATTGTTTTTCCTTACGTTCCCCTTGCTGACAGAACGCCGGCAGCAAAACCGCATTCATTTTCCGTACTGTCTGTTTGATTTGTGGCTCTAATAGTTCATACCGCATGATATCCCGTTGGCTTATCTGGGACTTACGTTCCACTATCATTTTCACTTTTTGGTGATCGCCATTAAATTCTGTACCGCATAACTCCTGCGAAAGTTCCTTTAAAATTTCTGCATTATATGTTTTTTCTGCTTTGGACTCTGCAATTTTTTCTATACACCGTAACAACTGTTCTTTTGTTTCAATTGGCTTGATTTCCATCTCCTTCTGCTCCCTCTTGAGTTCTGCCGGAGTGTTATTCATTCCTGTTTCCTCTTTGGAACAAAGAAAATCCGGAAGTTCGCTTTTAATTTTTCCCCATTCTTCCTGAACCTTCTGCTCTGTGTTAGATGAAACGGCATCTTTTCCATCACTTTCCTTTTGCCCGTTTCCATTCTTTTCAGAGGGCTGTTCTTCCTGTTTTATATTTTTCTCCATCTCTTCTATCTCTGTTTTCAACAATTCCCAAATCAACAGAAGAAGTCTGTTGACCGCCTCCAGACGTCCCAATGGTTCTTTACATCTGACTCCGGAATCAATAACCGGTTTTGTCTCTTCCAGCAAATCAAGTAAAATATCTGTTTCCATCTCCCAGTTATTTACCGTTCCTGTCAGGGAATATTGTGCCATCAGATTTAACATCACTGATATCTTTCGGTATCCCTCTTTTAATTGGACTTTCATACTGGGAACTCTCTCCATGTTCCGCATACGGTTCTGTAAAATTCCACGCCTGATACTTCCCGGATACCTTCTGCACATGATTTCTTCTATATACACATCTTCAATCATATTCTGGATAAATGCGGCAGTCTCTGTCATTATATATTTTGCAGCTGGATGATCTCCAGTAAGAAATTCTTGAATTTCCATCATCTGTTCCTGTCCAGTCCAGTCTTGTGGAAGCGGCAGCTGTATCATCCATCTTCCTTGCCTCATTTCATCCAGATAGGTTTTTCGGAGTTCAAAATCTGATAAGTTCCAGTGTCCGCACTCATGTCCCAAGATACCAACGATACTATCACTTCTTAATGCAAGCGTTGGAAAACTCATAGTTACCTGATTTGCGATATTGAGTAGCACCCGTAAACTGGAACATCTTCCTCCATAAGGTTCATTTGGTTCTTTTACAAGATTCACCGTTTTCAAAGTCCCCGCCGTTATTTCATAGGCAATCGAATGTAACATTGTCCTGTAATCCGCCGATTCAAAAACTTCATAATCCTCCAGGTTTTCTTTTTCTTCCTGCACACGTTGTTTCCATTCCTGATGATTTCTCATAGTCCTCCTTTATGCCGCCTCTTCAAAAGCCGGCTCAATGAATGTACTTAAAATAGTGTCCCTTTCTTCTGGAAATGGAGAAACTTTACTAATTACAGCATTTACTGCTGCTTCCAAAACATCTTTTGATGTCATATAATTCCACACCCAGTTTTCCAGTTCCCGATATCCGCATACACCGCCGCGTATCTGCTTATCCCTCAGATATTTCTTGATTTTACTGATGGCTGCTGCCATCTGGTAAATCAGCTCTTTTTCCTTGCAGCCTGTTTTGAAAATGGCACGTTCCGCCATTTCTTCCACACTCAATTCTTTCCGGTGCTGTACCAGATGCATTCTTGACAATACTGATTCATTGAACATCTGGCATCCGATATAATCCATGTTTGTTGTCATGATCACCACCGTATCCGGGTGTCTTTCTATTACTTCGCCATTCAGTAGGTCTGTTTTTGCGTCGTCATCAAATAGAGCATTCAGTCGAGTAAGGGTTCCCGGCTTTTCAATCATAGCAACTTCCTGAATTTCTATTACCGCCGGCATCCGGCAGGCCTGAATGATTGTAGATTCTGTTTTCACGAAGTCCTTTTCCATTTTCGCCTGTTTATATCCCTGCTGAACTGCTGCATTCAATATTTCACGAAATGCGGTTGCTTCATCAATTTCCATCTGGTAGTTCCCTGTCAACACTGCCAAAGCAGAAGCGGGATCTATCTGAAAATCTTCATATGTCGGCAATTCACTTTCTGATATCTTTGCAGTCGTATCTACGTTTGGAACAAGAGATACCATAAGGCTCACCTCTTCCGTTCCCGGTCCGCATGTAAATACAAACCGAGGATACCCAAGCAGCTGTGCAATAATCTTTGTGTCTGTTGTTTTCCCTGAACCAGAATCCCCTTCCATCATAAAAAGCCGGGAAGGAGTATTTACAATCATGGAAAGAATTTCTTGTGTAGCCGTATTCACTTTGTAATCATCCGGTAACTTTGGAATCAAGGCCTGATACTTTTCCTCAACTTCCTTCCCCTGATAATAAAACGCTTTCAGTTCCCCGATTGTTGATTCTGTAAGCTGTCTTTTTGCTGTCAGCAGTTGAAACACCCCTACCTCTGTCTGGTTTGCACCATATAAACCGGATTTCAACCGATAAGACTCAATAAACTCACAATTTGTAAACTGTGGCTCCCCTATCGGTATTCCGCCATCTTCTAATGGAAGACAGGATTCCACCCGCCGGTACAAATTGTCACAACAAATATACGCACTGGACAGAAACTCCTCTTCATCTATTTCTTCATTCATATCCAGAATTTGCATTATTTTTTCAAAATGCTGCGTGAATTCCATATCATACAATTCTGTGCCATAACACGTGCTGGCAAACGCAAGCAGTGCAATGTACCGTTCTGCTATATTCTGTTCCTCCTGTATGGATGGTAAAACCGACACCGTATCCGCTTTTTGTACACAGCCTTTAAACTTTCCATTTCTCCAGTTATAAATCAGAGCATAATGGCTCTCGCCATTTTTACATTCCATACAATAATAATTTGTTGTATTGCCCTCACCGAACTGTCTGCCGAGCGCACCTTCCGTCTCTGCACCTGCAAATACCCCCGACAGCCATAAAATTGCACGTAATGTGGGCGCATGCAATGTGGCAGATTTTGCCCGAAGTGAATTATATTGTGAGCAGTCCGAAACTTTTGTACTCGTTTTGGTTCTTCCCAGGTCATGAATCAATTTCTGAAATAAATCCGGTAATTCCTCCTGAAATGTCCATGTTTCATATAATGCCGCCATAAAAAATATTCCTCCTTTCGTTCTTTTCTGCATATTCCAAATGAGCATCGGCATTCTTGACCATGCGTTTTCTTTATCCTCCTTTTTCGCAAATAAAAAAGGCAAAGCATGATTCTTTCTTTTCATACTTTGCCTGTCATTTTAAATTTGAAATTTATGCAGAATTCTCTGAAATTAAATACTTCCATCCTAAATGCCGATGGAACTAAAGTTACAGGACACATCATAGATGTGTAAAATAATAATTACAACCTTATCTTAGCATTGTCCATTCTTAGTGTCAAGAAAAAGAGAGACTCTCTTTTTCTAATGTCTAACACGTTTATGCTGCTGAAAGATAAGTATTCGACACCAAAGAGTTAATCCCCGTATTCGGTTCTTTTTCACAAACGAGTTTGCACTTGACCGCATCTGAGTAAAATGTTTTCAACTGTACTTCTTTCGGCTTCATCATTGGAAATCTAATTTCAATCTGCTCATCATTGTACAATATAAGATCATTATAGCAGGTACCTTGTACAACCCATCCTACCTGATATTGTTTCATAAGCTGTTCTGCAGCAGTGCGAAAACATGTTTTTAAAATTTCATTATAAACCGTATAATTTGGATGCACTTCAATATTGTCCAGCACCAGGCAATTATAAGGTTCATTGATCCATATCACAGAATTGGCAATCACTCTGTTCTTATAATAAACATTTACAATTCCAAATCCTCTTTCCAGTGCATACTGTTTTGCCTTGATACTGCCATAGCTCATACAGCACACCGTTGCATCACCCGCTGTCAGATATTCCGGGGAACCTTTTGCTTCTACTAACACCTTAAAGTTACATAGTTTCTTTAATTCATCCGGAAGATTTTCTACATTATGAAATTTCATAATTTCCAGCACTTCACGATACTGAACCGGCGTTATCTTCTCTTCCAAAACTGTATGTAACAGGTTTTCCTTTTTCAGCCTGCGATAAATATGTTTTGCCTGCCTCGTTTGCTTTTTCAACAATGTTTTCACAAAGGATGATAATCCCTCATAAGACAGACGGATTTCCTGCGCTTTAAACAAACAGGGATATTTTCCACGTATGAATTTTGACAAGTTATGATCTCCATATTCACGAAACAAATCATATAATACAACATTTGGACAATACGTCTGTATGCGCTGCATATAATCTGTCACCATCTCTTTTTCCATTTCTGAAAAATTCAGTTTTTTACTATATGCTTCCATTACATGTTCTTTTAATTCCATCAGATAATCATTACAATCTTTATTTTTTCTAATAAGACTGCTCAATCTTTTACGTGCTCTTTTTTGACTAGGCTGCAATTGTAATTTCTTTTCTATTCTAAGGTACCGGCATACGCCTTCTATAACTTTTGATGTATTGAAAGCTTGATTATATGATTTTGTTAAAATAGCTTTCATTGCACCAGTTGTAAGAAGCATTTTCCCATCAAATAATGTTTGTACAATCAGATTCCAGTCATGGAAATAATTCCCCTCTTCTTTGTTTCTTCGTTTGACGATATTTTCAATACACCCGGATGCATATTTTTTTGATACTATATGATAAATTGTCTCACACATGGAAATAAACTGTTCATTTTCATTCTCACACAATTCATTTAATTCTTTTAAATATTTATTAATAATAAGCATTCTGTCCAAATAGAACAAATATAAATTTTTTGTTATATACGGGACCGGATACATGGGATGATATAAACCAAATTTATTAAAATAACTTACATAATATGTGCGTTTATATTTTCGAAAATACTGTTCGCCAAATTCTCTGGAGGTACGTTCCAGCCAGCGATAGCCTGATAACGAATTTCGATAGGATGTGTTATAGATTTTGCCTTTATTGTATATTTTAAGGCATTTTCTATAGTCATCATAACAATATCCTTTTTCATTATCTCTCATATCTTTCTTTTCTTGGTATCCAAATAACTGATAACGATCCAATGCTTTTTGAAAAAACTTATGTATAATCTCATGATTATCCATGTCCTTCGCTTCTTCCGGGATCCTGTTATATAAAAAATAGTCAGATGTTATAGGGATCGTTTCTCCGAACATACTATAGTAATCTATCCATTTTTCAATCATATTACGCATTATAAATTTCATATGATTCTTTTTGTGAAAATCAACACCATCCTGTATCGGTTTCTTCAAAAATTTCAGCACTGACGATATATAAGCGCTTTCTCCAATAGGCATCTCATCAATCTGTCTCCAAAAACCATATTTCCAATTGCTTTCTTCTAATATTTCTAAATCGACGCTAAAAATCACATGATGAGCATCTTCTCCATTATCGTAATATTTATGCAAAATATGATCTTCTATAATTTTTATCCCCCTTTTTTTGCATTTATAAAGACTATCCAAAAGATGGTAGGATGTACTTCTCATTTCTGCATGAAAAAGCTTCTTATTACGGTTCCATTTTTCGCATTGCTGGAAAAAGAATAACAATAATCTTGGTAAATATTGAAAATTCGGGCAATTTACATCAGCTATATAAATCTGCTTTGAGTGATACTCGGCATAAATCTGAGGAATATATGCAACAATGTAACACACAAGTTCTCCTTTAGAAAAACCTGCTACTGAATAATAAAAAAACTCCGGCTGCGTTGCTTCCTCTTTCAAACCTTCCATTCCCATGCGCATTTCTTCAGGATAAGATTGTTTTTCTAAATCAATAACAGCCGGAAAATACTCTTCGCTCATTTTTGTAAAATACATAAGCTTCTCCTTCCATATTATTAAGAAAAGCGATTCATCGTAATGATGAACCGCTCACTTTTATTTTATAATAATTTTTATGATTTATGCACTACGCTGTTCATATGCATTCAATAATTCTTTTCCTACCTGTTTTAAACGCATTCCGAAAAGTGTATTACGTTTAGCCGTTGTATTATTTCGGATAGCTTGAGCAACTGCCCGTTTACTTCCTACAATAATCACCTTTTTTGTTGCACGTGTGATTCCAGTGTAAAAAATATTTCTCTGTAACATGCGCCAAAAGCACCCCAGCATAGGGATTATAACAACAGGGCACTCATTTCCTTGAGATTTATGCACCGACATTGCATACCCATGAACCAGCGGCCAGTAATCATCATCAGAGAATTCCACAAGCCGATCATCTCCAAAGTCTACGCGCATCACCGTCTTTCCCTCCTTCTTAAAAATGCTCACAACTTCGCCAAGATCACCGTTTGAAATATCATCTCTGTTTTCTGTCTGCATGACCTTATCTCCCTCTCGGTAAAGACGTCCTCCGTTCTTTATTTCTTTCCGTCCACGCCGTTTTGGATTAACCACTTCCCGCAACATCTCATTGAGTGCGTCGGAACCTGCCGCAGTATTCTTTTTCAATGGTGAAAGTACCTGTATATCATCAGTCTGTTTCCCATGTGTTTTCCAGTAATCCTCATACAAATCACGTATGATCTCTGAAGCATCTTCCGGCGCATTCGCTGAATAGAATTCAAAGGTATCATCATATATGAGCTTTGTCTGCTTCCGATTGATGCGTACTGCATTTTCCACGATCGTACTTCCTTCCTCTTGACGAAAACAGGAATCGAGAATGGTAGTCGGAATCATCCCTGAAATGATCATCTCATGAAATACATTTCCTGGTCCCACGCTGCCAAGCTGATCTTTGTCTCCTATCATAACAAGGGTTGCATCCTTTTTTATGGCTGAGAAAAATCGGTCTGCCAGATACATATCACACATGCCAAACTCGTCTGCTATGATAAAATCATCTTCCAGTTTACCGGCATGCCACGATTCCTCCTCGTCCTCATTCTCTGAAGGAATCCCCACTGCTTTCTGCATGGTCATTGCCGGAAATCCAGTTTTTTCATACATACGCCTTCTTGCACGCCCGGTCGGCGCACAAAGCAAAATTAAAGAATCTTTGTTTAATTTTTCCTGAATTCGGATGATAATGCGAATCAAAGTTGTCTTTCCGGTTCCCGGCCCTCCGGTGATGATAGATACCGGATACTGGAACACTTGGCGTACTGCCTGCTCCTGTGTTTTACTTAATGTAATTCCTTCTTCGGCTGTAATCTGCTGCAGAAGAGGCTCTATATCCACTTTCTTCCTCTTTCGCTTTAAAAGCCGCATCAACTCTGCCGCAGCTCCCATTTCCACTTCAAAATTTCGTTTGGTATAGATTCCACCACCATTTCCAATCAATGTCTGATCCTTACGTATCATTTCATTCCCAATATCCTTAATTATACGTTCCGAAACTTTCTGTCTGTCTTTTGCATGATTTAAAAGCTCGGCAGACCGTTCTACAATTTCTTCACTTTTCAAAAACAGATGTCCTTCCTCATCAGCGGCACGCTGAAGCACATACAAAATTGCTGCTTTGATGCGTTCCGGATTATCTGCTTTAAAGTTTTTCGCTTTTCTGGCAATCGGATCTACCGTCAAGAAACCAAATCCTTTAATTTCACACAATCGGAACGGATTTTTCTTAATAATTGGATAAGCATTGTTTCCAAAATGCTCCTGTATCCGCATTAACTTGTTCGAGGTCACACCAAAAGGCGCCAGATAAACCATCAATTCTCTCAACTGCCGGCTCTTCTGATACCCCTCCATGATTGTTTCCAGCCTGCTCTCGGTAATCCCTGAAACCTCCAGTAGCTTCTCTGGCACATTTTCCATAATGTACAATGTTTTCTTTCCAAATTTCTCAACAATGCGTTCCGCTGTTACCGGGCCAATCCCCTTGATCATGTCAGATGCAAGATAAGCTTTGATTCCCTCCGTTGTTTCGGGAATACAGATGCGAAACGATGAAACGTCCAATTGCATGCCATACTTTGTCTCTTTCCAGTCACCGTCCAGTTCAACCTCTACACCGTCACCGGTCGGAAGTTCAATCCCAACTGCCTGAAAATATCCGGTGTTTCCCGGATGAGAACGGACAATTTTTTTCGGTAATTCCTCTTCTGTTTGGTAAGCGGCAACAGTATAACCATTCCCGGCATTATAAAATATTCGTTCAATGGATTTTGCATGTATCATTTACTTACGCTCCTTTCCCCACGATAACCATAGATATTTTCCTTTTTTTACAGCATGGATATGATCTTTATGTAAGTACTGGATTAATATCTTTGTCTCGTGAGCCGGGAATGCCCGCAACATCCCCACTCTTCGAAAATATTTTCCTTCCGGCACACAGCAGACACCTTCCGGAGTGATGGAAAATCTCCAGATACCTGTTTTTTCTAATTTTGCCTTCAGGTTCTGGATTCTTTCCTGCCCCTCCATCTGATACCAGACAACCGCCTTGCATTCCTCCTCACTTTTCTCATGCTGTATACTAGGTTCCTTTAGCGGCTGCATTCCTTCTTTTTGGTATCTTTCCGATAAATCTGCCTTCTCATCTTTCTGATACGCTGAATCTCTCCTGTCTGATACATCTTTTGAGGTATCAAAATCTGTGCTTTCGGTCTGGTTACTTCCATTGTTACTCTTCTGTTCATCTTTTTTTTCCTCCCGTACAGTTTTTATAATAAACGCTGCTACTATGATGGGCGCCGCAAGACTTAAAGACTGGAAAATAATCATAAGAAAAAACGGCCATAAAAAAGGGGATAGAAAAAATCCAATCCCACCTGTAAGAATACAAAGCCATTTATATTTTTCTGCCAACCTCTTTAGCTTTTCCATAAACTACCTCTTTCTTCCCGGGGGAAATCCCCCAGGATGCTTTAATCAAATTCTTCGTAATCCATATCATCAAACTGCTCATCCACATCATCATTTCTGGATGACCGACCTCTTTGGCTACTACTGCGGCTGCTCTTTCCGGAAGAATAATTGGAATTTCTGCCTGATCTACCCGAACTGCTTTTTGATGAGCGCTGGCTTCCTGAACTCTTCCTTCCTCTTGATGAACTCTGTCTGCTCTTATTACTTCTGCTCCTACTTTTGGAATCATCTTCATCGTCGTCCTGACTGTTCTTACTTTCGGCAAATTCAATCTCATCACAGCAGAGTCTTACACCGTAAACTTTATCCCCATCCTTGTTGGTGTAATTATTGTTTTCCATTCTTCCGGTGATTACGATTTTAATGCCCTGATACAGATACTTTTCTACGAATTCTGCCAGCCAGCCGAATGCCGTACATGGAAAAAAATCGGTTTCGTCACTGTATTTTCTATCTACGGCAATACGGAAGTTTGCTACAACAAATTCATCCCCATCTTTCTTTGTTGTGTAATTAATCTCCGGATCTCTTACCAGTCTTCCCATCATAATTGATTTGTTCATGTATATCCTCCTTCATTTCCTGTTAAAAAAAACGCTTAGAAACTTCTTTCTAAACGCTTTGTCATCGGTATCGTATTTTATTCGTATTCACTTTATTCGTATCCTCCTTTCTTTCAATTTTTCTTTACACCTCCTTATCCTTTTCTTTCATCTGTACTTGTCTTCATCCTAACCGCATACAAAACACAAAAAAGGCACTTAGAATTTCTTCATTCTAAATGCCTCACTTATATTGCTTGTGACAGACAGGAATCTTAAATTCCTCATAATTCACTTCCGGACTTTTCCGAAACCAAAATACACTACCCATCTTTTGATGAATACAAATACAAATTTCATTTTTATAGTAACACAACATATAGTGGCAGTCAATATGTATTCATACAATTTAGTGTTTGTTAAAGTACAAAATGTTATAGATGGATAAGCCAAAGTCAGCCATTTATCCACCATCTTTGAAAAATATTCTAAGAGACCTATTGAGGAAATTCCCCAAAGCGGTATCCGACACCATACACATTCTGTATATATTCCGGTTTTTTTATATCTCTTTCTATCTTCTGGCGAATCCGGTGTATGTGTGCCATAATATTTCCATCATCCTGAAGATATTCTTTATTCCAAACAGCTTCGTATAGTTCTTTATAGGTAACCACCCGACCATTTTGTTGTGCCAGAAAACATATGATGTCAAATTCTATTTTCGTTAATACTATTTCTGTCCTCCCATAAAAAACTTGTCTACTTTCCAAAATAATTTTCAACCCTTGAAAATGCCAAATATTTATTTGCTCATGAATACGCTCTTGCATTCTAATTAATGCCCTTAATCTTATCACTATTTTTTCTACATCTAACGGAAAACCAAGATAATCATCTGCACCACTTTCAAACGCATAAACCGCCTCGCGCTTTTGCTTTTCTGCTAAATTAGCTTTAGAAACAAAAAAAATCGGGGAATTAGAGTTCTGACGGATTTTATTAATCAACGTTTCACTCGTTTGTGTAAAATTTGTCATTTCTATAATATATAAAGCATATATATTTTCCAACATCTGACTGGTTTTCATTATTTTTGATATTGATTTATATATTACCTGATATTCTCCATCCAAATATTTACAAATATTGTGGCTCTTGAAGGAGGAATAATACAAATAAGATTCTACATATCACATATAACATCTTCCTTTTCCAAAAGATAACACAAATAGGACAGTACCATTTCATAAATCTTTTCGTTACAATTACAGATTACAAAATTATTGGACTTGTATTTTATTTTGAATTATACAAGTTTAGGATATAAAAGATGGTCTATAGATTCCTAGATGATTACTCTTCTATATATATAACAGCCTCGTCTATTCTATTGCGATAGAATTTTCTCTGCTTCCATAAAAATGTTAGGAAGTATTTGTTAATTTTCCATCAATATACATCTGAAACTTTTCTGGATCATGAAAAATATCATATTCCTGTCCCCATTCATCAGGTAAGTATTCCACTACCATTACTGGTTCCCGACCATTTACCTGATCTTCCCACAAGTATACTGAAAGGTACAGACTAGTAGCATATCCATAATCTATAGAAAATTTAATAGTCTTGAAAGTATTTTCTTTACATTTTTTGATGAGATATTCTGCAAAGTCCTCTTTATTATTAATTTGATTTCGATTTGCAATAATAATCAGTCGTTCATCTTGATTTGTTTTCATACTACTAATAACATCAGGTTCTCCTTCTACACGCTTCTGCTCACAACTTGAAAGTGAAAGTATTGCAACTATTAAAGACAAAATAATAAACTTTTTTCTTTTCATTTTATAGCTCCTTATTCTCTTTCTCTTAAGTCATGACGATATAATTATTGTTGCCTTTTCTTATTTTAACCATCAAATTCGTAATAAGTGGTCATTATTAATTCGAATAAACATTTCCAATTATAGAAAAGTATCTCTCATCTGCTGTGTTGTTCCAAATTCCGCATTATTATATTCAAAAACGGAGCAATGCATTTTGCACCGTTCTTATCCTATTTGCTTAACCAAAAAAATCTTATTGGTTCTATTAAATGTATAATAAATTATATCTTCAATTTCATCTTAAAATATCTTCTATTCTACTCTCCTATCCCTTTAGTGGCTCACTATTATGTTTACTTTTCCCTAGAGCGTGTTTGAAAATTAAAAATTTTATAAAGCATGTGTTTCTATCCCATTTTCATGATAGAATAAAGAAAAAGGGGGCTTTCATATGTCAAGACGTTATGAATTAACTGATCAGGAATGGGAACAGATTGCTTTGCTACTTCCTCCTGAAAATACCGGAAAACCACTTCGAAAGACAATCGTTTGATGCTTAATGCAATGATCTGGCTTGCACGCAGCGGTGGGTGCTGCGTGGAGGGACCTTCCGGAACGATATGGGCCTTGGACAAGTGTATATAGCCGTTTTCGCAAATGGATAGAGGATGGAATTTTGGATAATATCTTTCGGGTGTTAAGTCTGGAAGCAGAATTGGGAGATTTATCTATAGACTCTACCATCGTTCAAGCCCATCAACATAGTGCTGGAGCAAAAAAAGGGGGACTCCAAGTGAAATTGGACACAGCCGAGGTGGTGCAAGCACCAAAATACATGCGGTAGTGGATTCTTACGGCTATCCGATCTACCTGATGCTCATCGAAGGACAGCGTAACGATTGTAATCTTGCGATCCCCGTATTAAAGCATGTTCATTTGGAGGGCTGTAATGTTCTTGCAGACCGTGGATATAATAGCGATGAGCTGATTGATTATATCTATACACACGGTGCAGAACCAACAATCCCATCAAAAAAGAATGCAAAATTTGAACGTCACTGTGACTGGTGGCTATATAAGGAACGTCATTTAGTTGAGAAATTATTTCTCAAATTAAAAGAATTTCGAAGAATTGCAACCCGGTATGATAAATATGCATTCACCTATTTAGGATTCATATGTCTTGCTTCTGTTTTAATTTGGTTAAAATGACTAATTTGCAGCAATTTTCAAACACGCTCTAGTAACAACTACATTTTTTGACTATTTTTGTAACATATTACAGAAATAATATCCAACACCATACTGATTACAAATGTATCGTGGATTCTTCGGATCTTTCTCAATTTTTCCTCTAAGACGGTGTATATGAGCCATAATGTTCATATCATCATGAATATATTCCTGTTTCCAAACTCTTTCATATAACTCTTTATGCGATACTACATCTCCCTTTTTTTGAAAAAGATAATAGAAAATATCGAATTCTTTTCTTGTTAGATTGACTCTATTCTCATTAATATATAGTTTCCTTTTATAAGGATATATCTTAATGACCCCATCTTCTCCAATTGCTTCAACCTTTTTTTCTGCTGGCATTGTTTCTTTTTTATCCTCTAGGTCAAGAACCCGATCAATTAGAAGGAAAAATTCTTTTTTTGCAAATGATCTTTTGATCAGAATGTCAATCATTCCTATAATTCTCAATTTTTCTCCAGGGTAACTCTCAATAATATTCTTCTCAAAAACACAAATAGGTAAAGAATAGAACTTCTTAACAGATAAAGCGAAATACCTTATTTCCTGAACACTTGCCGGTACTTCAAGGATGCATAAAAGATAATCATATTCTTTTTCTACTCCTATTTCCCAAATAAAATCGTTTATATTTTTCAGACTCTCTATATGCTTCCATATAAAAGTTCCCTTTGTATTCGATTTTTCTCCTGTCAAAATTAATATTCGTTTATCCATATAATATTTTCCCAATAAGTTTCATCTTTAAAAGAGAGTTTGCATCTATCGCCCTAAATCTGTTTATTCTTTATTTCCAGCTAATAAAATAATTTTAGTCTCAAAATATTCCTCAGAATACTCATAATTTATATTTCCCCAATACTTTTCCGCAATTTCTTCCATAATAGATATTCCTAATCCTAAATGACCAAGTTTTGTCGAAACTAATTTCTTATTTTTTAATTTCGGGCGGGTACCAACCGTATTTTTCATCTTTATTACTATATAATCTTTAAAGCTGTGTATTCTAAGAAAAATTTCCTTTTTTTCTTTGTCTGATGCGAGACATGCTTCGATACCATTATCAAGCAGATTTGCAAAAAGCGCCGTCACCTCTGGCTTATTCATAAAGTCAAATATTATATCCTGCATACTAATATCAAATTTAATTCCATAGCGTTCGCAACTTTCAATCTTGTTCCATATAATTGAACATAAAATCCTGTCACTACAAACAAATTGTGGTCGGATATTTTCAATAGAGTTAATAAATTCTTCTGCGTATTCATTTTGAGTTTTTTTATCAACTTGCTCTAGTTCATTTATTGTCTGGATATGTTTCTTCATATCATGCAATGCTTTTTGTGTCTTCTCATAGTTTTCTTGGAGATCTTCATAATACTTTGCTGTCATTTCCAACTGTTGTTCTATTAATACGCTTCTTTGCTCATATTTTGCCTTTTCAGATATCTTTTTGTATAAATATAAAATACCAGCATCCAAAATAACAAACCCTATACATAAATGTAAAAGAGCTATGTTACTGTTTGGGTTTGTATCGATTTTGAGAAAAAGAAGGATGATACCAAATTCAAATATCATTAAAAACATCATATATAAATGCAATATTTTTGAGATACCGCTAACTTGGCAATGCTGTAAAATTTGTATGAATAAACTATTTGTACAAATTACAACAATCGCATTTCCGACACTTGAAAGTAAATATGATTTTGGGTGCATTAACACTGCATAGGTACTGCCATTTACAAAAAATGAAAAAGCAATGGTCACACAAACATCAACAATAGCCATATATATGATTACCATTGCTGAATTCATAAAAATATTTTTTCCACATGGCTTGTATAGGATGAAAGATATAAACCCCAATGCAGCCATTGAATACCCTAAATTCAATGCAGGTATGTTTAGATATGATATCATCATATGCAATAGGAAACATCCAAAGAATGATAAAATATAAACGCCCTTCTTTTCCGGATATTTTCTCTCATATATAGCATCCATTATCCTAAAAAAAACAAAATCTGTAACAGAACAAGAACATATCAGTCCGATAATATGAAGCATATACACCACCAAATGTCCCCTTTCTTAAATTCTGTCAAATAGGCGTTTGCGAAACGCCACAAGCCGCATGAATACGGCATTTTTCTGTTATGAAAAACAAATAACCCCTCACTGGATATGGTATAATAGAGTTGACTAAAAACTAAAAACCATCACCCAAGAAAGGAGTTATTCTGATACCTATGATACCATATAAACAGCTTTCTTTGGCAGAAATTTTTACAGATTGCCAAGAAAAACTTGATAATGACAAACCTGCGTTTCTCTCTCTATTAGAAACTCATATCGACATTGATGAAATTATTCCGATTTCCTTTAGAAACCATTTTTATGCATCAACGGGCAGAACCCGTAAATACTCTTTGCAAGCCTTTTTATGGGCCTTGATTATTCAACGTATTTTTTCTATTCCTACTGACCAACTCTTGTTGGTCTTCCTTGCATACTCCAAACCGCTTCGTGATTTCTGCGGTTTTGATAAAGTTCCTGATGCCTCTAAAATCACTCGATTTAAACAGGATTTCTTAGATGATCTACAGTCCGTGTTCGAGCATCTTGTGGATCTTACGGAACCAATCTGTCAGGCTATTGATTCCGCCAAAGCTGATATGACCATTTTTGATTCTTCTGGAATTGAAGCTTTTGTCACTGAAAATAATCCGAAATACGCAAACCGGATTATCAAGCAGCTTAAGGCTTATGCCAAATCCAAGGGCTATGATAAATCATATGATCCTTATAAAGCTGCGTATGGTGCTATGCCTTCTCATGCTTCTGCTAATCCTGAAATCAAACAGCTTTACATCAATGGACATTTTTGTTATGTTTTCAAGTTTGGCATTGTCACCAACGGACTTGGAATTATTCGCCATATTTCCTTTTACAACAAGGATTTCATAGTATCGCATCCTGATATTGTCGTAGAAAAGAAAACGGATTCTCCCGATGAAGATAAATCTGTCCATGACTCAAAACTTCTTGTTCCAACCTTGAAAGATTTTTTTGCAAAGCACCCACTGATCAATCCCAAAGTTTTTCTGGGCGATGCCTCTTTCGACTCTGTTCAGTTATACAAAGAATTACTTTCTGGTGATACCTTTGGTATTGATAAGCATTTTTCAAAAGCATATATCCCACTTAATTCACGCTCTCATTTAGAGAACATAGACTACACGATCAATGACAATGGCATCCCTTGCTGTCCACATGATCCCTCACTTCCAATGAAACCTGAAGGAAATACTTCTCATCTTCGCTGTGGACTTCCAACTTTCAAGTTTGTCTGCCCGAAAATGAAATATATAAAATGTGAAGATGGAAACTATCACCGCCGTTGCCAATGTGACAACCCTTGTACCACATCCCCTTGTGGAAGAATGATTTACATTTATCCAGAAAAGGATCTGCGTGCATTTCCTGGCACTATCCGTGGCACTAAAGAATGGGATAACACCTATAAAATTCGAACTGTCGTAGAGCGGGACATCAATCATATCAAAGCAAACCTCTGCCTGGCAGGTCGTCGTACACAAAACGAAAACACGTTGCACGCCGATTTAATACTTGCAGGCATTACGCAACTGATAACCGTAGTGCTTGCAGATAAAATTAAACATCATGAATATATTCGCAGTCTGAAACCTCTTATTGCATAGGACTTACCAACTTCATAGCTAGATGAGGCTTATTTGTTGTGCCCAAAATCAAGTGTTTTTTATTTTCTGCATTAAAATATCTGTAAGATAGAACGTTTATCTCTTTTACGCAAGTTTTAGGAATGTGTTTCGCAATTACCTAATTCTGTCAAATGTAGACTGTAAAAAATCATTAAATTTATTTTTAAAGTCTACCGCTCGTTTTTGTGCCAAGGGCACTATATCATTATTCTCTAGAAGTATATCAAAACCCTTAATTCTTTTTAAATATAACAAATTTACAATAAAGCTTTTATGTGGCGATTCAAAGTTATATTTTTTAAACTTTTCATATAGTTCTTTCAGACTATATGACGCAAAGTAATTTCCTTGAGTAGTATGAATAATAACTCTTCTACACGAATATTCAAAGTAATAAATATCCTCTATTTCAATAGTTACTAATCCTTCTTCTGTCTCAAATACACATTTTTGCTTTTCGATTGCATTATCTAAATAGCGTACTGCTTCGCCCAATGTTTTAAAAATATCTGTGTCTTTAATGGGTTTACTTATATAATCAAAAGCATGTACTTCGTATGCATTTCTTTGATAGTGGTCATAATTTGTTACATAAATAATTTTACTAGTAACATCCCACTTTCTTAGCTTTTTTGCAGTTTCAATGCCATTTAGTTCTGGCATTTCTATATCAAGAAAAATGATATCAAATCTTACTTTTGCACTTAAAAGTTCTTGTCCTCTTTTGAATCCGGCAACCCATACTTCTCGTTTAATTTCACTGAAGTATTGTTGGATAATTGTCAATAATCTGAGACGGACCTGTTTTTCATCATCACACACAGCAATCTTTATCATCCTGTATGCCTCCTATCTCCTTTATCATTTTATTCTCCACTTACAATCATACAATAAAAAAAGAATCCTTTCAGCAGATTCTTTTTTAACTATACCGTATATTTTTTTGCAAAGTATCTTCCAAAAAACAACATTGCCATCTGAACTATCCAGGAACAGACAATTCCAACCGCAACCTCTCTGCTTAAGACGCATCCAATTCCAAAGATAACTGCTAAGCAGAGCAAAATGGATCGTGTTTTTTTTCTATAAATTACTTTTTCTTTTTCTGATAGTGGTTTAGTAGGCGCTTCTTGCGGAGATCCTCTCCATATAACAATTCCACTGATCAGCATACATATACAGATCAATCCAACATTTAGCTGCCGAAATATAAAGAACATCACAAGCACAAATATAGTAACGAGTATGGTACAATAGTAACATCCTTTTGACGTCCTTGCATGATATCCTCCTGCATACTCACGTAGCCAAGCATATGTGACTAGGAAAGAAACCATTTCTAAGAAATGTCCGAAAAGGAAACCAATTATTAAAATTAGAAACGTATGAATTATTATTTTTACAATAAGATCAAAGCCATATTGATAAATCTCGATCTCATCAGAAGTAATTACATTTGTTTCTAATAGAAACTTGGTAACTCTGTTATTCACATTTCTCTTTCTCTGTTTTGTTTAATTTCTTTACGCTTTCTGGCATTTGGGGTTGTCCATGCAGAAAAACACAAGCTGTGTTGGCATTCTTTTCAGCAACCTTATATGATGTTTTTGCAATAACTTTTGCAACTTTTTCTTTCATATTCATACGATAACCTCCGTCTCTATCCATATAAGTTGTTACATGTTAATTATATTTAATTAGTCATTTAATTTCAATAAGAATGGACAAACTACGAGATTATTGTATAAATGACGATTAGCAAGTCACAATAATAGAAAAATTTTTATCGTTTCTTGAGAATGTAATTATTGTTTCCTTATTAATTTTCAAACACTTCTTTTGTATATCAGCAATCTTTACCTCTGGCAAATTCCATTCCCCAACGATTCTTATTATAATCCAATTTTTGTATCCGTGCATCCTAATATATATCCGCTCTCTAGCCTTTTCTCCATATAATTCTTTGATCAAATTTGTAATCAACTCATAGTTTTGGTTTACTTTTTTGCCATATAGTTCCATATTTGTTCGGTCGTAAAATAGTTCTATTTCGTAATCAGAAAGCTCTTCTATTATCATGTCCATGTAATTTTGCATTATATGTATGCTCCTTTTAGCTATTTCTTTAACTATACAACTTTTAGTTCTAATATTCAACGCTAATAGTTTATTTCAGAATATCTCTACGTAAAATATAATTAAACAAGTTGGAGGAGTTATATGCATACATTAGATTTATTGTCATTTGGCTCAAGGATTCGGAAACGTAGAGAAGAACTGCTTATTTCCAAAAAGGAGCTTGCAGAAAAATTAGGTATTACTTCAAAATTCATGGATGATATAGAAAGTGGCGCACGTGGAGTATCCTTAAAGAATCTGGTACTTTTATCTCAAATTCTGGAAATATCAACCGACTATCTTCTTTTTGGAAATGGTTCGAAAGCTAGTAAACAAGTGTTTAATAACATTTTAGAAAGCTGTCCACAAGCTAAACTGGAAGTTTTAGCAGAAATAATAGGCAAAATTATTGAGTCATATGATGAATAAAAATACCGGAGGTACAGATTTATCACCTACTCCTCCGGTATTATTGTTCATAAGATTAAACAGATAAATGTATATGTGTTCTTTTTTTCTTTTATTGTAAGAGTGCCTTTGTTATCTTCTACAATCGAGTATAGCCATTCCTTCCATTTATCATTTATACTGTTTTTTTCTCCATTCCGATATATAAATTCATAAATGCAGTAATTTCTTTTTTTTCTAATTGATAAAGTTACTATGGTTCCATTCTTTGCACCTTTCACACACATCATCAAAATCTTTGAAAAAATATACTTTAAAGTGATGTAATCACTGTATATTGTAGGGAGAACTTTTCTGGTGATTGTAACATGTAGAACCAACTCCTTGTTTTCAAATACTTTAGATGCCATATTGACTACTTCAAAACTAAACTCATCTAAATCAATTTTGTCTTCCTTTGTTTCTGCTTTTTCGTTTGGCAGTCTCCCTTTTACATAATTAATAATTTTTATAAATTCTTTTGTATTACTTTTAAGATTTAATTCTAACCTTCTATAATTTTCAGTCATACTTTGTATCATCCATTTTCTTCTAAATCTATTTGTCTATAAATGCTAATCTAAAAGTGAGCCACTTAAAAAGTACTCTGAATAAAAGTCTTTTTATTCGGAGGGAAATAAGGTGGTTATCACAATGCAAGATTACGATGAAATTCGCAGACGTTTCCTTGCTGTTGAAAGTCAGAGACATATCGCAAAAACGATGGGCATGTCCAGGAATACCGTTAAAAATACTGTGAAGGGAATACTGTCCCCTGGGAACGGAAAACGCCTGACCGTGAATCGACGATTCTTACACCAGACGTAGTCCGATTTATACAAAACTGCCTTGAGGAAGATTCCCGTCAAGGTCTTAAAAAGCAAAAGCATACCGCAAAACGTATCTATGACCGGCTTGTTGAAGAAACCGGATTTACAGGTGGGGAATCTACAGTCCGTGCAAAAGTCCATGAACTAAAGGAATGCAAGCCTAAAGCATTTATTCCTCTTCAGTTTGAACCTGGCAAGGCAATGCAGGTGGACTGGGGTGAAGCTACAGTTTATCTCAACGGTCAGAAAACTGTGATCGATCTTTTCTGTGCGCGGCTTTGTTACAGCTGCAGACCAGTTGTACTTGCCTATCGTCATCAGAATGAAGAAAGTTTTCTGGATGCATTCGTTCGTACTTTTGATATCCTGAGAGGCGTTCCTCATAAGGTTATCTTCGACAATTGTAAAGTTGCTGTAAAAGAGGGATTTGGGAAACATGCACAGGCGCAGAAAGGATATACTGCTCTTGCGGCTCACTACAGTTTTTCCGCCCTTTTCTGTAATCCTGCTGAAGGACATGAAAAAGGACTTGTAGAAGGATCAGTGGGATGGGCCCGCAGAAACATTCTTGTTCCTGTTCCCTACGCTCCTGATATTTCCGAACTGAATACACTACTTTTGGAACGCTGCATGAAATATGAAGCACATCAGATTAAGGGCAAACCCGATAAAGTTGGAGTAATGATGGCTGAATTCCATCCTCTCCCCGGGTACAGATTTGAAACTGCCAAAAGCGCAAACGTCAGAGTGAATGCTTTTTCCACTGCCAGGTTTCGGACGAACAGTTATTCCGTTCCGGTTCAATATACTGGCAGAATGGTAGGGATCAAAGGATATCCCGAAACAGTAGAAATCTACTATAAAGGAGTATTGATTGCAGTACATACCCGGTGTTACGGGAAACATCAGAGTATTTACCATCTGGAACACTATATGCCGCTTCTTGAAGAACGGCGGCGGGCGATCCCTGACGCAGCGCCTGTGAAGCAGAATGTTCCGCCGGAAGTTCTGGAGGAACTTCGAAAAAACAACAGCAATTATTCCAGAATGATGAGCATTTTTCACGATTTCGTTGACATCACAAAGCCCCAGATCCAGGATCCGGTAAAGATCCTTTCGGTTGACCTCCGACAATACGACCAACTGAGTCTCAGAGAGGAGGTGAACAGCAAATGAGCACAACAGTAATTGAAGATCAAATCCGGATGTATGCGAAGCTGCTTAAGATCCCAACCTTTACCACCTATAAAGAAGCACTCCGTCAGCTTTCTCCTGATTCTGATATCAGTGAGATCCTGCTTTCATTAATGGAAACAGAGTATGAGCAAAGGCAGGAAAATCAAAACCTGCGCCGCCTCAAGAGAGCGGGATTTCCATTTACCAAAACATTGGAAGAACTGGATCTGTAACTCTACAGTGGTTCCATAAATGAACTCTTCTTAAACGAACTCTCAAGCTGTAAGTTTATCAAGGACCGCAGAAATATCACAATGTTGGGGAATCCAGGCCGGTGAAAAACGCATATGGCAATCGGTCTGGAGCTGAAAGCGTGCTCCATGGGAATGTCCTTTCTGTTCAAAAATGCATACTCCCTGTCAACGGAACTTTCCGAAGCTCGGGATAACTATTCCCTTGGCAAACTGGAAAAACGAATCCAGAAGGCAGATCTTCTGATACTGGACGAAATGGGGTATGTCAGTTTTGACCGCTACTAGCCAGAACTCCTGTTTAAGATCATTGCTGACAGGAGCGAGCGCGACAGCATTATAGTAACAACAAATCTGCCATTCTCTGAATGGATAACCTTTTTTGAGAACACAGCCATGGTAGCCGCTATGATCGACCGTCTGACTTTTCAGTCCTATGTGCTAGATATGAACGGAGAATCGTATCGGCTGACCAAAACCAAAGAAGCCAGGAAGTAAAGGTGACTCACTTTCTGGCCATCACTGGGTGGCTCAAAATCAAGTCAGCGAATGGCTCACTTTCTAGTTGACGAACATAATTTATCTTCTATGATATATCTTAACTATTGTTTCTGTATTTTATAAAAAAGTGTCCTATAATTGTTAGAAATTTTACAATATACAATTGCTTTAATCTCTGGATCAAATTTTTCTATATCATTTCTTATCGAATTTATAATTTCGTCTTTATGCGCCAAATTGGTTGTGGGTAAAATCAAATCAAATACTACATATTTCCCAGTTAACATTCTATAATTATTTATCTTTAGTTCAATGCCATATGTTTTTATTCTTTCAATAATCAATTCATAAAGTTGATCTGACCGAGTAATATCTTCAGTTGCTT
Organism: Blautia sp. HCN-20427; assembly: GCF_037890365.1. Taxonomy (NCBI): domain Bacteria; kingdom Bacillati; phylum Bacillota; class Clostridia; order Lachnospirales; family Lachnospiraceae; genus Blautia; species Blautia sp. HCN-20427. Next base: position 80,405 of record NZ_JBBKBX010000010.1, on the reverse strand, counting down.
TTTCTTCATGGACAGTACTAAAAAATCCTAATTTAGTATATATATCATATTGAATCTGCTGTGATAACGTATTTGTAACATCGTCATATTCTTTTACTAATATACTTAAATTAATAATCATATTATTTAGTCCATAATCGTGAATCATAATATCATAACAATTAATTACTATTGGATATTTGAATACAATCTGCCTAATTACCTCATACCTTCTTTTATCCGCTTTTCGACCAAGTATTCTTCCCAAAATATCAATGCAAATCTTTGCTCCACTTTTTATAACTAGAACAGCCACAATTATTCCTAAAAATCCATCAATATTCCATTTAAAATAATTTTGTGTTAGATAAGCAACTAAAACTGCCCCTGTTGACGCAGCATCACTTAATGAATCAACAGCAACAGCTTTCAATGATACTAATTCATACTTTTTACTAATCTTTGAATTAAACAAAAAAATATATATTTTTGTTAATATTGAAATTATTAGTAATAAAACTATTAAATTAGAATATTTTAAATCTTTTGGTTGAAACAAAAAACTCCATGACACTTTAAATAATTCTATCCCTATATACATTATACAAAACGATGAAAACAAGCCACATATCCATTCAATTCGTCCATGTCCAAATGGATGATGCTCTCCTGCACCAAAACCTGCCAATAGTATTCCGACGCAGGAAACTATAGTAGTTCCTATATCCGATAGGTTATTTATTCCATCACCTATTATTGTAATAGAATTAGCATACAATCCAGCAACAAATTTTATGGAGAACAAACATATATTTAGTATTATACCTATCAGGCTATACTTTATAACATAATATGTGTTACTCCTAGAAATACATTTTTTTTGTTGATTAAACATAAGTTTGTTCCTCGATAATTCTATAGTTATATGGATAGAAATCTTATGCGATGGATTCCTGTTATTGTTGCTACCAAACATGCAATAATATGGCTAATTAATACTGCCAGCCAGATTCCGCTTAATCCTAACGGAGTGAATGATGATAAAATAAATGCTAGTGGCATTCTAACAGCTATATAATAAATTATCATAAGTAGCATGCTTATAGATGGTTTTCCCATTCCATTTAAAGCCCCTAAATAAATATTTGTAATTGTGTTTAATACATATCCAAATCCAACAATCATAAAATACTGGGAAACAAGTTTTGATGCATTTGCACTATCAAGAAACAATCTGGATAACGGCCTTGCAGAAACCACAAATATAATTGATAAAACTGCCAATCCCAAAACGCCATAAATAATAGAACATTTTAGATAATTTCTTGCTCTGTCAACTCTCTTCCCACCTATACATTGACCTATAATTGCTGTGAGCACCATATTTAACCCCATTGCTGGGTATAAAAGAACAGTTTCTAACTTGCCTATAATTCCATATCCTGCGATGGCTGCAATGCTATATGAACTTACTAAAGCGGTCAAAAAAGTTGTACTTATTGCGGGAATACTCTGCTGGATGATTGAGGGAATAGCTTTTTTCACGATGTCTAATAGTACTTCTTTATCACATAATTTTATATATACTTTAAAATATTTTTTTCTAGAAATATATATAATCATAAAGAACAAACAAATAGTTTGTGACAATACTGTCGCTATAGCAGCCCCACGAAATCCTAATAAATTAATAAATATTGGATCTAGAATAGCATTTAATCCAGTTGATACTAAAATAGCTATCGCTTGAAACATAGAATTTCCAAAGCTCCTTAAAACAGCTGTAAAATATAAAAATAAATACACAGCTAAGTATCCCACTATATAAATACTTAAGTACTGATATGCCATTTCCAATATTTCTCTAGGTGTATTTAAAGATATAAGTATTTTTTTCAAAAAAATTTCCAAAATAATAGTTATACAAATTGCAAATAGTATTGAAATAACTAAAGAAGTTGAAATTACAGTATTTACTTTCTTTAAATCTTTTTTTCCCAACGCCTGTGAAATTGAAATCGTAATTGCATTCGTAGCTCCCATCCCTATTGATGTTAAAAGTAAAATAACGGGAGTAGAATTCGTTAATGCAGCATATGCAGACTCTCCTAGTAAATTTCCGATCCATAAACTATCTACAATGTTATATGCCATATTTAAGTACATAGCCAAGATCATAGGGATAGCCATAGCTGCAAAACTTTTTTTTGTATCTCCATTTATAAAATCAATTTTTGTATTCATACTGCCTCTCCTGTAATGAATGAAACTCATTCATTTTATAACTATAAATCATTATTTAAATAAAAGTTTAAATTTTTAAAATAAATTTTAAAAATGATTTTATTTTTTCCGTTTTTTCCGTTTCTAAAATATTTCTATCTAAAAGAATTCCCAGCTGACCATAAACACAAAATGAAGTAGCTGCAGCTACGTCTGGTATTTCTATTTGATTAGTGGCAACTGCATCTTGCAAATACTTCTTGACTACAGGAGATAACTTTTCACAAACGCGTAGTAAAAGCTGATCATGAAGCTTTCTATTATGTTCACCATGAAAAAGACTATAATGTACATCTGTGTCACATTCATAAGAAGTTGCTATTTTATTGATTACTTCGGATAAATTTTGTTCTTGTCCAGTAAATTCCTTCATCATATTTCCTATAAGAATGTCCGAATATTCTTCAAGTGCAGCGTCAAACAATTCCTCTTTAGAAGAAAAATACCTATAACATAGACCTTGCGCTATATCTATAGACTTCGCAATATCTGTTATAGAAGTTTTTTCATAACCTTTTTCAGAAAATACTTTTATAGCGGCATTTAATATTTCTTTTCTCCTTTCTTCTGGTTCTTTTGTTATCCTAATTTTAGCCATTTTTCCTCCTCTCCTTTTGAGCTATACAAAAGCATGATGTATTATTCAATTTTTTCCATGTTACTATTTTAAATTTTGTTCTTAGCATTGTCTCCATTTCTTTTTTAGAATATATTTTTACATCTCCCTCTTTACTGTGCTTCATGTAAATGTTCATTATTATACGTCCCAAATATGGTTGCCAGCAGTCGCAAATAATGAAGATTCCTTCTTTTTTTAAAACTCGGAAAACTTCTGATATTACATTATCCGGATTAGGATAGTGATGAAATGAATCATTACAATACACCACATCAAAAAACTCATTTGGATATGGTAGATTTTCGCTGTCACCAATTCTTAAATCTACAGCTTGTGGCAGTTTCTTCTTTGCGACTTCAATCATTTTCGGAGAAATATCAATTCCAGACGCCTTTTTTTTCTTATCACTAGCTAGAATAATTTTAATCATTTCACCAGTACCACATCCCAAATCCAAAAAATTACTATATGTAATTGAACTTAAATAATTTAGTATCTCTGGATACATTGTGCGTGCATGTCTGCCTTTTATATCATAATCATATGAATATGCCTGCTCATTAAAGGCCTCTTTAGAGTTCTCTTTTATTAATTGATCCTTCATAGTAATATAGTCTCCATTTTCACCATTAATTGCAAAGATTATACATTTCAGTATATACACTTACATTAATCTATGTTATCAGCTCAATTAAACATCCCCTCTTTCCTTTCTTTAATAGATATTTTTCTCTTTTGATGCGTATACTTAGAAATCTATCAATGTTTTATCATTATGTTGTTGGAATTTATAAAACATTGATAGATTTAAAATACGCATAGGTATTAACAATTACAAATATCATACTCCAATTTATGAGAATTGTCAATGAATAATCTTCATTCGATTAGCAAATGCCTTTTTATTGTCTCTTTTGATTTTTTAATTTTATATAATTCATGTTGAGAATACTCCATCTCTAACTGTCTTTGAATTCCCGTTCCTCCAACTAAAACAGGTACACTACTATATGTATTACCATTTAATACTGATAAGGTAATTTCTTTATTTGTATTATTGAAAATGCTTTCTATAATTTCAGCAGTAACATTGGCAATTCCAAACGTTGTAGCCTTTTTATAATTGGCAATATCCCACCCAACTTGTTTTACAGTATCCTCTATTCGAATTTTTAGCTTTTCAATCTCCTGGTTTTCTACTGCTATTTCATCAACTAATTTACCTCTAATCTTTGTGTTGCTCCAACTAATCACTTGGGAGTCACCATGTTCACCAACTACATACGTTGATACATCAGCTATGCTCACCTTAAATGTCTCTGCCAATTCTTTTTTTAATCGTAGTGTGTCTAAAAATGTGCCGGTTCCTATTACTCGTTCACATGGTAGTCCAGAGTACTTGTATACCAGATATGATACAAGATCGACAGGGTTTGTAACAACCAATACGATGCCATTAAATCCAGATGACATAATTTGGGGAATAACATCCTGCACTATGTTTTTCGATGTCTCAAACATATCCAATCTGGTTTGTCCTAACTTTAAAGGTGCTGCTGCTGTAAAAACGACCAAATCAACATCTCCAAATTCTGAATATTTCTTTTCTTCTATAAGAATATCTCGATTCATTAAAACAGCAGCATGCTGCAAGTCTAGCAATTGAGCATGTGAAAGTTTTTCATTCTTATCAGTAACAATCAACCTGCTACAAACATTCTTTAAAAGCACAGTATATGCAATAGTAGATCCTACATTTCCCATCCCGATAATTGCAACCTTTTTTTCCATATTATTTTGTCCTCTCAATATGCTCTGGTATCATTAATTTCTACCAGTAACTTTTTCCGATCTATTTTTCCATTAGCATTCCTTGGAAGTTCATTTACTATATAGAACATATATGGAATAAATTCTCTTCCCAAAGATTTTGATACCATTGCTTTAAGTTCTTTTATATCGCATTCACTAATGTATTTTTCTTCCTCAATATACGCAACTATTTTTGTTGGTTCATCTTTAGAAAGCTTTCCAGAAATTACAGCCTCCTTTACTTTAGGATGCTTGTTTAAAATATTAGCAATTTTATTTGAGTCAACCCAACTGCCATTTATTTTAAAACTATCAGAAACTCTTCCCATATACCAGTAAAAATTCTCCGAATCTATTTTTACTAAATCTCCTGTTTTTAGCCAAACATGCTCGTTTTCAATAAATACTTCATTCGAATCAATAATATCAGTACTTAAACTATTGCCCGAAACACTTAACTCCCCAATTTTATCTGGGCCTAAAATTTTTTTGCCATTTTCGTCTCTAATTTCTACGTTATATCCTTTTAATACTTTTCCCAAACTTCCTGCTTTATTCTCGCATAGAGTGTTTGAAATATATAAATATAAGAGTTCTGTACTGCCTATACCCTGCAGAATTGTTTTCTTAAATATAAATTCCCATTCAGTTATTATCTTTGGAGGCATAAGCTCTCCAGCTGATAGAAATACTCTAACTGAACTGAAATCTAAATCACTGATCTTCGCCATTCTGATTAAATTTTTATATATAATCGGGACTGCAAAAAAAAGCGTCGGTTTCTTTTCCTGAACTGTTCTAACAATTTCAAAAACATCACCATTAGTATTAACAATAGTAGAAGCGCCAAAAGCAAATGGAATGAAAATCGAACTTACAATACCGTAAGCAAAGGCTAAACTTGATTGCGAATAAAATACATCTGATTCCTGAACATGCATTATATTTTCATCAGACCTTTTAATACATGTTAATACGTCATCAAAGCTATGTGAGATTAGTTTTGGCTTTCCACTACTTCCGGATGAAAAAATCGAAAAGACTTTTGTTTCATATGCCCAGAATTCTGCTGAAGTCTTCTCATAGTTTAATGTTAAATTATCTATATGAATAAATCTTATATCATTATTCTTATTGTAATCACATATAACTAGCTTTATTTTTTCACGTTCCAGCGTGTCCATAATATTTTCAATATTATGATTTCTGTTCAAAATGATAGGATGTATCCCCACTTTGATTGCCCCTAAAAATAGAAATATACTTTGGGGCTGATCTTTAATATGTATAATTATTTTACTACCTAAGGATAACCTTGTTCTTAAATATTCTCCATATGTATCCACTTGGTAATATATTTCTCTATATGTATATTCTGTATTTCCATAATATAAAGCAACTTTACTAGAATCCTTTTTGTTTTCTAAAAGATATTTACATAGATTTTTTTCAATTACTTTCATACTTATATCCATTCCTTTCGCTTCGCTCAGGCACAAAACGTTATGAAAACAGTTTTCTGCCCAGCTTTTTTTCTTTATAATTCTTTTTGTAGGGAGCTCGGTATACTACAAATCACGGGGAGGTGAGTGGGTTGTTCCACTTTGGGAATGACCGAATACTTATATGTGTAGTTCGCCTTTTCAAGCACAAATAAGTGTGACACCAAGCACGTAATCTTATCTTTGTATAAACTACTTCGTTTATGGCTTAGGCGTTCAGTCAATGCCGTCTCTCCCTATAATCTTTAGTGAACCTTTTGGTTCTGAAAGGAGTCCCTATGGCTTTAAAAATCGTGTACAAAATTTGTTGTGGCATCGATGTCCACAAAAACTTTGTAGTGGCTTGTATTGCTAAAACTGATAAGCAAGGCATTACCACCTATGAGCGCCATCACTTTTCAACCTACACGAAAGGGCTGAAACAGTTGCTCAAATGGCTGCTCGACCGTAATTGCAAGGATGTCTGTATGGAATCTACAGGTAAATATTGGATTCCCGTTTACAACGTCTTAGAACATGACTGTTCCATCGTCCTTGCTCATCCCAAATATGTTAAGGCTATCCGTGGTAAAAAAACTGACAAGAAAGATGCGAAATGGATTGCTGACCTGTTTAAGCATGATCTTGTTGCCGGTAGCTTTATGCCTCCTGCTGACATTCGACAGCTCCGTGACCTTATGCGTTACCGTTTCAAACTGACCTGCTTTAAATCCAGTGAAAAGAACCGATACCAGAACTGTCTCACGGTTTCCAACATTCAGTTGGCAAGCGTTGTCTCGGACACTTTTGGCAAAAGTTCTCAAAAGATTATTGCTAAAATCCTTGAAAATCCTGATAATACTTCTTTTGATATTGAATCTTTAATCCATGGTTCCATGAAAGATAAACTTCCTGAACTGGAACTCGCCATTGACGGATATATTACTCCGGAACAGGCTGCTAAATTAAAGATCATTAAAGAACATTTTGATAACCTTGAATCCCGGAAAGCAGAGTTAGAAGAACTCATTCTTGCGCTCGCCAATCCCTATCAGCAGGAAATTTCCATTATCCTAACCGCTCCAGGTTTTAAGAACACCTTTACTGCTATCGGTATCATCTCCGAAATCGGAACAAACATGGAGGCTTTTCCTTCGGCGAAACACTTATGTTCATGGGCTGGTCTTACTCCAACCAACAACGAAAGTGCAGGGAAGAAAAAATCTGTCCGGGTTTCCAAGGCCGGATGCTATATCAAACCTCTTCTTGTACAGTGTGCAAACGCTGCGATCAAGAGCAAAAAGCATCCTGAAATTCGTGACCGCTACCTCCGTATCAAAAAGCGTCGCGGTCATAAGAAGGCAATCATTGCTATTGCAAGAATGCTTCTTACAGCATTATACCACATGCTCAAAAATGGTGAGAATTATAATTCAGATTTATACCAAAAATCTGATATTCTTCCGACAACCCGTGAAATCACGGTTGAGCAGGCTATTTTAATGGCTCAGTTTCAAGGTTACCGCATCAAGTCAGCAACGGAATAACCTATAACTTTGTCTACATATTCAATTTTCAAAGCAGCCACCGTAAGATGGCTTTATTGTAATGCGATTAAGGTAATGGATAACCTCTACTTTTCATTTTCAATCTTAATTCTCCTGGATATGTACTCATCTAAGATCTTAAAAGACATATTATCAAGTTCTGATAGTTTTACTTCTATACCGTATTCTTCTTGAATTGATAGAAGCAAATCCACTTTTTCAAGCGAGGTAAGATTCAAATCCAGAATTGTTTCTTGCGACATTTCTTCTTCAAATCCCATATCTCTAAATTTTTCTTGTAAAAAATCTCCTACTTTCATAATATATTTAAATCATCCTTTCCCACTCTATATAACATGGCTGCACTAGTATATCCGGCGCCTATACCGCACAAAACAATATAGTCTCCTGTTTTAATTTTCCTGGATTTTTTTGCATCGTATAATGCAAATATTGGACTACATTCACCAGTATATCCGTATTTATCTCCAACATATGTGTAGTGTTCGCTAGAAAGATGTAATTTCTGTATAGTACTCTTTATATGATACAAAGAAAATTGTGAAAAAATATATTGCGATATTTCTTCAGGAGTCAATTTATTTTTTGCAAATAAATTTTCTAATTGTTTGGACCATATTTCAGGTATAAAAGATATATCTAGTCCTTGATCCATTCCCAATTTTAAATCTTCATCATGTCTTTTTTCATTCCTCAAGATTTCTGAGAATCCACTAGCCGGAATAACATCCATCTCCATATAAGAGCTATCTGTTACATAGTTAGTATCTATAATACCGTATGAACTTTCTGCCTTTTTCAAAACGATAGCAGAAACACCATCGGAAAAAGTGCAATATGAAATTGGATTTTCAGAAGTAAAAACATAGCTTCCCATAAATGCACAAATTACTAAAGCATTATTTATGGTTGTATTTTCTTTCATATAACTACTTACTTGATCTAGCGAAATAATTCCTGCTGCACAATTGGCATTCATATCAAATGCTACCTTCACATTTTTGGCTTGCAAAATATTAGTTATTCTAAGTGCATTTGTTGGTGATAAATATTCCGGAGTATCCGTAGCTACAACGATCATATCTAAATCATTAATATTAATCCCAGCTGCTTTTATAGATTCTTTTGAAGCATTTTCCATCAATTTATAATATTCATCACTATTGTTTCCAGTAAACCGTCCATTTTTACCCAATATTTTCATCAAACTTTTTATTCTTATTTTTTTATCTTGGTAATACTTTCGTAAACTATCGTAATCTACTTTTCCATAACTTGGATAATCAATACCTATTCCTGAAATTTCAATATTTTTATTCATGTCTCTCCTTTCATGCCCCCTAAACTAATAGGGGGCAGAATTCTTATAAACACCTATATCACCTGATTGAGGTTATTAATCCATTCAGAAGCTACAGGTTCTTGGATAATTTGATTATGATTTACTGGATACATTAACATTTGATTGTTCGGGAAAAGTGTATTCCATACTTCTAAGTCCATATTAATATAAGACTTTTCAGCTTTGACTAATACAACAGGTATGTCATAGCTTTCATTTCCCATTTTATACTTACTTTGTGCACTCGAAAGTGTTCGGAACAGATTAAAATGCTTAATGCATTCTACAGGGTCTGCTTCTTGCAATACGAAACTCAAATCGCCAAAACCATTTATAAATCGTTCATAAGAATGCGTGTTCTTTTTAAAATAGCCAATTACCATTTTCCAAAGCTCTTCTGTATTAGGTGCTGAATCTACTTCAATTGAAGGCGAAATATATTGTTTCACAATTTCTTTTTCTTCATTTAATGTAAACTCCAATGGCATATCAAATACAGCATCCGGTTGAAGAGAATCAATTATAGCTAGGTATTTTACTTTACGATAAGCTCTCAATTGCTTATAAACCTCTAGAACCCAAAGACCACCAAAGCTCCAGCCCCCTAATATAACTTCATCTTTATCATCCGTTAACTCTACTATTTCATCTACATATATTTTTGATAATGCTTCAAGCGTCACATTCATTGCACTTAATCCATTAAACCAATTATCTTTAACACCATACAAACAGTATTCATCTTTTACAAATTTAGCTAAAGGATAATACTGATCAATAGCTCCTTGTACCTCGCTAAAAAGGAAAAACTTTTTATGCGTATTTGATCCTTGTTTAATCATCTCAATATTATTGTTCATTTCATGTTTCTCTTTCACCTCATTTCTCTTATTTTCAATGGTTTCTACAACATCTGAAATCTTTGAATTTTCGAAAATCTCAAACCCAATTTTTACTTTAAATATTTTTTCTACTTTTGCGACAAATTCTGTCGCTCTCAGAGAGTCACCTCCAATTTCAAAAAAATCATCTGAAATCTGCACTCCTGAAACCTGTAATACATCTTCCACTATATTGCATACTTTTCTTTCAGTATCAGTCTTTGCAATCACCCCATTTTCTTTTCTATTAACTTTAATATTGAATTTAGGCAATTTATTTCGATCTATTTTCCCATTACTATTAAGATAAAAACAATCTATTTTCATAAAATATTTAGGGATCATGTAATCAGGCAGAATTCCTTTTAACGATGTCTTCAGTTCCACCTCATTCACTTCGCTATTCGCTGTATAATAGGCAATTAAAACATCTCCAAACTGATCAGTCTGCACTTTTACAACACAGTTTTCAATATCATAATTTGAAGTTAGTGCGTTTTCAATTTCTTGTAATTCAATCCGATATCCATTTATTTTCACTTGATAGTCTTTTCTACCTAAAAATTCAATATATCCTTCCTGATGCATAATACCAAAGTCACCTGTGCGATAAACTCTTCCATACCTTGGATATGTAATAAACGCTTGATTTGTTTTTTCTTCATCGTTACAATATCCCTTTGCTACACCCATACCTCCAATACAAATTTCACCTTTCACTCCAACTGGGAGCACATGCCCTTTTGTATCCATAATATAAACTTTTTGATTAGCTAAAGGATATCCATATGGAATACTTTTCCACTTTTTATCAACATCATCTACAGGATAATATATTGACCAGATGCTGGCTTCTGTTGCACCACCTAGGCTTACTATATTAGCATTTGGTGCATATGATTTGATTTTTGATGGGAGATCTTTTGGAATCCAGTCACCACTAAGCATCACCACGCGTAAATCGCTATTTACCAATTGACTATTATCTGATTTATCTTTTAGATCTTGATTTACAGGTAACATAGCTAATTCGCTGTTATCTTTCTTTATTCCGCATTCAACTGTATGTATCCACATTTGGCTTTTTTTCATTTTAAATTTCTTAGCTATTTTGGAAAAGTTCATATCACCTATTGAACAAGTTCCTAAATTTAAGTATTGGCAGATTTGCGTGAATAGTGCTGTCATAATACCCGTATCAATAAATCCATATTCGTACCCCGCTCCACCATACCTGGGCATTGTAACTGCAGCATTATAAACAAAAAATAGTGAAAATGCTGATGAATTAAAAATGGATTTATTAGTAAAATAATGGGCATCGGAAGAGATAACTTCACCATCTTCTACTACGATTAATCCATTATTCACTGGATTGTAATAGTATAATCCAGGATTTACACTTTCAATTCGATCCTTTTTAATATAAACATATAGATCAATTGGATATAAACCTCCAGCACTGGAGTAGTTATATTTTACCTTTCCCTCTGTATTTCTTTGTGCAAATACTGATAATGCCGCTGAAAATATACTAAATGGAATCTTTTTCTTTTGATTAAATTCTCTACAGCTTTCCCTATCATTTATTACATCCGGATATTTGATATTATTTAGCAGCTTAATTCTCTCTCCTCTGTAATCCAACTGCCGACGCATCTGCATTTTTTTAAACTCTTTATATGACTCTGCATCGTAAATGAGGGTTTCTCCAAATGTATGTTGATATAATTTGTCCTGTGTTTCAAATAATTCTTCTGGGGACAAAATAGAGTCTATTAGAATGTGCTCTTCCAGCAAATTTTCTATGGACTTCTGCAGATCTTTTTGCGGCAAATCAGAAAAATGATCTAAAATTTCATCTTTGCTTCTTCCATCCTGCACATAAAAATATAATTCCGGTAAAAATTTCGCCATAAAGGAATCTTCAACTACTTTATTATTTATAAATAAAGCGTTATTACTAATTTTCCAAACTGCTGCTGGAGACCAGTACAATTTTTTATCATGCAGTTCATAATCTTCTGCTTCCATATCCCAAGCATAATCATTTTCTCCAGATGTCTTTATATAGCGAATTCCCATTTCCATAATTGCAGGAACTGAATTCCACACGGTAACCTTATTTTTTTCAACAGTTTTAATGACATCCTGCATATTGCGCTGATCTTTGATTACAACCATACTCGCTCCTGCTTCAAAAGCGCCAAAAATGTCATAGACAGAAAGATCAAAGCATAGTGATGAAATTCCTGCTATTCTATCATTTGAAGTAATACCAAATTTTTTATTAATATTCAAAATAGTATTAACTGCGGCAGAATTTGAAATCATTACTCCTTTGGGTTTTCCAGTACTACCTGAAGTATAGATAATATATGCGAGGGAGGTTTCATCAAATTTCTCGATTTCATACTGGCATGCGTACTTTGTCCACTCATTTTCATTTTTTGTATCTAATAAATACTTGTATTCACTATTTTTCCTTATGAATTCCCTTCTTTCTTTAGGAACTTCAGGATCGAGAGGTACATATGCGGCTCCAAGTTTAAGAATACCTAAAACACCTACAATAGTATTAAAATCCCTGTATCCTAAAATAGCAACTTTGTCACCTTTTTCTATTTCTTTTTCTTTTAAGTAATTGGCCATCTGATTAGACATCTGGTCTAATCCTCCATATGTAATCATGTCATCATTATCAATAACGGCAATATTATCAGGATATTTGCGTACCGATTCAGTGAATAATTCAATTAAGCTCTTATCTGATATTGTTGTTTCAGTCATATTATATTTTTTAAGTAAGTTGATATCAGAGGTATTTAGCTGCTCTTCAAAAAGGACGTTACCATCAATTATGTTATTAACATTGCTTATATATTGCTCAAACATTTTTTCAATAACATCCTTATCGAACAAATCTGACACGTAATCCCATGTGAGATTTAGATTGCCATCCATATCATTTGCCTGATGGTCCAAAAATACCTGTGTTGTTTGTGTGGATGTATATACTTGTTTTCCAATTGTGTGATTTGAATCCTTGTGTTCTCCAAAAAGCATACTTGTAAACACTATTGGCATCACAGGTTGATTAACCATTCCCTTTTTTCTTGCGAGATCTCTAATAACCTGAATTCCTTCATACAATTTATGTTCCATAGCCTCTGCTAAGGTTCTTTGTATATTAGAACACAGTTCTGAATAATTATCTGTTTCACTGCAATCAATGTCTAACAATAATACAGATGTAAAATCTCCCACTAATTTATCAACATCTCTATGAAATGGATATCTGTTAAACAATGTCAAATTTAATGCAATTTTCTTTTGGTTGCACCAGTCGCTTAATACTTTTGAATACGCAGCGCATAATACAACTGAAACTGTCGTCCTGTTCTTCATAGCAAAATTCTTTATTTTTTCATATTTCTCTTTGCTTATAACAGTACTTAATCGCTTAAATGTCCATTTTTTTTCTTGTAGTCCTTCTTTTATAATAGGGAGCATTGGTGCTTCTGGGAAAATATCTATTTTTTCTTGCCAATACCTTTTATCTTCATCATATTTATCTTGCGTCCTCATCAGTGAATATGTCTCCATATAGTCTCGGAATGTAATCTCTGTATTCTGAATTGTTGCATTTGGATGAAAATAAAAGTCTAAAATATCATTTGTAATAATCTGTATACTTGTCCCATCCGCAATTAGCTGATCGAACTCAACAAATAAATAGCTTTTTCCCTTTCCTAAATAAAATGCTTCAAAATTAAATAGCGGCCATTTTTCCGTATCAAATACATGAGAGGATAGGTTTTCACGTTTTTTGACAATTTTATCCTGTTGCTCTATTTCTGACAAATCCGAAATATCCTCAATAAAAATACTATATTCAGGTACATCTTTTAAAATTATTTGTTTACCTGTTTTATAAACAATTGCTCGAAGCATTCCATGGCGTAAGATCGTTTTGTTTAAAGCAACATTGAATTTCTTCATATCAAGCTCTGTAATAAGTTCCGTGTACATATGCGTTGAAACACCGCCGGATTTTAAAGCTGTATTCCTACCTACTAAATAGGCCATTTGAATATCCGTTAATTCAAATTCCTCATACTCTTTATTCTGATCAACGCAAAGCTCCGGATATTGCGTGAGACTTCCAGTTTTTTTTGAATTAATAACGAGGGCATTCTGCAAAACTGTAGGATTTTGAATAAATTCACTATACGAAAGTTTTACATTCATTTCCTTTTCGATTAATGCAAGAAGTTTAATCATAGTAATTGAATGTCCACCTAACATATAGAAGTCTTCATCGACTGAGAACTCCTCAATCCCTAATGCTTGCTTCCATAACTCATATACTTTTTCTTCAGTTTCATTTTTAGGCTTGATATAAACTTGTGGTTTGCTACAACCATTTTTAGAAAGATCTAGTAACACTTTCGTATTAATCTTCCCATTTCCGGTAAGAGGTATACTATCTACAGTTATTATTTGATCCGGTATCATATATTTAGGAAGATACTTAGAAAGGTTTTCTTTAATATATTTCTCTTGCACTTCGGCAGAAGTTTCGACATATGCGTTTAAAAATTTACTACCATCTTTACCCTCTTTAACTAAAACAACTGCTTTTTTAATGCAATCTATAAGCATTAATTTACTCTGAATTTCGCCCAGTTCTATCCTATATCCTCCAATCTTAACCTGAGAGTCTCTTCTTCCCATAAATTTGATATAACCATCTCGAACTAATACGCCATAATCTCCTGTTCTATACAGATAGCCTAGCTCGTGTGAAATAAATGCTTCCGCTGTTAATTTAGATTCATTCACGTATCCAGCCGCAACACCTCGACCTCCGATATATATTTCTCCGATGACTCCAACTGGACAAATCCTCTTCTTACTATCCAATATATACATTTTTTGATTTCTAAGTGGACAACCATATGGAATACTCTCCCACTCTTTCTTTACTTTATCCACTTTATAATATATTGACCAAATACTTGCTTCTGTTGCTCCGCCAAGACTGATAATCTCAGTTTTTCCAAATGTCTTGCGAATTTTATCAGGCAAGTCTGTAGGTATCCAATCTCCACTCAAAAGAACCAGTCTAAGATTGTTATTTGTTGGCTTCATATTTGAAACAACCAATTCCATTATGGCTGGAACTGAATTATATACTGTTATATTCTCTTTTTTTATCACGCTACAAATTTCATTAATATCCTTAGAATCTTCCACTTGGACAAGTGAAGCGCCTGCCATATGTGTACCAAATAAATCATATATTGATAAATCAAAGCAGAGTGATGAAACACCAAGAATCTTGTCTTCTTCTGATATATTAAATCTATTATTAATATCAAAGATGGTATTATAAGCTGCTGCGTGTGTGATTTCAACACCTTTAGGCATACCTGTACTTCCTGATGTAAAAATAATATAGGCTAGATCTGTAGGCAAACTCGAAACTTTCAAATCTTCATCACTAAGCGTTTCCCAGATTTTTTTCTCGGGATAGCTCTCTACCAAAAGTTTTGAATTGCATTTATTAGTTATGTATTTAATACGCTCTTCTGGGTAGCTTGAGTCTATAGGCACATAAGTTGCTCCAACTTTCAAAACTCCATATATAATGGCAATTGTCTCTATTCTTGGTTTCACAAGAACACATACCACATCTTTTCTTCTAATACCCTGAGTACATAGATAGTGTCCAACTTTATTGGATAATTTGTTAAGTTGCTCGTAAGTTATAGATTCAGTGCCATTTATAATAGCTATATTATTAGGTATCAGTCGAGCGTTTGTATATAAGGATTCATATAATAACCCTTGAGGAATATAGTCTTCTGTAGAATTATACTGTTCGATAAATTCCTTGTCATCTTTAGGCATTTCCATTTTAATTTTTTTCTTTCCATCGATAACATCAAAAAGCAGTTTTATATAGCAGGTAAACATATCCTCAATTGCGGTTGCATCAAATAGTTCTTTAACATAATCCCAGCTCATTTTTAGCTGATTATTATCATCACTTGCTTGGAAGTCGAGGAATACTTGTGAGGTCTGGCTTCTTTCATATTTTGTTTTTCCAATTGCGTCAACATAGTTTTCCTGGTGATTACTTTCATCAAAAATCATACTTGTAAAAACAATAGGCATGATTGCCATATTTTCTTGATGCCTGTGCTTTGCGATTTCTCTAATAAATTCAACACCATTGTAGTCTCTATATTCCAACGCCTCCATCAAAACCTCTTGAGTTCTTGCACATTCTTCCCAGAAGTCATCAGACCCTTCAAAATTCACATCCAGTAACATCGTGGATGTAAAATCTCCTATTAGTTTATTTACATCTGGGTGAAATTTCTTTCTATTAAATACTGTTAGATTAATCGCAAAATGCGATTGATTACTCCAAAATTCCAATACTTTTGAAAACGCTGTACATAGAACGGATGAAACCGTCACATTATGTGCTCTAGCAGCAACCCGTAATTTTTCTAACTCTGTTTCATTAAAGATTTTTTCGACTCGCTCAAAATGAGGTGTATGAACGTCTTTCACCTTAGTTACATAATTAAGAGCCGGTGCACTTGGAAATTCATCAATTTTATCCAGCCAGTATTTTTTCGCACTCTTATATTCATCAGTTTTTTTGAATTCTTCCAGTGCTAACATATAATCTCTAAATGTATAGTTTAACTGTGGCAATACTAGTGATGGATTATTATAAAATTCCATAATTTCATTTACCAAGATTCGCATGCTCATACCATCACCAATAAGCAAATCTAATTCTACAAATAAATAGTTTGTATTATGGGGCGTCTTAAAGGCTTTAAAGGAGAATAATGGCCATTCATTCGGTTTGAAAACATGATGTGATGAGTGTTCTCGTTCCATCAAAACTTTCTCTTGAAACTGCTCTTCCGTCATGCCAGAGTAATCAAGCACCTCTATCTGATATTCTTCAGTATTTTTTAATATTTTCTGCATACCATTAGGTAAAATAATCGAACGTAGAACAGGATGTCGATCAATAACTTTTTGCAGACTTTGATTAAATAGTTCTATATTTAATGTTGATTCTATTTCTCCATACGCATGTGTAGAAGTTCCGCCAAGCTCAAATGCTTCATCTCTCCCCATAAAATATGCTAACTGTACATCACTAATTGGAAATGGATCGTATAAATGTTCTTTATCGCTTGCCTTATACACCTCTTTATGCTCTACCGTGCTTATAGTTGATTCATTTAATATTTCTGCTAATTCATGAATATTGTTTGCTTTTAGAAATTCTTTGAATTTCAACTGAATTCCAAGTTCCTTTTCTATTTCCCCGACAAGATTTACCATTGAAATTGAATTTAAACCTAATTCAAAGAAATTATCATTAGCACTTATATCCACTTTTGTCGGAAATACATTTTTGAGTAATTGAATCAGTCTTGTTTCTAATGAAACATTTTTCTCTGCAGTATTTGTCACCAATTTATTTTGAGATATCCTTTGTGTTTTCAGTGCATTTCTATCTACCTTTCCATTTAGAGTTAATGGTATACTATCTATTTTTACAAATTCGGTAGGTATCATATAGGTAGGTAAATATGTCTGCATATATTTTTTTAAATCAGGCAGAAATTTTTCCTCCATTACATAAAAGGCACACAAGATATCACTATTAGCTTCATTTTTTATAATTGAAACGGCAGCGTCAGTCATGCTAGGAAATTTCTTCATAACAGATTCTATTTCTCCTAGTTCTATTCGATATCCATGAAGTTTGACCTGGCTATCTTTTCGCCCTAAAAACCGAATGTAGTTCTCACGTGTCATTACACCGTAATCACCTGTCCTATATAATCTCCCCAATTTACTATGCTCGACAAATGCTTTCTCTGTTTTAATCTGATCATTAATATACCCTTTCGCTACTCCTTGCCCACCTATATATATTTCTCCTTCTATCCCATACGAACATAATTTTTGTTCGTAATTTAAAATATAAATTTTTTGATTAGCTAAAGGATATCCATAGGGAATACTGTTCCAAGTGTCATTTACCTTATCTATTGGAAAGTAAATGGACCATATAGAAGCCTCTGTAGCTCCACCAAGACTTATTACTTTACAGTTTGGAAATTTCATTTTTATTTTATCTGGTAGCTTTAGTGAGATCCAATCTCCACTTAATAAAGAAAGTCTTACTGAATTGTTTTTATAGCTTTCTTTACTATTATTTACATATAATTCCATTGTAGAAGGAATAGAATTAATAATCGTAATACTTTCTTTTTCAATCAAAGCCAGAATATCTGACACATCTCTCGGATCTTCAATCTGCACTAATGTAGCACCTGTTGCGAAGGTTACAAAAATATCAAAAACAGACAGGTCAAAACACATAGAAGATACTCCTAGTATTTTATCTTTTTCAGTAATATTGAATTTTTCAATCACATCCAAAATTGTATTAACTACTGCCTTATTTGAAATTTCTACCCCCTTAGGGTGCCCTGTACTTCCAGAAGTATAGATTACATATGCCGTTGGCTCGAACTTATCAGTTTTTACCAATTCGCTTGTGGTTTCATAAATCTTTGGTAATGCATTATCTTCCAGCAGTGCTTTACATTTACTATTACTTACAATAAATGTTTTTCTTTCTTCAGGGAATTCCGGTTCTATAGGAACATATGCCGCTCCTGCCATTAAGGTACCAATAATATTAATTAATGTCGAAATTTTTCTTGAAGCAATAATTCCTATTTTATCTCCTGATCGTATACCTTTAGCGTTTAAACTATCAGCAACTTTTACAGCCATTTTGTGCAGCTTCTCATATGAAATCTCTTCATTTCCATTTTTGATTGCGATATTATTGGGATATTTTTTTACGGTCTTGTTAAAAAGATCAATCAATGTATAATTTTCAAAAGTTTTGTCTGTGGCATTATACTTTGCATAGATTTCTTCTACACTAGATTCCCTGTTCATTTTATCAAATAAATTATAACCCATAGTTTTATTCCTGCCCTTCTGCGAAAAATTCTAATACATCTGTATATTGTTTAAACATACTATTAATCATATCCTGATCAAATATTTCACTTACATAATCCCAGTTAATAACAAGTTCACCTCCCATTTCTCCTGCCTGATGATCCAAATATACTTGTGGTGTCTGACTAAGTCCCATAATAGTTTTCCCTAATTTATCCCATGGATTATCTGCATCATTGAATAACATACTAGTAAATACAAATGGCATTATTGGTTCTCCAATACGATTCTTCTTGCGTGCTAACTCTCTTATGAACTCTACTCCGTCATAATGCCTATGTTCCAAATTTTTCATTATCTCTTTCTGAATACTTTTAACTCTTTCTTCAAATATATCAGAGGTTGTAAAATCTATTTCTACTAACATAACCGAAGTAAAATCACCTACTAAAAAGTTTACTTCTTCATTGAAAGGGTATCTGTTAAATACAGTTAAATTAATAGCCATATGAGGTTGATTACTCCAATATGCAAGGACCTCTGCATAAGCAGCACACAGTAATGCTGAAGTAGACACTTTTAGATTCTGTGCTGTATTTTTAATTATTCCCCACTTTTTTCTATCAAAAGTAGCGGTTAATCTGTTAAAATGTGGTTTTGTTATAAGTTCAGGTTCACAAACATATGGAATACTTGGAGCATCCGGAAATGTATCTAAGCGTTTTAACCAAAAATCTTTGTCCTTTCGATATAAATCGCTACTTTTTAGTTCCATTAATCCTTTCATATAGTCCTTAAAAGTAAAATTCAATTCCGGCAACTGAATATTTTCATTGTCATAAAATGTCATCCAGTCATTTCCAATGATTTGAAGACTACTTCCATCAGCAATCAGCATGTCAAATTCGATAAACAAATAATAACTATTTTCTTCAAGCTTTAATGCTGATACACCTATCATGGGCCATTCCCCAGTTTGAAATACATGATGCGAAATAACTTTTCTTTCTTTTTTTATAGCATCCTCTTGTTGATTTTTGTTGCTCATTGATAAATCTCTAATATTAATATGATAATATGGAATTTCCTGTAAAATTTTTTGTTTTCCATCATTGTTGACAATAGCACGTAACATAGGATGACGTGCAATCACTTTATTTAAACTTCTCTCCAAACGTGCTATATCTAATTTTGTAACTACTTCAAGGTAAACATGGGTACACACACCTCCCATTTCAAAGGATTCTCTTCTGCCAAGTAAATAAGCCATCTGAATATCTGTTAACATAAATTCATCATATAAAGTCCTTTTATCCGGCACGATCTGAGGATATTGTCCTATAGCATTCTCTCCCTTTTTGGACTCAACTATTTTAGCTAACTTTGAAATTGTGCAATTATCATTAAATTCTGAGTAAGTTAGCGAGACACTATATTTATCTTGTAGACTATTCACTATTTCCATCATAGCAATTGAGTGTCCACCCATTTCATAAAAATCGCTATTAACGTTTATCTCTGTAAATCCCATTACCTTCTTCCATACCAAGGCAACTTCCTTCTCAATATTTGAAAAGCTATTCCCATCACGTCCAAGCAAAATTATATTTTCGATATCTCCGCCTGAAGTATTATGATTGACACAACGTTGAACATTTTCTTTTTCATTAGATTCTCTAGGTATAGTAAGCCAGCATGGAGTCTTTTCAAAAGAATATGTAGGCAGAGATACTATTTCAAATTTGTCTATATACAATTCATCCCAGTTTGGAATTTGTCCATCCATAAAGCTCACTGCCATATTATGCATATATGAAAATGTATTTTTATATATATTCTTTAATTTTTCACACTCGCTTTCAAACAAGTTCTTTCCATTTCTTATAAAGCAACTAATTTCCTGTTTTAGCTCGGAAAGATTTTTCACAACAAATGCTATTCGCTCATCATAGTGTGGTCTTGCCTTGCATAGTGTATAGCAAATATTTATCAGGGGAGGAGTTATGTTAAATTGCAAAAAATTGTTATACTCATATAATAAATTCCATAATGCATTTTTGGTTTTTGCAGATAAAACAAATAAATATTCTTGTTCCCTGTAGTTGATATTTGAATGAAAATCATTATCTTTTGCTTCTATAACCATATGACAATTTGTACCGCTAAAACCGAATGCGCTAACTCCTGCTATTCTCTTTCGTCCCTCTTTTTCCCATTTTTGATTTTCTTTTAAATAATAGACAGGTGAGTCTTCGAACGTTATAGCATTATTAGGTATTCTTAAATTGATATTTCCCGGTAATTGTCCGTATTGCATCGAAAGCAATATTTTCAATAAGCCAGCAGCACCAGAAACAGCATCTAAATGACCGATCATAGATTTTACGCTGCCTATACCGCAAAACTGTTTTTTATTAGTATATTTCTGAAATGCTTTATCTATAGAGTCAACTTCAATAGGATCACCCATGTTGGTTCCAGTCCCATGACACTCAATATATGCCATATCTTCCGGCCTAATCTTCGCATTTTCCCATGCCTTCCTAAGAACATCAATCTGAGCTTGGGGATTCGGAGCAGTAATTCCTGCTGACATACCGTCTTGATTAGTTGCACTTCCCTTAATTATTCCATATATGTGCTCATTATTTTTCTGTGCATCTTTCAATCTTCTTAAAACGAATATAACAACGCCTTCTCCCCATACAGTACCATTGGCATTTTCATCAAATGCATATAACGAAAAATCAGGTGATTCTATTCCTATATTTCTATTTTTATTAGAAACAGGCATCAAATTTATCCTAGCACCCCCAGTAATAGCCATGTCACATATATTATTTTTTAATTCTTCACAAGCCGTGTGTATTGCAACCAAAGAGGACGAACAGGCTGTATCAATTAGCATACTGGGGCCTTTTAAATTGAACACATATGATAATCTACTAGGAATTATAGAAGAAAGATTCGGTGCAACTGCCATACTATACGAAAGGGGTTCAATATCATTTACCATTTTCCAATAATTAAATCTAAAATCATTTGTGTAACCTATATAAACACCAGTATTAGTTCCATAAATACTTTCTTCTGTGTATCCTGCATCAATAATCGCTTTCCATGCTTCTTCCAGAACTACTCTTTGATGTGGATCCATTAATTCCGCTTCTTTAGGTGTTATATTAAAGAATTTATAATCAAAGCAATTATAATCGTCTATGTATCCTCCTTCCGAGAAAAAATCATCTTCGTGTAAATCCCCAATAAATTTAAGATATTTTTCACATTCATACTTTCTTTTTCGTTCAAGTAATCCTTTGCAATCTCTTCCATGTATTAGATTATCCCAAAATTCAAAAATATTATTTGCCCTTGGCAATCTGGCTGAAACCCCTACTATTGCAATATCATCCGATTGAGAAGCCTTTTCTTCAGTTTCATCGTTCACACTAATTAACAGAGTTTTACTATCAATAAATTTTGATAAACTTTTGATTGTAGGATTTGCAAAGAGATCCGAAACTTTCAAATTTAGGTTTAATTTTTTATTTATTTCACTTACAAACTTAGTTAGAAGTATTGAATCCGTCCCTAGCTCTCCGAAATTTTGAGAGACATCAATTTTATCGACTCCTATAAGTACTTGTAGTATATTTGCCACTTCCCGCTCAGTTTCGGTATATATTGCATCTTTTTTACCTGTTAATTCCAACTTATTAGTCGTTTCAGGTTGAGTTCTCTCAATATGATATAATTCCGAAGAAACTCTAAATGATTTGGGAATTTCTAGCCAATAGTTTTTATTATGAAATATTGTTCCCGGTAACTTCACATATCTGATATCATTTGTCTTTGGTTCAATAAAACTATTTATATCATTCCCTGCAAGAAAACACTTATAAAAATCTGGTAGTTCTCCTAATTCCTCTAATCTTGAATCAGAAAATATCCATTTTCTATGTTTTGGACCTTCTTCTAAAATATTTATTAGTTCCTTAATATTGGAGAAATTTATAACACTACGCAAATTGTAGTGGTTCTTTCTGTATAAAGCACTGTAGCAAATTTCTTCTGAAGTAATATCCGTATTCTTATTCAAAAATGCTACATATTCATCTTGTAGTTTTTTATAATCATCCTCTCTTCGAACAGATAAAGCCAAATAATAATTTGAACCAGCATATTTTGATATTGTATGGATTCTTTTTGGTTCTGCTTCTTCTATTAGCATATGAACATTGGTACCACTTACTCCAAAAGAACTGATACCGCATATCATTTTATTTTTTACGTAAATTGTATTTGTTGGTACAAAAAGTGCACTGTTTTCAAATGTAATATTTTGATTTGCTATATTAAAATTGGTCATAGGAGGTATAATCTTATGCTGAATGGATAGGAGAACCTTTATCAGTCCAATCACACCTGATGCATGTACAGTATGCCCAACATTTGCTTTGACACTTCCTATTGCACAGAACTGCTTCTTCTTTGTAAAATGATTAAAAGCTCTAGTAAGGCCTTCCAATTCTATCGGATCACCTAATATTGTTCCTGTACCATGTGTTTCAATATAACAAATTTCTTCTGGATTAATCAAAGAATCCTTCCAGGTATTAACAATTAATTTTTCCTGAGCTTTTTGGCTTGGTGCTGTAATACCGGCTGATTTTCCATCTTGATTCACGTTGCTACTTTTAATGATTCCATAGATTCTATCATTATCTTTTTTTGCATCTTCTAATCGTTTTAAAACTACTACTCCTACTCCCTCTCCCCAGGTAGTCCCATTAGCACCATTATCAAATGGTTTTGTTTTATAGGTCGGAGATTCCACACCTATATTAGAATTATTTTTATTAGGCAATACACTAAGTTTAATGCCACCTGACAGAGCCATATCACATTCGCCAGACCTAAGTGCTTTTGCCGCCACATGTATGGCTGTTAATGCAGAAGAACAAGATGTATCAATCATCATATTAGGTCCTTTTAAATCCCAAATATAAGATAATCGACTAGCTATTACTGGCCGCAAATTTCCGGTTTTAGCTATATCTGAAAACTGATTTTGCAAATCTTGTACTAGCGTATAATAGTCGGAATCATCTCCAAATCCCACGTATACTCCTGTGTTAGTATTCTTTACGGTAGCTAATGGGTATCCCGCATCTTCTAATGCTTTAAAAGCAACTTGTAAAAAAATCCTCTGATTCGGATCAAGCAGTTCAGATTCTTTTGGCGTTATATGAAAAAGTTCATTATCAAATTCTTCTATATTCTCAATATAAGCCCCTTCAGGGCATACTATTTTATCTCGATGATTGCAAGGTATTGTATTTATATATCTATTCAACCAATGTCGTCTTTTTGCCGGTAACATTTTTACCGTATCAATTTGATTGACTATGATATTCCAAAACTGCTGCAAACTATTTGCCTGTGGTATTTTTATTGCCATACCTATAATAGCTATATCCATAACATTATTCTTATCTTTCATATCTACTACCACCTTTTAGGAGAACCTAGTCTTAATTTCATTTGCTAATATTCTTTGCAGCTGTAAATCCGCTGTATCATTCTCCAGTTTATGGAACCATTTTTTTTGTTCATCAGGACTTATTTTTTTTGCATTTAACATTTCTTGTAAGCAATTAATTATATCTTTTATCAATAATTCGTCGATTCTTTCTATGCCATTACAATGCTTTATCATACCTCGTAATCTCTTTCCTCTTTCGATCACTTCTATCTGATAATTTTCCATGCTATCATTACAATTACGTGTACAAGCAATTATAGTAAGTCCTCTTTCTATCAGATTTCTAAGATTATTAGAAACAGAATACCGTTCTCTAATAATATGCTTTATTTCTTCTCGATCTTTTGAGTACGAGTAAGCTGAAAATCCTGAAACTGTTTTTACCAGATTAGTAAGCGTCTTTTGAGGTCCACACTCTATAACAATATCTACTTGCTGCCTTCTCAAAGCATGCATTATATCATTCCATAAAACAGGTCTACTTAATTGCATCTTTAATTTTAATCTAATATCATCTTCGCTTTCGTATGCCTCGGCATCTACATTCGAAAAAACAATATTTGTATTCATTCGGAATTTACATTTCTGTAATTCTTTTTCAAAAGCATCCTCTGTTGTTCTCATTAGTGGACTATGGAACGCTCCGCTAACTTTCAATAGCTTAACTGAAATATTGCTTTTTTCAAAATACTCCTGTGCTCTTTCAATCTGTTCAACTGTACCTGATATAATTGTTTGATGATCGGAATTATAATTTGAAATAGCGATTTCATTGCCTTCAGAATTCTGCTCTTTACAATACATTTCAATATTTAAAATATCATCATCTAAAATAGCTAACATTCCACCCGCTTGAGCTATATTTTGCATCAGACTGCCTCTTTTGTTTACTAAACGAATTCCATCTTCAAAGCTAAGCATTCCTGATGCAATTAATGCTGCATATTCGCCTACACTATGACCAGCAAATAGTTTAGGCAAAATTCCATTTTCTTTTACAAAAAAATCATATAATGCAACACTATAAACTACTGTGCTTAATTGTGCTATCCTTGTTTCTTTCAGCTTTTCTTCAGAGGCATTAGAACAGATATCTATCAGATTTAATCCGCAGAGTTCGCTTGCATTTTCGAAAAATTCTTTTCCATTGGGATACACTGACATAAGTTCTTTGAACATACCTGGATATTGTGATCCTTGGCCTGAAAATACAATACCTAATTCTTTCATCACTGTTACTCCTTTATTTATTGATCCTATCCACTATTAATTCTGATAATTCCTTTACTGTAGGTGCTTCAAAAATATCAATAGCAGAAACACTGTCAGGGTACTTTTCTTCAATTTTTGTTGTTAATAAGATTAGGAGACTAGAACTTCCACCTAAATCAAAAAAATTATCATCGCTCTTGATATTGGCATTATTTAAAACGTTTTTCCAAATATTTAAAATACTCGATTCTACATCTGCTTCATCTAAATCGCTGCTATCTTTCTTGATATTATACAGTCCTAGCAAATCATCATACTCTCCAGCCAGAAATTGTTTTTCCATTTTTAACCGCTGAATTTTTCCGCTTTGCGTTTTTTCTAGTTTCTTAACTGGAATTACCATTTCCACATATAGTCCCAAACTATCGGTAACTCTATTTAATATTTTTGATGAAAGGATAGAAAATTCATCAAAACTATATTCTGAGGATTCTAAAAAGAAATATATTTTATCTGTTTGAATATCATCACTAAAAATTCCGCAACAAGCTATTCTTCCAGCTAGCCGTTCATCCGCCTCTTCTACCACTCGCTCAATGTCCATTGGATAATAGTTTTGCCCATTAATAAAAATAATTTCTTTAGCCCTTCCTGTAATTATTACAGAATTTCCATCTCTGAAACACAAGTCGCCTGTATTAAACCACCCATCTCCTACAAACGATTCCTTTGTTGCAGAGGCGTTATTATAATACTCTTTTATTACATTCTCCCCTCTTACCTGCAAATATCCAATCGAAAAATCTGCAAGTATGTTGTTATTTTCATCACAAACTCTTACTTCACAATTATCTACAGGTTCTCCTACGCTCACGAAAGCAGTAGCATTTTTTTCAGTATTATCACACAAAACAACTTGTTTCCCAATATTCAAATACCTTCTGTCAACAAAATATTTCTTTAGTTCTTTCCCCACTTCAGGAATTGAAATAACAGAAGTAGCTTCGGAACAACCATATGCTGGATATATAACGTTTTTATGTAAACCATGTCTTTGCAAGGTGTCTACGAACTCTGTGCATAGTTTATAATTGATAGGCTCTGCTCCATTAAAAGCCACTCGAATATTTGATAAATCCCATTTTTCATTTTGCACTGTTTTATAATGCGTAAGTAAATATTTAAACCCGAAATTTGGAGCATAAATCATTGTTACTTTATATTCACTTGCCTTTCTCATCCATATTAAAGGATTACGAACAAATAATTGCTTTGGCATTAAATACTGATTTGTAGCGCAAAAGGTACCCACAACATGAACTGATATCAGCCCTAAATTATGACTTAATGGTGCCCAATTCAGCATTTTATCATTGTCCGTAACAGCCTCTCTTTTTGCTAATGCATTTACATGTGTTGATAAAGAAGTATACAGAATTGGAATTCCTTTCGGAACTCCAGTTGATCCAGATGAATACTGAATCAATGATATATAGTCATGATCATGTTTATTTATATCGAACGTTTCAGCAATAGTGTTACTAATAACTTTTTCATAAAAAATATGTCTGTTTTCAAGCAGCTTCATTTCCTCTTCATAATTCTTTTTATATTTAAGCAAAACATTAAAAGTCTCTTCATGAGCTAAATAAAATGGATTACTTAGGCTTTTCAAAATTCTAAAAATCTTTTCTACATTCTCATTGTTTTCGCCAATATCAATTGGAACAGCAGTAATGCTCCCCATTTGACAGGCCCAAAAAGTATAAATAAACTGCTCAATATTCTCTGTTTGAAACAACAACTCATTGCCCTTACAAATGCCATATTCATGGAACACTTTTAAATAACGTAATGCACTCTCATATACTAAGCTATACGGTATAAACTTTTCTTTACTTTCATCTTTGATAATAGTTATTCCTCTATTTTCCAGTCGTGTATTTTCTATAAACCTTTTCATTAAATCTTGCATCACTATTACTCCTTTTCAAACAATATTTTTTCAATAGTAAAAACTACATTTTCTTTATCACTATCAATAAAGAAGTGGTTTCCTTGGAAATTGAATAGCTTCATGTCTCTTTTAGTACACTCATTCCATGCCAAAAGACCTTCATAGGGTATATTATCTTGTATGCCATTAAATATACTAATGCTACAATCCAATAATAGATCGTTCCTTGCGCAAGAATACTCTTCAATTAACGTATAATCTTTTCTTAAAATGTCGATAAAAATAGTACCAAATTCTTTGTTTTCTAGAATTTCTCTCTTCCCTCCTCCTAACTTAAGTATTTCTGATATAAATTCATCCGTTGGTAATGTGTGAATTTGCTTTTCTTTATGATTGTAAAATGGGGCCCGATTAGCAGAAAAGAAAACATGCATTAAATTTTTTTCAAATTCAGTATTTCTAATTCTCCTGCAAATTTCATACACAATCCAGCTTCCCATGCTATGACCAAAAAAAGCAAATTTATCATTCCCCTTAACATTATTAATTATATAATTGTATCCTTCATCCGCCATTTCTCCAAAATTATTATATGGCTTATCAGTATACCGATCCCCTCGCCCAGAGAGTTGTACAGGTATAATCTCTATATTCTCTTGTAAATATTGTCGCCATGATAAATAGTAACTGGCAGAACCGCCTGCAAAAGGCCAACAAAATAACTTTATTTTCTCCGACATATTGTTTATTAACTCCTCTCATTATCGTTTTGTAAAATATTTTCACTGTATGATATTCTTAGTTCAATGAGCACCTATTATGCAATTCGCTTTTACTAATGAGTTGGCTTCAACGCTTTTGGCCACCCAAGCATTGCTCCCAATTATGCTGTTTTTTCCAACAATCGTATTTCCACCTAATATTGTTGCATTTGCATATATTGTCACGTTATCCTCAATTGTTGGATGCCTTTTCGTCTTAAAATCAACGCAGTCGCTTATATTCTTTCTGAACGAATAAGTACCCAAAGTTACTCCTTGATATATAGTCACATTGTTTCCTATAATAGTGGTTTCTCCAATTACAATTCCTGTACCGTGATCAATAAAAAGATTTTTTCCGATTTTAGCTCCTGGATGAATATCAATTCCTGTCATTGAATGTGACTCTTCACTTATTATTCGGGCTAGAATATTAAATTTATTCAGGTACAAATAATGGGAGATTCTATGTAATATAATAGCTTTGATATAGGGATAACATAGAATGACCTCTTCTTTACAAGTAATTGCAGGATCACGTTCATGTACTTGTCCTATTTCATCTACTAAATCATAAAAGATAATCCTAAACTTTTCTTTTGCATCTCTATGGCAGAATGTTGGACTTTCATTAGTGGGAATAATTTCATTTAATTTTGTTAGCATCGAATTAAGGTCATATATCAATTCATCGAAAATTGTTTCCATATTTTTTGCATCAGATAATAACACTACTTTGTAACTCTGTAATATCTTATCTGCTAATTGTCTTGAAGGTATACTCCACATTTTCTCCTCCCATAATTAATAAAGCGGTTTCTACAACGGGATATTAGTGTGCTTTTTTATTATAGAATCTATAAATTCTTTCTTACTAATAGTCTTGAGTGCATCGGCAATTCTAATTACTGTTTCGTCCGGATCTACTTCAGCATCCACATATCCTTCAGCTAAGGCCATGTGAGAATTTATGTATCTATTATTATATTCCTTTATTTTGCTTTTCTTAAAAATGTCCTTTTCTTTCTCATCGCATATGCTCCGCAATTCCTTTTGATAAAGAATATCAATTGCCCCCTCTGCACCCATGACAGCAATTTCAGCATTAGGCCAGGAAAACACAAAATCAGTACCTAAATGCTTACTTCCCATAGCGATATATGCTCCGCCATACGCCTTTCTAAGAATAACTGTAATCTTTGGGATATGCGCTTCTGCATATGCTGTTACCAGTTTAGCTCCATGACGAATAATCCCCTTCTTTTCTTCGTTTTCACTTGGCATAAAACCTGGTGTATCAACTAATGTAATAATAGGAATGTTGTAGCAATCACAGTATCTAATGAAACGTGCAGCTTTTACACTTGAATCAGCATCTAGAACCCCGGCCTTTATCATTGGCTGGTTGGCAATTATTCCGACAGTCCCATTGTTTACTTTTCCCATGCCTACAATAATATTGGGAGCATATTGTTCCTGTATTTCTATAAAAGATCCCTCATCACATATTTCATATATAATTTTTTTTACATCATATGGTAATCTTTTATTTTGTGGAACCAATCCCTTAATATTTTTGTTTTTCTTAAGATTACTGTTTAATTCAAACTTATATGTACATTCATTATTATGAGGAATTAATTTCAATAACTTCCTTATTGCATCATAGCATTCGACTTCTGAATTCATCACAAAATGAGCAACACCTGATTCCTTCCCATGAACGTTAACTCCCCCTAGTTCCTCGGAAGAAATAACTTTTCCAGTAGATTCCTTTAAGACTTGTGGGCCTGTAACAAACATTTTGGAGATATCTTTAATAACATAAATAAAATCTGTAAGAGCTGGAGAATATACCGCCCCTCCTGCACAAGTCCCAGCAATTACTGAAATCTGTGGAATATATCCTGAAGCTAAAACCTGATAGTAGAATATTTCACCATACCCCTTCAACGAATTTACGCCTTCCTGAATGCGTGCACCTCCAGAATCATTAATTCCGATAATAGGGCATTTATCAAGTATAGCTCTTTTTAAAATATTTACTATTTTTCTTCCATGTTTACTTCCTAAAGTTCCTCCATTAATAGTAAAATCCTGAGAATAAATATATACTCTTTTCCCGTTGATTTCCCCTACACCTGTTATAACTCCATCGTACGGAATATTTATCTCCTTCCAGTCGCCCTTTTTACCGCTTACCGCTTGTCCAAGTTCGAAAAAGGTATTTTCATCTAATAGCCGTTTTATTCTTTCAATGGCATGCAGTTTTCCTTTTTGATGTTGCTTTTCAAATTGATAGTCCATAGTATCACCTCATATGTATTATATCACTCATTGAATAATTTTCATTCATCATGTAATTATTCTCAGCAAAATGTAACTTTTATCTTCTATATACTTACACTTTATTTGATAATAAAAAAGCGCTATCGTACTAATACTATGCTTAGTGCGATAACGCTTTTTTATTATTTACTTTGTCTGGGTATATTACATTTTTCTAATTGCTCTATTGTAGATTTTTTCCTCTTTCTGCTTATTCCTAAAATAGTTCCATCAATAAGTTCCACAATTTCTTCTGTAAAGTATTTCACATAAAGTACATTAATTAGGAAAGATTGATGTATTCTACAAAATAAATTGGATAATACCAATACTTCTGACTCTACTTTATTTAAAGATTTATAGCATGAGTATATTTTGTTAATTTTATTGTTTGTTATTATATATGTAATTCTTTTGTCGCTTTGAAAATATATTATTTCATTTAACAATATTTTATATTGAATCCTATTATACTGGAAATTATACACCTTAGATATAATAGGAAATTTGGATAATGCCTCATAGAAATATTTATCAAACATTACTTCGTTAAGTGGCTTAACTAGTAATCTAAATACTTCTAATTCTATTAATTCTTGAGCATGACCATCATCGGCAGCAATTGCTATTAATATTTTCTTTTGCTTAGATTTATTATGAGCTGCAACTGCTCTAGCAATGTCTTCTTCACTTTTTAAATCAAGAAAAATAATATCGCATTCATTTATATTGTTTCTTATTAAGTCTTTTAAGGAGAATATATTTATTTGAATGGTAATTCCTGACATTTTTCGTTTTTTACAAACCATTCGTTCAATAAAATTTTCTGTTTCGGTACTGCCATTGCATATCCCTATCTTCAAATTTAACATATTATCTTGCATTTTATAATACTCTAAATAACTAAAATCATACATAATTAACTGTTTCTGATTTTCCTATGAACCACATTCATTTGTGTCCAATCAAGGATTTTTTAATCAAAGACATGCAATATATCATTTATTTTAACTCTTCTTATATCCATTTCATCATTGTATTCACTGCATTCAGCTACAATATAATTTTCTAATTCTTCTGAAATTTTTAAATAAACATGATTATGTTTGAAAGGTGTTTTCAATGTGCACTTACCATTGCTGTCAAAATTAACGCTAAATGAATTCAGCGGAATGTTTAGACCCTTACCAATATACTTTATGTAACTTTCTTTCAATGTCCATATTTGCATAAATCTTCTATATGACAGTTCTGGGAACTCTATAATATAAGTATATTCATCATTACAAAATTGTACTCTTGCAATGTCGAGATCAATGTGTCTAATGTTTTCCAAATCTACTCCAATCTCGTGATTGCTCCACGCACATATAATCCAGTCACATGAATGAGAAATATTAAAATACAAGTCATTGCTATTTTTTATATATGGCTTACCATATTGATTATATTCCATCTCAATCTTACGATTTGATGTATTATAATTCAGCCTCAAATAGTATCTAACTAAAAGTTCAGCTCCAACAGTCCTTTTGGCATCTTCAACAAAATAAAATTTATCAGCTCGTTTTCTGCATTCTTTTGATACAAATTGTTTTAAATATTCATATTTGTTCCATTCTCCAAATTCATTTACATTTATCATATATATTTTAGCCATTATAAATTCCTCTCTATCCAGCTGGTTATCCTAAGATACATTCCTCTTAATATAATCCCTACCTAATGCATTTTGCAATACGAGATGAACAAATTACTAGATACTGAGACAATCAATCATGTATATATATTTCAAACATAAACTTCTTACTTTATGCATCTTTCAAATTGTATTTATAATAATAAATCAAGAAAAAACAGAAATCAAAAAGAATTTGGGAGAAGTCTTAAAAGAACACCGTGTAGCCTGTAAAATGACACAAGAATTTGTTGCAGAGAGGATTGGGGTTAGCAGGCAAGCAGTTTCAAAATGGGAAAGTGGTATTTCTAATCCAAGCACATCTAATTTGATTGCACTTGCAAAATTATTTGGTACCTCTGTTGAAGCCTTACTTGCAGAGGTTAACAACCAGAAGAAAACAAACTGAATGAGGAACTATCAGCTAAATCATAATATTTTATGAGAGCCAGACGCATAGCCGATAACCCGCAAGCCTTTTTGGCGCGGATTATCGGCTCTTGTTTTTTATGATGGCAATCAAAAAAGAGCGGCAGTTAAAAATATATACGACGACTTTATAAAAAACGGGGATGTGAAAAAACTCGATTGAGTTTTTTCGCATCCCTCTTTTTGCTTATCCATATTTAGCCTTTTCTACATTACCAGATTTCAAATACACGATCATCGTTACAATAATTTCCCTGAATCAATCAACGCCCAGAATATTTCATCTTTCTATTTGTCTTCTATTTTCCTTCCAAGACAGTTCTTTTTAATTTACTGCTACAGTTTTAATCTTCTGTTCTATCTTTTCATCTAAATTGAACTTCCTCCATTCTGCACCTTAAAATCAACCTTGTATCGGAAAAAGAACTACAGGTAGACAGTATGATTTCTTCCGGCCAGTCACAGGTCATATTGTATTCCAAAGCATATGCTTTATCTCTCATGGATACTCTTTCACATGCTACAATTTCCAACTGCAGGGTTTTCTCCGGCAAATACAGGTATGCAGTCCCAGATTCTTTCCGAAATGCGTTGTCCTGATACTTTTTCAGATTACTGAACATACTGCCGTCTTTCATATTGTGCCCGTATATGATCACACGTTGCTCTGTAAAATCTGCACGATTCCGATAATCTAAAAAGATACTTCCTGCCTTATTTGCTTCTTTTCGGAACGTATGATGCAGATAATACTCGTTATCCTCTCCCTGTACTACCGGATAATCCACACCAATCCCTGAAATCTGTATCCAGGCAACAATATCCTCATTGATTTTGCGAAGCTCCGCAAAATCAATCGTCTTCTCTTCTGCTTCACCTTCTGTCGGATCATCCTGCTGCCCGTTCGGTTCTTCTTCTGTGTATTCCTTAAGTTCCTCATACTCTTTCTGTCCGTCATAATATTCCTTTCCTATTTCCACAAGGTTCATGGCTGCAATTCCAAAAAACACAATGCAGAGCACCAAAATAATTTTTTCTCCAATATGTCGCATATTCTTTCCTCCAATAAAAAAAGAGATTGCCACCTCGAATTCCAAGTGACAATCTCCATCATTACATGTTACATTCTACGATTATTATATTCTATCTTTTCCGTCTTCGGATACGGATTACTATAAAGAAAGCGCCAAGTAAGGCAGCACTCATAATTACAACTGGAATCCATGCTCTTGTATCGTCCCCTGTCTTCGGTGCATCCAGCGGCGGAGTTCCTGGTTTTCTAGTATTTTCAACCTCTTCTGTTACTTCAATGATTTTGGTTTCATCATCCTGATATTCAAATACCACCTCCACCTCCTCTGTGTTTGCTTCATAGCCTTCTAACGGTTTCGTTTCCACAAGAACATATACAATCGGTTCTACATATTTGCCCTCTTCATAAACTGCAATCGGCAGTTCTTCACTCTTTGCAGTTCCATCCTCGCCGGTCACCAGTGTCCCAACTACTTCCCCAGTAGCTTTATTGCGGAGCTCAAATTCTACGCCTGCAAGCGGTGCTTTATTTTCCGCATCTGCCTTCTGAATCAGGAGCTGACCGGATGGACGTTCATCTTTCATCTCTACTTTCTGAATTTCCCCTGTTTCTTCGACAACGAAAGGAACATCGGATACAACAAGATATCCTTCCGGGGCTGCCTCTTCATGCAGGATGTATTCGCCCGGTTCTAACGCATACACTTTATGCGGTTCTTTTGTGGAAACCCATTCTTCCACTATTTCCCCGTCCTTATTAAGGATTTGAAGTTTTGCCCCTTCCACTTCCTTTTCATCTGTGATGTCAGTTTTTGTAATTTCTACAACTGTCGGCTGATTTTCAATTTCTTTTGCAAGGGAAATCACCTCCAGCTCCGGATTCTGATAAGTTGCGTCAAAGGACCATGTTTCTTCTGTTTTCAGATACCCCGGTGCTGCTTCCAACTCTTTCACCATATATTTTCCATGCGGAAGGTCAATGTCAAATCGGAGGGTTCCATCTTCTGCCGATTCTGCTTTCGCAAGAAATTCTCCTGCCTTTACAATCACTTCCCCTGTGAGGTCTAAAATATCTTCCTCTGCATACAGCCCAAATACGGCACCCTGTACCGGTTCTTTCGTTTCCTTAGATTGTTTGGTAAGGACAAGTTCTATTTTCTGGCGTTTATTTTCAAGTTCCATAGAAACATAATCTACCGCTACTTCCTGTCCCTGATATTTGATTTCAAATTCTTTTGCTTCAGGATCCAGAACAAAATGATGATTTCCAACATCCGTTTCCTTCAGATAATAGGAACCAATCGGAAGATTATGGAGTGATACGCTGCCATCTTCTCCGGTCACAAGTTCCGCCACAAGCCCGTCTTTTTCATACAATACTTTCCGGTTACCTGCTTCATCTTTCTGTCCGTCCGGTGTATAAATGGTCTCCTTTGCATAAACTTCAAAGGTCACTCCCTCTGCCCCTTTGTTCTCATACTGGAACATATAGCCGCTGTCTTCTTCTATAACTTCCTCTTTGCCGAAAAATTCAATGATAGAATTTATTGTGCCTGCTATGCCATTTTTCATTTTTGTAAGAAGGGAATCTTCCACATTCTTAGCACCCACAATATCTTCTCCTGTTTTCTTGATGGTCAGACTGCCTACTGCTTCATCGTTTTGCTGTCGAACTACGACAATATATTTTCCGGTTTCTTCCTCTACTTCATAAGCTGTTTCGGAATTCACAGTGATCGTAATGAAATCGCGTTTTGCATCTTCATAAGCGCCTGTCTGTGACAACTGGTTTAATGGAATATCGCTCTCTCCGTCTTTCAACGCCATTTCATACCCTGGCTGTACATATAAATCAGGAGCTTTTACTTCTTCTATGCGGTAAGTTCCCATCTTTAGCTGCTCCGGTGTCATAAGATAACCTTCGTCATTCGTTTCAAATACATCCAGTTCCTTTTCTTCCGGATAGCGCACCTTCATTGTCACATATTCTTTCTTTTTCACATCATAGATTTTATATTGTGCGTGATTATTTAATACCGGAAGATGTGTCTGTGCATCTTCCTTGATAATCTTAAGGAAAAACTGGATTGGTCTATCATCAAAAACACGCCATGGCTGCGGTTCCCTGCTATCTTCGGAAATGGTTACGAGGAATGGATTGATGGTCTGGAGATTTTCTGGAGTTGTAGATTCAAAAACCACATATTTTCCATATGGAAGTTCTGGAGAACGTACAAATCCTTTCTTGTCTGTAAACAGTTCTTCCACCGAAACTTTCTTACCATTCTCGTAATAATGTGCCGTTTCATCTTCTGAATAGTCATATCCGATAAAATCCTCTGCTCTGAAAGCATTTCCTTCCGATGGTTTCAGGCTTCCATCTTTCACACCTTTTAAATCCTGAATAAGGAATACCTTAAATCCGGCTCCTTCCAACAACTCCGTCTCTGTCTGGTTGCCATCCTCAGAAATCTTAATTAATTCAAAAGCCTGTTTTTTTACCGTTTCTTTTACCGTTACATTCCGGTGTACAATAGCAACCTCCTGTCCTTCATAGCCAACTTCTACCGGATATGCTGTTTCATCCAGCAGGTATCCTTCTCCCGGCGAAATTTCTTTTACATAATAATTCCCCAGATACAGGTTGGTAAAGTCCGCCTTTCCGTCTTGAATGGTATCCTGGGCTACCAGCTCGTCCTTTTTATGGACATCTTCTGACTTCCCGTTCGGATGCCGGATATCTTCAGCTGCATACAGTCCATATACAGCGCCATCCAGATTAGCATCTCCCTGGCTGATATATTCTTCCGCATCTTTGTCTATCTTGAAGACATGGACTTCCCCACGCACTTCTTTATTGGAAAATGTGTGTGTAAATTCGTAAGTATACGTTGTGTCGTTCTCATACTCAAACAGGAAGTCATAACGGTCCGTACTCATATAATAAAATTCCGGTGCCTGAATCTCTTTCAGATAGTAACGGAAATTAATCGGAAGATCCGCTTGGAACGCTGCCACTCCGTCTTTATCAGATGTAACGCTCTCGATTAAGGTATCTTTCTTCACAACAACGGCTCCGGTTGCATTGGTAATGTCTTCCCCTGCATACAGTCCAAATACAGCGCCCTCTAAAGTCACCTTGTCATTTTCAGACTGTTTCACTGCCTGCACCTTTACTCCCGGTCTGGCATTCACATAAGCAGCTTCCTCCTGCACCAGTTCTACCGTCTGTCCGGCATAAGAAAGGGTTACAAATTGTGTACGATCTGCCTCAGTCTTTCCAATGGTAAGGTCTGCCGGTGCTTTCTGTTCCACGATCTTATACTTTCCTAAGTGCAATTCCTTGCTTGTGATGCTTCCGTCTGCCTTTGTTGTCAGCTTGTCCACCAGCTCGCCGGACTGATAGATCGGTGTCTTCTGATCCTGGCTTACAATGTTTTCTGCTGCGTAGATAAAATAACTTGCCTCTCCAAACGGTGCAGACTGATACTGGAACGTAAGATGCCCTTCTTTTCCGGATACGGAAGAAAGCACCTCACCGCTCTTTCGGATTGTGATTTTTCCTTTCTGCTCCTCATTTGTCACCGTCTGGCTCTGGGTTTTCCCTGCCTCCAGTTTCACATTGAAAGATGAAGTATTCAGCTTATATCCCTGGGGAACAGAAATCTCTTTTAAATATACCGTATCCTGTGTCTTCGGGATATCTACCTGTGTTTCCCCCTTTTCATTGGTTGCCGGCATCTTGGTAATCAGTTTGGTACACTCTTTATCACTGTAAATTCCAAAGACGGCACCGGCAAGGGCTGTGTTGGTTACGTTATCCTTTTTCACGACCTTGACTTTTGCATAATCCATCCATTTTACCTGAAAGCTGACAGAATCACTTTCCTCTTCAAAGAATGTGCCATAGCCAATATCCTGCGTGGTTCCCCCCGTAGAAACAACTAAAGTTTTCCACTGTGTTCCCATCTGCCCTGCCAGGGAACCTGAATTCCAAGTTCCGGTTACTGTCATCGGAGCGCTGAAATAGAACTTTGTACCGCCAGAAATTTTCACACTGCCTGTTTTCGTGGTATCACCGCTATGATAAGTCACATTCTCCGGCAAATTCAGCGTAATATAGTTTCTGTGATCGCCTTTTAAATGGAATTCTTTTGTACGTTGCTCCCCATTGCTTTCATATGCGGCAGCCGAAGTCGGAGAAAGATCGATTGCAGCTTTTGGAGGTGCCTCCAAACCATTTAAATACTGGATGTAATCCCATAATCCTGACGACTGGATGTTTTCAAATGTACAGCCATAAAAACCGTCTGTTCCGCAATATGCATAGGATGCCGCAATGTGTGTGAAGATATATTTCAGTTTCCAGTCAAACCCCGGCATATAACTGTCTGTAATATCTCCCGGTCCTCCATATCCATAATAGAGGACTTTCTGTAAAGCCAGATTGCTTTCAAATATGTTTGCAACATAATCACTGGATGGCGGTGAAGTCTTTGCCGATTCCAGACAATATGCTACATGCCCATTTACCGTAAAATAGGTTGTAGAATAATTCCCCAAACTAGATGGATACGGAAGTCTTTCCCCCACTACCAGATTGGCGTTGATCGACCTGTTTTTTGCCATGCTTTCCGGCACAACTGATAAAAAAGCAGCATTATCCGGAGATACATCCAGTTTCAAATGCTCTGTGTTTTCCGGTACCTCCGGCGCCTCTGTCAGGACGGGTTCCGGCTCAGGATCACTTTCCTCCGTATCCTCTTTGTTCCCTTTCTGTCCATGATCTGCCCCTTTGCTCTCAGCCTCACGAGGCTTAACTACGATCTTACGTGTCACTTCATAACTATCACCTTTTTCCGGTGTAATCAGATAGGTACTCAGGTAAGTGCCCGGACGGTCCGCAAAAAATCCTTGTCCGTCTTCACTGACAACATCTTTCAATACAGCCTTTTCGCCCTTTTTCAAAGAAAGACCTGTAAAATCTTTTTCGATTTCAAATGTTTCTCCCTGCTCAATCGTCAGGGTTTCGGCGGTGATCTGTTCCTCTCCCTCATCGCCTTTTTCCTCCTTTGTTACATTTGTCTCTGATTCTGCTATTCTGCCTTTTGATGCCGCAAATACAGCATTCCCAGACGGAATAAGTGCAGAACAGGATAAAAGAAAAGCCAGCGTTCCCGCCAGCCATCTGTGTTTTCTATGTTTCAATTGCAACGCTCCTTTCCTGTTGGTTTTTGAGTGTGATTGTGTATTCTTATTTCCCCGAATCTTATGTAGGGCGTTCCCGTATGTGCATATGCTTCATCTCCTTTCCTCTGGCTCATAAATCAGGCCATAAAAAAACGGAACTGCACTCTTACAGTTCCGCTTTTTTATCACCTGATTGTTTTGGGACGTATCATGAATCTGCCAGTTTTACTTTGCATCGTTTCATATAACACGCAATCCCATATTTTAAAATTTTATCCACTCCGTTCTCCCGGAGTTCTTCATCATATTTCTTTTCCTCTATCTGCTGTAGTGCCTGTTCACAAGCCTGATCAAGATTTCCGTCATTGGCATACTTAACTTCGATAAGAATAACCGTTTCACTGTTTTCAGTTTCAACGAGAATATCGCTGTATCCTTCGCCACTTTCCT
Source organism: Blautia sp. HCN-20427 (assembly GCF_037890365.1). Classification (NCBI taxonomy): domain Bacteria; kingdom Bacillati; phylum Bacillota; class Clostridia; order Lachnospirales; family Lachnospiraceae; genus Blautia; species Blautia sp. HCN-20427. The sequence goes on along the minus strand of NZ_JBBKBX010000010.1, from coordinate 40,828 downwards.
GATTGGACGATACGTACCATTCTTCCTTCACGCCCAGGATTCCAAGCAGTATCCCATGATAAAAGTTCTCCTTGCTTGCTTTTCTCACAAACGTATCCCGGATACTGATGGTCTTTTTCAGGTAGCTTTCAAAAATGTCTCCTACCTTCGTTTCCTCACCGTTTTTCAGGGCATCACAGAATCGGCTTAATGTATCGCCGTCCTTTGCAACGCTCTCTTTAAAGTATTCCATGATCTGTGTTTCAAAAATATCCCGGATTTCCAGATTCGGTATCGCAAGTTTATACCGTTTTGCATCAACCCTTCCACGCTGTGTTAAATATCCCGTCATAAACAACAGGCTCCAGACGTTCTCTAACGACTGATACATTTCCGGATAGACAAGCTCCTGATGAATCTCTTTTATGATTTCCTCTCCGGCAAGCAGAGTTTCAATCTCACGCTTGGTTTTAAAATTACCGGACATTTGAATGAATTTCTTGACGGCATCATTACTGCTGGTGTTGATCCAATAATTTTCCGGAAAAGAATCCGCATGGTCTTTTAATTTATCACAGTAATTCAATACATCCCAGGGGCAGTACACTTCCACGCTGCCAAACTGATACCCGTCATACCAGTTCTTTACTTCTTCATAATGATCCTCGATTTCATAATACTTCAGCATTTCTCTTACTTCCGTATCTGTAAAACCGAAATATTCATCATACCGTTCATCTGTAATGGACAATACTTTCAGGTTATTAAGCCCCGTAAAGATACTTTCTTTTGAAATACGCATGCATCCTGTCATCACTGCAAATTTCAAGCTGTCATTCGTTTTCAATGCCTGTTCCAATAAACTACGGATTAAAAAGATCATCTGATCATAATACCCGTTTTCAAATGCTTTTGCTAATGGAACATCATACTCATCAATCAAAAGAACTACTTTTGTTCCATAATGTTTCTCCAATAATTCCGATAATATTTTCAATCCACCGCAAAATGCAGCCTCACTCATATTATTATTCAAAAGTTCCTTATATTCTAACTTGTCATAATCACTTAAGGCATCACTCCCCAAAAGAAACTGAACATTACGGGCTACTTTTTTCATGATTCGAACTGCAAAATCAAATGCATCCTCATAAGTGGCGGCATTGATTCCTTTCAGGGAAATGGAAATAACCGGATATTTCCCCATATACTCTTTACACAATTTTGTATCTTTTGAAATTTCCAATCCCTCAAAGATACTTTGGTCTCTCTCTATGGAAAAAAAGTGTTCCAACATACTCATATTTAAGGTTTTCCCAAAGCGTCTTGGTCTGGTAAAAAGATTCACCATTCCACCGTTACGGATCAGTTCTGAAATCAGCCCCGTCTTATCCACATAATAATAGTTATCGTTAATAATCTGCTCAAAATTTTCCAATCCCACCGGAAGGCGTTTTTTTTCTTTAACCATATCATTCACACTCCTTCTCTATTAGTTATATTATAACAAAGATACGCCCAAAAACCTATACCTAACTTTTTTCATAATTCCCGTAATTCCCAGTCGTCAATGCCTTTGTAATTCTCCTCCCAGTAACCTTCGTCATCTGTATCCCAAACCGCACGCTTACAGATCAAACCCAGTTTTTCACAAATCTCATAGAGTTTCAGACATCCTTTCCGGATATGATCCCGTTTTTCTCTCTTCTTCGGACATTCATGACTGCTGCCCTCACAGTCTGCACAGGCTTCGCTGTAAGCGCGATCACAATGAAGACGTATACATTTGTCCATATCATTTGCTTCAATGACTACTTTTACTCCATGAGCTTTTAACCGGTTCAGCGCCAGTTCCAATTCTTTATAAGCGGACACACCCGGATTTCCGAGATAAGGATGTCCGGTTCTCTGGTAAGCTGCTTCTGCTTTCAAAACACCTTCCGTCACGTAAATCACCGGACTGTTCAGGACACCGGAAAAACTTACCGGACTTCCAGGAGAACATCCCTTTTCCATCTTCGCACTGCTGAGCCATACATATTTCCGTTTCTGATAAGGTACATCCAAACGGATCTGGAACGCAATGAGCAGTCCCTCATCACTCCACACCGGACAGAGATAGCCGTTATTCTTCTGATAAAAGGCAATTTCCCAGTCACCATGATAATTCATGAAAAAACCGGGCACGCCCTCCAGCCTGCAACCACGTTTCAGTAATTTTCTGGCGATTGCGACAGATTCTTCAGCACAGGTACTTTTATACCCCAAGGCTTCCATATTTGCAACTTCCGTTTCTGTAAGCCCCCTGCTTAACAAATCTTTTCTATGTTGAGGCGATAGCTGCAGCAAGGTTAGAAGTTCCCGGTACGTATGATCCCGTCGCTTATAATCTACAGGTTTTGCCAGGGACTCTTTCTGCTTCTTTTTCCGGCATTGAATTTCCAGTCTCTTTTCCATCTGTTCACCTGCACCCAAATCCAGCTTCTTCTGTATTTCATGGTAAGCTTTTTTATAACAGTCAGAACCATATAGCCCTGTCAATTCTACATATAGTGTAAGCATATTTCCTGCTGCATCACAATGGAAGCAATGATAGACGTTTGCCAGTTCGCCATCTTTGTATACAACAAAATTACACTTCCCCCTCCTGTCTCCGCAAAACGGGCAGACCACATTATAGGAAGCGTCATCACCGCCGGAAAGTCGCTCGATTCCTAAAAGGTTTCCCACATCTGTAATCGTAAATGATGTCATATCCTCTACCTCAAAAGAACATGGTCCCACAGGGGAACCATGTTCATACAAACTCATTATGCAGCCTTTAATTCTTCGGATTCACTTTGATAATCCAGAAGTGTTTTTGCCGCTTTTACCAGCTCTTTATTCGGACCTTTATACTTATTGGCAATCCATTTCAAAGTTTCAGTACCCTTGACTCCGGCTTCCAAAACCTGTTCCATCGTCTTGCCCTTAAACACGCCAAAGTCACACACGAATTTCTTTGCCGCCTCTACTTCGGAATCTGATGTTTCTTCTTCCAGTTCGCCTTGAAGTTCTTCCATAAAGTCAGCATCTTCTTCAAATGGAACTTCTTCTGCATTGACAGGAATAAATCCATCCGCATCCTCAGGTTTGTCCGCCAAAGCTGCCTCTTCTGTGTGCAGTTTTTCTCCTCCTTCAGATGTTGCAACTTCTTTCTTCTCCTCAGATTTCGTTACATGCTCTGCTTGCTTTTCCTCAGATTTCGTTACATGCTCTGCCTGCTTTTCCCAGACTGCCGTATCTTTCTCTGTCTTTTCCGTCACTCTAGTCACCGGAGTGTTCCCCAGCAGAGTTTTCATTTCCTTACTTTTCCCGGAGGATACCGCCGGATTCTTTTTGTCTTCTGCTGTCCCTTTCTTACTTTCTGAACTTTTTACCGCCTTATTTGTTTCCTTTTCTCTTTTGTGAGTTTCTTTCGCCGGCCTATCCGCAGCATTTGTGTCCTGTTCCACATCATGCTTTGTGTAATCAGGATCTTCCTGCTCGCTTCCAACCTGACGGATACAGAATTTATTGCGGAAATAGTATTTCAGTCCATAAGTCAATGCAGTACCATGTGCCTTATCCGGAATCTCGTTTGTTCCGGTAATATGGATTGTCGCATGTCTGCATTCCTCCGGCCGGTCCGCATTTGTCCAGCTAAGCTCTACGTCTGCTTCATATCTCCAAAAGTCATCTTTATCTAATACAAGATATGTCGGATGCCCCTCTTTGTCATACTGGGTAGGTATTTCACGCACAATATCAAAGTTCACGCCATATTTATTTAATGCCGGTGTCATTGCCTCGTAAATATCATCCAGTGTGGAAAAATCATACTCCGCCTCATCATTGTAAAATTTTTTTAAAAGAGTTGGCATTTTCCTTCTGATTCTTAACATTTTCTGTTCCAGATTTAAATATTGATAATTTTTCATTAATTCGTTTCCTCCTGTTTCTGCTAATTTTATGCTGTTTTCTTCTTTGTATCTTCATAAAGAAGCTCTCTGCCGCATGACACACTCTGTATATCTTCTATCCGGAATTCTGCTGCCTTTCCAAAGACACGATATAAAGCTCCCCTGTCTTTTGGGACAAGGCTCTTAACAGCGTAACATCCTTTGGGATTACATATATCCACCGCTCGCACATTTGTATGAATCACCTTCCCATTCCGACAAAGGACTATCTTTACTGTCCTGCTATTGTTTCCTTCAAGTGCCTGTATCAGACGTTTGATTTTATGGATACGGTCATTCGGAGTATTTAAAATTTCCCTGAATTCATCCCGCACGCAGCCGAAAAGAATTCGCTGCTGCGAAATATACGCAATATTCCGTTTGATCCACCGCTTTGCAATCTTTTCCACCACCTGCTCTCCATATTCCAAGAACAGCAAATACATGGTATCGGAAAAAGATGTCTCCAAAGAAATCTTCGGTACGAATTTGATATCAGCAAGATTCCTGCCCTGCAGATAATAGTTCTCTGCACGCTCTCTGATTTCACTACGGACCACCAGCGGAATCAAACTCTTGGTATCAAGCCCGGATTGAAATAGGAACTCCTGCCAATGCATTTCCAGTATTTCATCAGCTTTCTGGCTGGCTCGTTCCTCTGCTGCTCTCCTGATGTCTGTTCTACATGGAAAACCTATTTCTTCCGGAAGGCCAAGTAATACAGCAAGTTCCATATCCACGTCATACAGATTGTAATTTTTTCTGACAAACAATCCCGCAAATTTCAGATCATGCCCGGGCACAAGATTTTTTCCTGCCCCTTTCTGGAGATACAGATAGATAAAATTTCCCTGCCTCATTTTTACCACCGTATCGTTCTGGTGTTCCCATATATTGCTTTTCTCTGCTTCATTCAGCCATGCAAAAAAAGGTTTGGTATAAACTCCGGACAGCACCCATACAGGCAGCATTTCAGATTCTGCCTTTTTCAGTTTCATAACGAAATCTCTCCCGGTATGTCATAGTCATGCCAGCGTACATTCATGCACCTTGCGATTTTTTCTTCCATTTTTACAAGATTGGATGGGCTGCTGCCGCTTTTCCTTGCAAAAAAAAGTGCCTCGCAAAGCCCGCAGTAAATTTCGTAAGCACTACATGGCTGTTCACCGAAGTTTGTCTTGAAACGTTCTACCGTCTCCGCAATCAGCTTTTTCCCAAAACTTTGTTTCTTCATGACTTCTGAGAGGGCATTCACCGGATACCGGATACGGATATCACACAGCTTTCCTATGTCCCTTAGTTTCTGTTTGTAATACTGGAAAATGGATTCCATATTTTCACTAAATTCTTCTAATCCCTGTTTATGCCGATGCTTTGTACGCAGCGCTTCCCCTAAGACAATCGTAAAGTCTCCATCTAAAATGGAATAGAAAATATTTGCTCCCGATGCTCCCACATCAGAACTCACAATGCGGATAAATGTCTGAAGGTTTCCAAAAGGTTTTTTCCCATGTTCCTCCATCAGATCTGCATAGGCTTTCGTCATCTTTTGATCGACAATCTTCCAAGTGATCTGTGCCATATTGTGGTCTGCATAACCATAAATAAACTCGCCATTACGATCACCACTGATATATGCTGACGCAACCATAAAGAGTTTCGGCATGGAGATAATCGCATAATCTGCTTCATCACCGGAGAGTACTCCCCTTACCTTACCTTCTGAAATCCGCAGAAGCGCATCCCCTTTCGCAACCTGCAGGCATTCATTAAGAATATCCGCCAGCACCGATTTTTTGACATCCATAAGTGCCGTTCCCTTAATTCTTGCGCGGTCTTTCAGTGTACTGACTGCCGTTTTTCCCAAGGGATACATTCCTTCCGGAAACTGTAACAGTAATCCGGAATGCTTCTTTGTATCTGCCAGTAAGTCCTTCATATCGACACCTTCCATATCCGGCACAAGTACTTCATGGCCGGAAACTGTCAGGACGCTCAAGCTTCGTGACGGTATACGGATCCATTTTGCTCTTTCATCAATTTCCTCCAGATACTCATGGAAACTTAATTCATCTTTAAATTCCTTTCCAAATTCATCATAATAATACATACTGCTCCTTTCTGAGATTCTTCTTATTTCAAAATTCCAGCCACCATCAGGATATTTTGGATTCTTCCGTTTTCAATCTCAAAAAGATAACCATCCTTGCCCATTTCCGTTAATGTCATAAGATCCAGCTCATTGATACCGTCCCACATTACTTTGATTGTCTGCATATTGTTCCTCCTTTTCTTTTGCTTTTCTCTGCGCCATCATACCCTGTCCTGGGGTATTTCTTTTCTGCACAGCCTGACGCTGCCTGTACTTCTTGTTACTTTCATTCGTCATCCTCCTTTCTGAAAAATGGACACAAAAAAAGACACAAAAAGATTCTTTTACTTTTTGTATCTTCCTTATAGACAGTGTCCTTTTTTAAGTGTGTTTACACTTCAACTTTAACTTCCGGTTCTGCCGGAACAAAAAATTAAAAACTCTGCCTGTTCTTAGCTTGAACCTGCATAAATTTTAATTCAATCTAAGATTAGCACAATATATAGTCATTGTCAACTTATTCAATCTATATATTCACGACAAACGTATGAATGGTTACTGTTCACAGAAAATTCACTCATATGTTTGTCGTGAATCTACATTTAAGTTATAAACCTTTTACTCATGTACATTCCAAAATATAAATCTATTCTGCTGTAACATGCTCTAAACCAGTACATATAACTGCAATGTTTTTAGTGGTTTCATAATATTTTTTTTCTATACTCTTCGACTTCTTGCTTGTATAACTCATTATAAACAGAACAGCTTTTCAACAACTCCATATGATTTCCCATACCAACTATTTTTCCTTCATCTATAACAATAATTTTTGTGGCATTTTTTGCTATTTTTACACGATGTGTAATATAAATGGCAATTTTTTCTTTACTTACTTCAAAAAAGCTGTTAAAAATTTTTAATTCTGCTGTTGCATCCAAAGCAGAACTAGGCTCGTCTAACAAGTATATATCTGCGTCTTTATAATATACCCTAGATAAGGCTATTTTTTGCCATTGACCACCAGACAACTGACTGCCATTATCAAACCAATTACCCAGTATTCGATCTAAAGAATATTTTTCTTCTTGAAGCAAAAAATCCACATTTGCCTTATTTAATGCAGCTTTAACGTTTTCATCAGTACTATCACGTCTAATATCTCCAAGTATTACATTTTCTCTTAATGATCCTTCATACTTCAAAAAGTCTTGAAATAATACAGAAGTTCTCTCTCTATATTCTTCAATACTATATTTCTCTATCGGCTTATCATTTATTAAAACTTCTCCTCTTTTAGGATAATACAGCCCACACAAGATTTTAAATAACGTGCTTTTTCCAGAACCATTTTTTCCAACTATAGCAATTTGATCATTATTACCAATTGTTAAAGAAATATTTTTCAGTACATTTTTAAGTTCTGGATAATCGAAACATACATTTCTCAACTCTATTTTATTTATTTTTTCAATCTTTAGAAGATCCTTCCTTATTTTTTCTTCTCCCTCAGAATCTTCAATGAAATCTTTTAACATTCTCATATATAAATTTGAATTATAAATGGAATATATGCCTGCTGCAACTGTATTTGTAGATGTTTCTATCATCGTAATAGCATTTAAGTAAGCCATCACTGTGCCTATCATAATTTCCCCTGCATAAGCCCCACTAATAGCTACTACCATAATAAATAAGCTAAACAAATCTTGAATAAGACCTATAATCAAGTTAAGAATGGTTTTATATTTTTCTATAGTATTTTCTTGCTTTATGAACAAAGAACTGATGGTTTTATATTTTTCTATAAAATAATCTTTCAAATTATACGATTTTACTTCTTTAAACGCAGTATCATGTGTCAAAAGATATGAATAATACCAGGCTTCTCGCTCCTTATTACTTCTACTATATTTCATCATAAATTCCTTATTCCCAATAATAATTTGTCCTACAAACATACTTAAAGAGATGATGATAAGTGCCACTTCAATCTTCCAATTCCATGATATGATCAAAATAGAAGCTGATATAAGAGAAACTATACTAGAAAAAATATTCATAATTGCTTGCAATGTCTGATAAGGTTTAATTGCTATTTCCTGCTCTAATCTCGTGATAACATCATATGTTTCAGTCCGTTCTAACATTTCCAATGATAATTTACCACACTTTTCAATTAGAATTTTGTTGATACCATATTGAGTAATATTATTAAGCTTATTCAAATTATAATTACTTAAATTTTGAAAAAAATTTTGAATGACAGAAATAGCAAAATACAAAATCACTAATTGTAGTATAATATTCAATGGTTTTTCCATTAGTTGCAATTCATTAATCAACCTTTGATTAATTACCAAAACAATAAATGGAAGAAATCCACTTAAGCTCGAAATAGTTACCGTAAAAAGAAAATTCTTTAGACTTATTCTGCATATCAACTTCAAAGTATATATAAACAAAATATAGTATTCCTTTATTTTCACAAACATACGACACACCTCTTAAATAAAATCGGGGCATAGCAAAATCTCATACTTGAGTTGCTATACCCCTTTTTCAGCTAACTTACGCTGATGCTCTGATAGTCGTAACAGATTTTACTCTATTTCCTGTACGATATTCACCAGCTGAACCGCAGCCACATCCGCAATGCAGACAACTATCATTATTGCCTCTGTATCCTGCGTATCCAGATGTACAAGTACATGCTCTCGGCTGTATTCCACTACCAGGCTCTCTTCCCATTGGATTTACAAACTTCATACCGACACCTCCTTTCCGTATTACTAAACACATTTATGTAAAAAATGTATTTTCCCTATTTGAATACTTTTTGATTATATTCTAATAATCGTTCTGGATTTTCTTCCAAGATGGTATGATATCTTACTAAATTATTCTCTAAATATATTCTTTCACTTCTACATGAATTGTGCCGATAAGCAAAATGAGTTCCGTTTTGATCAAAGCAGTTAACATAGCACATGGAACACAAATTAACAGCCCAACACTCTCCACAATACTTCTTTGCTTCTTGAATGAAACTATCTACATACAGTTCTTTAATTCTATCTTTATAAAAACCTTCATTCACATTTCCAATACTAGGAATATTCCCAACTTTTTCACAAAGTAAAAATTCTCCTGAAACTGTTACATATATTCTTCGTTCTCCTGGAACACAACAACCATTCATTCCATAATTTTTCACAGGCTTATCTGACAAAAGTCTTTGATGTATAATTGAAATTCCCTTATCAATCACGCTATCCGAAAATAGTGGCTTTTCTCTTTCTTCATGCTCCTCTCTATAGTGATTTTCCCAATCATCTAAAGGATCATATGCACTTTTTACATATCTAAATTCCTCTTTACTCTGTGGAAGATAATACTCGCTATCCTCTGGTCCTCTATCTACAGATGAAGTTAATACTCCTATATTATCGGGAATCCATTCTGCATTATCCAAAAATTCTTGTATCCTGTTGTACTTGTTTTCATAATCCGGTTCAGACACAACCATATTAAAGCTTATTTTAGATTCCTTTTTCCACCGTTTCTCTGCTTCAAGAAGTTTCTTAATGCCTTGAACCGTCTTTGTATAACTACCTTTTCCGTCTACCATAATCCTATTAGCATCATGTAATTCTTCAGGTCCATCCAAACTAACAATTATGTTAAAATCATGGCGCATTAAGAAATCTGCAATTTCATCAGAAACTAAAGTAGCATTCGTAGTCATCGCAAATGTCATTTTCCCATTGAATACATCTAACGCATATTCTGCGGCTTGTTTTATTAGAGGAAAATTCATTAAAGGTTCTCCTCCATAAAATCCAATATGAGTTTCTTCCGCCTTATCCGAATGTAATTTTAAGAAATCAATAGCTTTTTTAGCTGTTTCCCAATCCATATCTTTATGACCAAACTCTCTATATTCTGGATGAGATGGATTATAGATACAGTATTTACATCGCAAATTACACTTTTCTGTAACTTCTAATGTTACATTTTGTACTCTATGATCTAAAGCCTCATCCAAATCCGTAACAGCTTCTCCAGTTAGAGTTTCTACTTTATTGGCTGAAAGAATATGTTCTGTTTTTATAGCTTCCTGAATTTCTTCAATGCCTTGAATCAACTCGCTGCTATCCATAGAAAGTTGTAATAGTTCTGTAACATCATCACTTTCCAGTAATGTTGTTAAAATCTCATATACTGTTTTTCTTATCTGTGCTACTTTCCCTGTTCCTGCATCCAGAAAATAATAATTCTTCTTTGTTTGAAAAGTTTTTCCAAGTCTTCCCGGTCGTCCATATTCGCATATAGCATCGTAAAACTTCACTACTACTTCTTCTGTACTCATACAATCTTCTCCCTTCCTAGCCTACTCGATGCCTACAATATGAATATACTGAAAGCATCAAAAACACAATCAATTCAACAACCGCTCCTCCAATAATCATATATGGTGTCCAAACACCAGCATTACCCATTGGCAAGAAATTAATATCAACCAATTGATATAAAAGACTATTTTGCATTCCAATACCCGATGAAGGTAAAATATAAACAAGCCATGATGTTCCTACTACAGCATATACAATAGTTGGCAATAGTGCTGTTACTACCGAAATTAGTATTGCTGTCAAAGATGTTCGGGCTTTAGCTGAGATAAATAGAGTAAGGGCAACTGTACACAAGATAGATAACAATCCTCCCAATACCACTGCTACTTGTAATTGACCAAGGTTTAGCGAAACTAATCCCACGGCTGAAAACAGCATTTGTATTGATGTATTTAAACATTCCAACCCGAAATTATAATTTAGTATTCCTATTTGGATTAACATACACACTAAATAGTATAGTATTATAATAAAAAACAATGCTAATATCTTATATACTACAAATGGTATCCGTCCAAATTTTGTGCATCGCAAAATACAGTCAGATCCATTTTGATATCCTTCTGCAAAAGTAGGAGCAGCGATAGACACGCACAATACCAATAGTATCAAAATATTTAATGTAATATAATCAAATGCATCACGTGAATACCCTCCATATAATGAAAAAGGCATTTCTACTTTTTCATACATTTCAGATGCAGTATCTATAATTTTTTTATTACCATCATATTCTAAAGAAATTACATCTTCTAAATGTGATTTTGCCTTATTATAAAAATCATCACTTTTCTCTATTGGAATATCTTTTAACCCACTACCTACGCCAGTCTGAGGATCTGCAAATACTTCGGGCATTTTAGATAATAATGGCTTAATTGGAGATATTGATTCCGTATATACTGTTAATGGAAATTTTTCGTTATCCTCTGTAATATTCCCATTTTCTTTTATTACTTTTTGATATGCTGTCAATGCACTTTTTAATTTTTCACCAGTTACTTCCCCATCATATTTTGAACGTATGCTTTTCTTATATTCAATAGCTTTCTTACCTTGTAAACTAATCACCTCACCATTAGCATCTGTATAATTTATGGTTTCATAGGTGATAGGTAATATGCCCATCAAAGTTGACATGATCAGACCAATACCTAAAATAATCAAAGTTCTTCGAGATGATAAAATTCTTTTAAGTTCTACTATAAACATTCTCATTCTATTTCACCTCTCTTTCATACGCTGCCTCTGGAAATAACCACAAATATAAATCTTCTAATCTAGGTTCTTCATTAACGGAATTATCCACCTCTGAATTTGAGGATAAATACCGTATGGAAACCATACCATTCGGTTCATTTTTTTGATTAATAATTCTTAGCTTTCTTTCAAAAACAGCAACTTCCTTTGCAGGAATTAAAGCTGACCACACCTTTCCCTCAATTTGTTTCACTAACTCCTCCGTGGTTCCTACATCAACAATTTTCCCGCCTTTCATAATTGCATTTTGGGTAGAAATATATTCAATATCAGAAACAATATGTGTAGAAATTAAGACTATTCTATCTTGTGAAAACTCTGATATAAAATTGCGAAATCGAATACGTTCTCCTGGATCAAGTCCTGCCGTTGGTTCATCTAGGATTAAAATTTCCGGATTATTAAGCATTGCTTGAGCAATCCCTACTCTCCGACGCATACCACCAGATAATTTAACAATCTTCTTCTTTTTCACATCACTTAAAGTAAGTATATCTAACAATTCCGCTATTTTCTTTCTTGCAACTTTTTTTTCAATTCCTTTATATGCAGCAACATACTCAAGATAATCAACTACTGAAAAATCACTAGAACATCCAAATTCTTGAGGCAAGAAACCTAAAATCTCTCGATATAATTTTCCTAGTTTTTTTATATCTTTCCCGTTATATTTTATCACTCCAGATGATGGACTCATTATGTCTGTAATCATTCGCATCAAAGTCGTTTTTCCAGCTCCATTGGCCCCGAGCAGTCCCCATACCCCTGGGGTAAGTGTTAAATTTACTTTATCTACAGCCTTTTTATCCTTAAATTCTTTTGTAACATTCATAATTTGTAAATTCATCAAATCACCAACCTCCAAACAATATAATTAAGCCTCTATTTGATATAAATCATATCAAATAGAGGCTTCTATGGTTTTAAAACTTTATAGGAATTTTCCTAAGAAAATATTAAGAAGTTATAGTTATTTCCCTAATTTCCTTCATTCCAAAGGGATTTTCACATGAAATACAACCTCATTGTTGCTACTTTCAGCCGTAATATTTCCTCCGTGTAAATTAATAATCTCTTTTGTAATGGAAAGACCTAATCCAGCACCTATATTATTTGATTGTCGGGCACCATCTAAACGATTGAATTTTCCAAAAATTTTTCCTAAATCTTCTTTTGCAATCGTTTTACCCTTATTCTTCATTTTAATATAAAGATTATTGTCACTAATATTGGCTGAAATACAAATTGCTGTTTTAGGAAAACTATATAAAATCGCATTTTTTAATAAATTTGAAAATGCTCTTGACAACTTTTCAGCATCTACATTTGCTATAATTTTGCCCTTCATATCAAGAATCAACTCATTCTTATTCTCTTCTAACATAGGTAAAAATTCATCTTGAAGCTGAAGGAACATATAGTGTATATCTATCTTTGTTTTATTCGCTATAACCTCTCCAGTATTATACTGCGTAATCTCAAAAAACTCATTTACCAAATCTTCTAAATGTTCAGCTCTATCTAACACTCGATGAATATATTCCATACGCTTCGTTTCATCCATATCGGGTATTTCATCCAATAAATTAAGATATCCAATGATTGATGTCAAAGGTGTTCTAATATCATGTGCTAAATATGCTACAATTTCATTTTTCTTATTTTCTTCTGCCTTAGCAGCCTTATTAGCAATCATTACAGACATTTTTATACGATTCATAAAACCTTCCACTTCATTTAAAGGTTCTGGAAGTGCTATTAACGTATCATCTTGTTTATATATCGTTTCAATTCCTGAAACAATCTGATCCAAATATCCACACATTTTGTTCCAATACCATAAAAAAATAATTATATATCCAATTATTATATAAAGTATTCCTATTATATCAATACGCAATAATGCATTCTTTAATAATACGGAAGAAGACTTTGAACCATAAAAATCTATAAATATCAGAATAATCCATCCGGTAAAACTATATGCAATCAGTGTTAAGATCAAGTGTACTTTTAATCTTTTTTTTACTTTCTCAGCCAATTTTATATCCCACCCCCCACACAGTTTTTATATATTTAGGTTTTTGTGTTTTATCACCCAATTTTTCTCGCAAATGTCGTATATGAACTGTAATAGTATTGTTGTTTTTTGCATAGTATTCATTGTTCCAAACTAATTGTAACAATTTCTCTGATTCAATAACCTCTCCCTGCTTTTCTAATAAAACTCTCAATATCGCAAACTCACTCGGAGTTAAAGAAACTAACTTTTTATTCACAAAGCATTCTCTGGATTTAACATTTAATTCTATTCCTACATAAGTTAAAAGAGTTTCTTCTGCTTTTTCTTCTTGGAAATTATATTTTTTATATCTTCTTATCTGTGCTTTTACTCTGGCCATAACTTCTAATGGCAAAAATGGTTTTGTAATATAATCATCTGCCCCCATAGTTAATCCTGTAATCTTGCTACTTTCATCACTTTTGGCTGTTAGCATTATAATGGGAAAATTATGATGTTTTCTAAGTTCACTACATAAATAAAATCCATCTTTACCTGGCAGCATAACATCAATTATTGCTAAATCAAACTTTTTCTTTATACAACTTTCCATAGCTTCTTCCGTTGAACAAGTAGTAATAACATCATATCCCTCATTTTTTAAGTATATTTCTAATAAGTCAGAAATATTTTTATCATCTTCAACCACAAGAATTATTTCACTCATTTATTTCACTCATTTCTTAAAGGATTTATTCAAATATCATTTTATACTCCTCACCATTTCTATGTCAATCTCTATTGTATAAATTGCACGACAAACGTATGAGTAAATTTTTCTGTGAACAAACGCTTACAAAACGTGTAAAAGGCATGCTATATTTTGCAAAAATAGCTACTTGTACTGAGTACTAACATAGAAAAGTATTTTTGAGATCACTCAAGCCGTAAGAATATAGATTTGTTTACAATTTGTTCATCCCTATGTTTGTCGTGTCTATATTGTGCTCAAATTCATTTTTTTAAGAGCCATGACGCAAGATATAGTCACAGCTCTTTTTAAGGTGCTTCTTATGTTTCTTCCGACATGCCTTCCGAATCAGTCAATTCTTCGTCTCCTTGGGAATCTGCCGGATAGATTTCTTTTGCAAGTCCTCTTCCCTGGTCATCTTCCTCTGTCCGGAAGGTAACTGCCTGCCCTGTTTTCAGTTTCCGGAATCCCTCTGTCTGGATTTCGCTGAAATGTGCAAAAAAGTCATTTCCCTTTTCATCTGTGATAAAACCATATCCTCTCCTTGCGCTGAACCATTTGACTGTTCCTGTTTTCTGTGCCATAATCATTTCTCCTTTTCTAATCTTATTATCTCGTGTTGGCGCCACACGAAACAGGGCGGCATGGACTCGAACCATGCCCTGACTCCCCCTTGCCCTACTCAATTTCTTCCGCCCCATAGTAAGAGCCTACATTTAAAGCAGCATCTAACTTTTGGATTCCAAATAGAACCCCCTGCTTTCTTTTGTTAAAATAGAACCGATATTTCTTCCCAATTGTAAACTGATGTTTCTTATCCATCAGTAACACAGTCTGTTTTCCGTCAGAAAGACGGATTCCCACTTTACAGACACGCCCGGGAATGCGTTTTCCCTTTATCTCATACACCGTTCCTTCGATTGTCTCATATTCCTTTTTCTCCCCACACCATAGCAGATGGAACGCATATCCGATTCCAGACAGCCACATAACGACTGACCATGCAATAAAACTTGCTGAATCCATCTGCCTTCCCATATAACTTCCAAGAAAAAGAGCAAGAAAAGACAGAGCGCCTATTTTCAGGGCTCTGTCTGCCAGTACATTGGGAACCTTTGAAAATCCTTCCATGCGCTGATTGATATAATCGGCAATACGTTCCCGTCTGTTCATTTTTTTCTTATGCTTCAATAGTGACCTCCTTTACTGAACGGATAAACAGTATTTTCTTCTGATACAGAAGAGACAGCATTTCCAGTATTTCATTTGGCTGCTCTGTGGTTTCTAAGTAATACCTTACCTCTCCGCATTTTTCTATTTTAAGTAGAAATTGCCGGTACCTTTCTTCCATGGGTTCTTTTTTGAATACTCTTAGTGCTTTCCAAAAAGGTGTGCCACAGGCAAAGCTTTCACAAAACATCAAAAAACGTTCTCCGCTGTTTCTCATCACTCTTGCAACTATCGCATTCTGCAGCAGGTTTTCTGCTGCTTCTTTTTCTGTTTCACATTCACAGAATGTAATCAGTCCCCTAGTGATCAGCCTCCGGAAGCAGAAGTTAAATTCATCCTTTCCTGTTTTCCCATCCAGATCCTTTTCCGGAAATACAGCCTTTAACAACTGTACCATCCTCCCGTAAATCTGTGTTTCTTCCACGAATGACCAAAGCAGCGCATTCCAAATAAAGATTTCCATACCGGATAATATTTTGTTCTCCGTTCCAACCTGTACACAAAACAGCCCTCCCGGATGTTCCATTTTTACCCCCACAGCCGTATACCATCTCATCATGTTGCCCTCCTTACAAAATCCCCAGATTCAAACAGACCTCTAGGATTAGATATACCGCCCCTGCACAAACAAAAAACATCCATCCCTTATGCGATTGTTTCATATCCCACACGGTCTGATATTTTGTACCTACAATCCGGACTTTACCGGGAACTTCCCAGCGAAGTCTTCGATAGAACTCTTTAAATTCTTCATGGCGGTATCCCAAGGACCTGACACAGAAAATCTTCCGCATCTGTTCTTCTCCATTTAACAGAATAAAACTTTTCTGGTTTTCATCTCCATGTACGACCACATAGAACTCAGGGACTCCTCTTCTGCTGCCTTCCACGATCTTTTCAATTTCCTGATAAAAAATACGGCAGGCTTCATACTGTCCATTTTTCTCTGGCTGGTATACTGCCAAAGAGTCTTCATCCAGTTCCAGATAGCACCGTTCCGCTTCCATAATCCGTTGGTTGATTTTCCATGTATAATACAGCAAAAAAATCATTCCAACAATAAGAACTGAAAGAAAATACAGATTTTCCCAATTGCCATACCCATATGAGATGAAAAGAAGTAAAACAACAGATACGATTCCACAAAGTCCTGCCGCCCCCAAATACAGGTCTCTTCGATCCATCAGTTTATAAACATCATCTTCTTTTGCCATCAAACGCATATCATGCCCCCTTTCTTTTCTGATGCCATTCGGCTAATTCATTACATACCCGAATTGTTTCCTCACAGTAATACAGGGAGAACTTTGCAATATGCATGTCTTTTTCCCGAAGGCACAGCTTATTCTGCAGCCAGATATAAGCACTCTTCTTTGTCATGTATCCCTCTTCCAAAAGGGTATTCAACGCGCGGTGTGCTAAAATCCGTTTGTTACGAAGCTGTCCATCCGCCAGTTCCCCTTTCGGCAGAAGTGATTTTTTATGTGCACCCACATATGCATCGCAGTTATCAGGATACCCGTCACACACATAAAGATAACTTTCTGAATCCAAATTGTCACTGCCATACACATAAGATGCCGGGTGCAGCCTTGCCATGCGGCCACAATACGGACACCGTACCCGGATATTTTCCGGTTTCTGTCTTTTCTTTTTCATTAGTACCGCCTCCTGTCAAATGTTTCTTTTAGTTTGCAGGTATTGTAAACAATCTGTTTTCTGTGAGTCAACAGTATCCCTACACTTTTTTTCTTATGCACCACGTTTGATCATACGGGTAATAATGCCTTCTGCCACCTCAAACTTATCGTTAATTCTGGTAACAACAAATCCCACCTCGTCACGTTTTGACGGAAGGCTTGCCATATTACAGGAATGCGCAACTGCATTGACGCCAATATTAAGCCGGATAAAATAAGTTCCTTTATATACATCAGTAATGATACCCACATATTTTCCCTGACGCACACACCGCTTCAGATTATCTTTATTGACATTGGCAGTTGCACTTTTGGCATCTACGGAAATTTCCATTTCTTCCACTGATCGGATATTAATTTGATTCACCATCACGAGTGTAAGATCTCCCACCTGGAATTTCTCACTAGCATCCACCATCCATTCCCATGCCATATCCCTTGCACGCACAGAAACCTCCACGCCGAACACTTCTAACCGGACGACTTTTGGAGCAACTGCAATGACACGTGCTTCCACAATCCTTCCTGGGTACAGCATCGGTTTTTCTTCTTCATCTTCATTGAAATAGAACATCTGACGTTTTTTCAGCATGGCATCTTTTCTTGACGCAACTACGCTTCTGCTCTGTTCATCCAAATCACGAATGATGAAATCAATGTCACTGCCAAGCATATTATTGGCAATCCTTGTCTGCCTGTTCAAGGTATCTGAATGCTCTCTTCCATCTCCCGAAAGATTGATCATCATCTCATCCATCGGAATTAAGATACGGAAACCGTTGTAATAGGTAATCGCTACTGTCCATCCGCTGTCCAGTTTCTCAATACCTCCAAGTTGTCCGGTCAAAATTTTCTTCGTGCGGTGTGCGTTCAAAAGCTGATGCCATCTGGCATCCTCCTGTTCTTCCATTGTTTCTACATGGGAATCTACGTCAATCGTTAAGATTCCTTCCGATAACACCGCTCTTGGTATCCCCTGCTCTTCCATCTTATTAACTGCTTTCTTTAATTCTGCCATTGTAAACCTCCATTCATCCTAAAAAGGGCACAAAAAAACAGCCCTCTGGCTGTCTTCTTATGCCCTATCACTATTTTACAGATACTATTTTATACGGACCACATTCGAATGTCAATTCCATCACCATTGCAATACAGTCGCATATCAGATGCAATCTTGTTTCATTAACTTTTTCAGCCCGTCTTGATAACGGATTCTGGAAAAATACCACATCTTTCCCTGAATTTCTACCAAAACCCTGTGTTTTAAAAGATATTCCAAATTTGCCTCTTCTGGATTATCCCGTTGCCAGCCTGTTGCCTTATAAAAGTCTTCCACGCTGTCATAAACCTCGATACAAGTTTCTGCAAGTTCTATTTTTTCTGTTTCATGCTCTTTCAAGTATATACCAAACTCCAGTTCCAATATTTTTATAAATCCATATTTCACAAGGGAGTTTCTCAACCTAAGCCTCCTTTCCTTCAGACGAAACAGGCGCAAAGAGTTCTTCCACTTTCATCACTCTTTTTCCCTCCTGCTGCCTGCTCTCTTTGATAGCCTTCTGTTTTTCAGATTTCTTAATCTCCGTATCAAGCATAAGCGGCTCGCTATCTTCCTGACACGATACCTTTTCCTCTAACGGTTTCTCTTCCTGTTCAGTATGTATCTGAAAATCACACTTTTCCTTTTGCCACTTTTCAAACCACTCCGGCACATGCTCCTCCACTTTTTCCAGTTTCATATGTTGGGCATCCGGATGCTCCAAATAGTCCATCTTTTGAAAACGGCATACCCTCTGCCCACGGATAATCAATAGCCCCTGATTCAGTGGGAAACGTAAAATTTCATCCGGGAGAAGCAGCATTCTCTTTCCAAGTGACGTTGACTCGGAATACTCCGGCACGTAGTCGGTTGCACGCAGAGTATAGTAATTCTTTCGTATGGAAGATACCGACACAGTGATTTCTCCTGTTCTGTCACTATAATAGGATGCCGTCGTCATATCATTACAGCCTAAAAAGATCGAAAAGTCACATCCTCCTAAAATTTCTTCCCACTGATTATCTGGATACCGGTTCTGCAGCTGTGGAATATTTTGAAACAGAATACTCATGCCAATTCCCCTGCTTCTTGCTGTTGCCAGTTTCTTTTTAAAATCCGGTACAACGCCAAGATTTGGGAATTCATCCAGTATAAATTGTATCGGCACCGGCAAACGTCTTTCTTTTGTACGGTCAGCATAACGCACCAGCTTGATACTTAGAAATGACGTAAACAGCGTGGCTAGCATATCAAAAGTACTGTCCTGATCGGAAGTAATACAAAAATATGCACATTTTTCCCTTCCCGGCAGCGACAGGTCAATTTCATCATGACTGGTAATCTGTTGTACCAGTTTATTCTGCATAATCTGCAATCTTGTTCCGAGTCCCAAAACCGCATTTCCCTTTACCTTCTCAGCCTTCGCAAATAGCTGGTACGGACCGCGTGCAGGGTGATGTGTCGGCAGCCTTTCAAAAATAGCATCCAGCATATCTACACTTTTGTTAATCAAAAGTTTATAAGCTTCCGGAAATGTTCTCTTCTCCGGTGGATACTCATGAAACACATAAAGACAAAGTGCTTTTAAAAGATCCATTTCCGTATTGTCATAAAAATGGTCGAACTTATCCGTTGTATTACGGATTACTACATCACAGAATACGTCTATCAGGCTGCCGTCATCAATTTCTCCAAGACAATCCCATGCATCAGAATGTTCTAACTGGATCAGGTTTAACTGTTTCACCGTATACCCGCATTCCCGGCAGTAAGAGGACAAATCCTCGTATAGTTCTGATTTTGGATCTGTCAGATAGATGCTTTCCCCCCTGCGGATGCATTGTAATGCCATTACACGCGCAAAAGCTCTGGACTTCATGCTTCCCTGACTGCCACATACAGCAAAATTCCGGTTAAGTCTGGACTCAACCGGAAGACTTATTATTTTTTTATCCTGGATGTCTCGCCCAAATATCACACCATCTACCTTTTCCAGATTCTTGTCGGTTCTTAAAACCTGACTGCGTTCCTCTTCCCCCATAAACCCTGCTGTTCCGTATGTTCCCTTTTGAGAGATTTCAAAATTCCGTTCATCATAACTTTCTTTGCCCGAACCTCTCCAGATAATCAGTCCCGCAATTATACCAAACAGAAAAAAAGCAACAATTGAGCACTGTATTCCTGCCGCCGATGATATACCATGTTTAATTGTATCTATAGGCTCTAACCTCACTACTGATTCCATGAACAGTTGTTCCATAAATCCGCCCACATATAAAACCAGAATAAAAAATGCTGCTGTCAGTCCTATGATTTTTAAAACTGTAACACCTTTCCGGTCTATTCTTCCACCTCCTTTACTGTATAACTCTCTGTTGCCATATGATGCTGTACAAGATTCCCGTAATAGGTCGAAATGGTATGAACAGAATTATATAGGGCAGTTACAAGAAGTGCCCGAATATTGCGTGCCTTTGTCTGGCTCTCATTCATACTGTGCAATACAAACTCAATATGATTTTTGGTGATTTTATGAAATTGTCCTTTTACCACCTGTGCTGGTTTTTCCTCCCTGTTTACGCGGATAGTTTTAGAACTGGAAGTCAATATCTCCACCATAATCCCAAGCAGTTCATCGATTCTTTCATCGTATGGATTATCATTTTTCAATGCCTCATAATCAATCTGTGCCTTTACCATATCTTCCACATACTGATAAGACTGATAGAAATCTTTTGTACGGTAATCTTTTGCTGTACTCTCTGTATATGTTTCACTGGTTTTCGTGCCACCTCCCACAAATTCCGGGGATACCCTCTCACTTATTTCGGTGACACCCCTCCCCGATTTCGGTGAGACGGTATCCGGCGGACACCTGCCTCTTGCCTCTGGTGTCCCTGCTTCAGCTTCTTTCGGATACGTCAGATGCTCTAAAACTGTTACGTTCAAATCCAAAAATAATACATTGGACACAGTTTGTCCTTTGACCTCAACTGTTCGGAATACCCTGCGCACAACACCCAGCTTTTCAAGTTCTACAACTGCATTCGTAGCATCACGCTTGGTAATCCCAAATTGATCTGCAAGCTGCTGGTAACTGCGTTGCAACATATCTGAATGGAATTTTTTTCTCAGACCAATCAACTGCCCTGTCATTTCATCTCTGATTTCTACCGCCCGATACCAGTACACAATATCCGCCAGTATAATGATTGCATTTAAATTCGGTTTCCCCGTTGGTTTGCGGATTGTCTTATACCAACTGACGGGGATTACGTTTCCGGATATCTGCAGCCGGCTCATACAATCTACCGTAAGACTGCCCGTTTCAAACGGACCGTTCATGCCCGCACCTCCTTCACCGCATGAAGGACAGTATTACAATCCTTCTAAATATTCCATAACCTTTTCTGTTAAAATTTCAAGATATGACACCTCCTTCCCAAAATAGTATTCCAATATAGATTTTTGATAAGAAAAACACAGAATGGTTCCCTGCTTTTTCCACCCCAACTCCTGTTTTACCCGTAACAGATGCCGAAGTTCCAGTTCGTAACAAAAATAGACCGGGTTCCCTGTCTGATCTGTCCCTGCACTCACCTGGTATTCCCGGGTTCCCGGTTGTTCCAGTATTCCACATAAGAACCGGTACAGTCCGATTTGCTTTTCTTTGTCTGTTAAGAGTTTCACTTGGATTTTTGCACTCTCAATGGTGGGAATGTAGTAATAATTTTCGTAAATATCGTCTACTTGAAATAGGTTCCCCTTTATACCACCGTCACTTTCCAGAAGTTCTACTAAAAACTCTATGGTATCCCCCATAATGACCGCATCTATCCTTTTGAGTGCACCAGCTTTCATACATTCTCGTTCTACAAAGCTTCGCATGGAACGCTCCATTTTCTTCGCCCACCGCATTTTCTGTGCCAGCGTGTGATAAATAATATAGCCGGACTCCCCGGACAGCATAATCCCACAAGCTCTTGAGCCTTTGATTGCATCTGTCAATCCTTTAAACTCCAAACTTCCGTAATATGCCGCTTGCCCCCTCCCATTTTCAGAATCGGAACAAAACAGTTCCGGTTTTTGGCTTCTGAAGATAGGAATACCCGTCTTCCAAAGAAAGACCCATACCTTGCTCATCCGGTGCAAACGGAGACGTTTCTCAATTTCCGTCTTCACATGGTTTGTCTCCACTGACCCCTGTAAAAAAGAAGCAGCATCTTCACTATATTGTGAAAGGACATATCTCTTACCCTTTGCACGCAGCACATATCCTTTATACCCGGCTTTATTTCGCACAGAAATATATCCCTCTTGTTTTAGCCTGGTAATAACCGCAGCGGTATAGGATACAGATCCTATGATGTGTTCAGCAAGGTCTGCCGGCATTTCTCCGCTGACTGCTATCATCAAAAGTAACGTATCCTGTTTTCGCATATAACCTCCTCCTTCCATCGGTTCTCCTTTTTCAAAACAGTACCCTATCTGCTTGACACTTAGGTACTATTTACTTTCTGACTCCCGAAAAACTTTGCTTTTTCTCTATTTTTCTGCCACTTTTCTGCTATCGAAAAAGGTGCTCTGACAGCAGGAGTATTTTTCGATACTGTTTTTCACATTTTTTGAAGCCATTTTGGAAAGTTTTCTGTATCCATAATATAAACCTCTGTTGCATCCTGTTCTGCCATTCTGGTAATGTGGTAGGTATCCACATGCAGACCGCTATCTGATGCCAGAAAGAAATTTGATATCACATCCAGTACGTGTTTTTCTTCAAAATTATCGTGATCCCGAATGCGTCCCAGCGGTAAATCCCGGTTATACAGATGTACAAAGCAAACAGTACATTTCTCATATTCCGGTATCCTTTTCTGTTCCTGATTTTGACAGATACACCACTGTTTAAATGCGATATATAAAGGTTTGTACAGATAATCGGTATAGTGTTCTTTCCGGTGCGGAATCAGAACCGGCATAATGATTTTTAAAATTTCATCGGAATAATCCATTTCAATCCCATGTACAGCCACAAGTTCTGACTGATACTGTTCATATTTCACCTGATCCAGCACGACTTCTAAGGATAAACGCCTCAATTTTTCTGTTAAACGCTCCCCCTTTTTCGACGATTCCAGTATCATATCTGTAAAATTTTCATAACCACTTTCCGTTTTACATCTGGAATATGCGATCAGAATATTTCTGGCTTCTGCCATAAGCTCTCCCACCTCTGAGGTCATTTTCTGTGCTTCATCTAACTGTTTTTTCACCTTTTGAAATATGTCCTGATTACTGGCTTTCTTTTTGATAATATTCGACTTCACCATCCCCCTTTACCGTGCAATATCCAATCACATCCGGAATCCGAATCTTCGGGATACTTTCCGGTTCTTCCACTACCACAACATGCCCGCATCCGTCTATTTTTTTCCGTACAAACAATTGATTTGTCAGTTCAATATCCTCCGGTGCAATATAGAGGATGTCATATATTTCTCCGTCTCCTACAAAAATAATCCGTATCGGATATTCCTCCTTAGATGCGAGAAAATGCTGCTCAATCTTCTTTTGATTCATCAGGTCAATCAGTACCCACAGGCAGGTACTTATCCCACGTTCCCATGCTGTATGTGCAGATTCATTAGCAGCCACCTGTTTTGTTTCGTTATTCACATATATCATGCGGTCTTTTTCCAGTACCTTTAAAGCCCGCCCAACAAATCTTTCCCGTCCGTCTTTTTCAAAGTAAGCATACAACTGACTCTTATCCAGCACGTTATATTTTTGAACCAATTCTTTTAATTCCCGTTCCACGTCTCTCTGCTTATTCTGATTTTCCATAATGCCTGTATCCTTTCCAAATAATCATAGTTACTTAATGACATATAAAAAGCGCATTGTATGACAAGTTATTACCTGTTTTCTTTCGCAGATAATCTTGTGACGCATACAACAACGCTTTTAATACGCATTATTACAAATCTGTTCCGCTATGTAGTCTGTTTTCCGTATGCCTGTTGTCCATACTTCTGCAGACGCTCCTTTAATTCCTGCAAGTCCTTTCTGTCCGTTGTGATCAAGTCTTTTTCTAACTGACTTGCCTTAAAATCTACGATTAGATTATTGCTGTTCGTAGAAATCAAACCTGTTCCCCTTTCAAATCTTGTAATGGACATTGCTTCTGCTTCAGATAAATCAAGTTCCTCCCGTATATTCTCTGCTTCGCTGGTCTCCATGTTGAGAATGATTTTGGTCTTTGAGTTATTTAAGATTCCCCTTCCAAGTTTGCCACCTTTTAATGCAAAGAAATCCACGAGATCCTGTGTTGCACAGATTGCAGAGCCGCCATAAGCACGAATTACTTTGAAAATCTCCAGCAGGTATTCTCCTGCCAATTCATTTGACACCAGGAGTTTCCAAGCCTCATCTACAAAAATTGCCTTTTCCACAGTTCTGTCCTCTTTTGCCTTCGCCCAAACAAAATCCAAAGCAACAAACATTCCAAGCAGCAGATCGCCGGAAAGCTCTGAAATATCCAGAACTACATATTTATTTGATAAATCCACATTTGTTTTCTGGTTAAATGTTGAAGCAGAACCATGTACCAATCGGTTTAAAATATTAGCCATTCTCCGGCACTCCCTCTTTCTGAGCAGAACCTCATACAGATCACCCAAAATCGGCATATCTTTGTATTGCCCCGGCTTGTCTGGATTTTCCAAACTTTGATTATCGTGCGTAATCCCTTTTTCCGCATAGGTAATTACCAATGCCTCATCTAAAAGCTGCTTTTCTTCGTGACTCAAATCCGGAATCAGTAAGCTGAAGAAAATATGCAGACTTTGTATTTTCATTGCCAGTTCTGAGCGTTCTACTGTGTAACCATCTAATATTTCACTGGCACTTGTATCCGTGGGACGAATTTCCATTACATTGATACAATTTGGTGAAGCTGGAGAGATCTGTATAAAAGCCCCTCCAATATTATTACAGGCTCTCGCAAACTCATGCCCTTTATCCGGTGCAATAATAAATACCTGTACATTCTTTCTTCTTAAACGCAGTGCCATTAACTGCATGGTAAAAGTCTTACCGGCGCCGGATGTCCCCAAAATGGCAATGTTAGCATTCTTATATATTTTCGTATTGAAAATATCTACGATTACTAGTGAATTGTTTGCTTTGTTGACACCCATCATAATTCCGTCTTTGTCCGACATTTCATAGGAAGTAAATGGATAGCAGCTCGCCACTCCGGAAGTCAGTACATTCCGCTTTGAACGTTCATACAGTTTCTTATCCAGACACAATAAAGGCAGCGAAGACAAAAACGCATTTTCTTCACGAAACATACAGCTTATCACTCCGATATCCTGAGAGTTCAATAGCTTTGTCATTTCTCTTACACGCCACTCGACTTCTTTTGCGCTGTATCCTGTAATAGTGATCAGAGTGCTCATATAATAAAAATCCTCACTCCCGCTTAACCCACGTTTCAGATAATATCCTGCATGGATAGACTCACTCAGATCATCAAAATCCGTATTGGTGTCATAGGTATCTTTAATTTTGGAACGATTTAGACGGATTCTTCTGCCGATACGTTCCATGGATTTACTTTTATCCTGTCGGAAAAAGAAAACATCTACATCAATTCCTTCACCTGCATTGATCAATAGTGACAGCCATCCCGCTGGTACTCTTGTCCTGTATTTATGGGAAGGTATCAGAAGATAACTGTAATACATACCGTCAATGACAAGATGACTCCTGTGCCGCATATCCATTGTTTCAGGTGCAATCAGTTCAGTAACCGGAATGTGGCTGATACTCTCCCTACCATTCTCTCTCTGGTAATACCTTGCTACTTTTTTTGTCCGTTCCTCCAAAGTTTCATACACACTCGTCTTTCGATTTAAAATTTGATACAGGACATCCACCAGAAAACGGGTGTCATTTTCATATTCCAGTACAACATTCCCACATTGAGAAAGATACTTTTTTGCAGTCTGTACTACTGACCTCATGTAAAGCAGTACCTCCCTCTCTTTTGGATTTTTGTTATTGTTATAGGACTGATATTCAAACACCATAAAAAAACGTCTGGTAATTGCCTCTTTTCTTCCCAAACGCTCAATGAGTTTCGCATAATCCTCCTGAAGCAGCTTTACCCTGTAATCCGGTTCCCGTTCTGCCTCTTCTTTGATTTTTTCTATATACTCCGAAATATCCGCTTTCTTGGATACCACTTTAAACTGTATTTTAACAGGTGCTATTTTTAAGTAGGACATAAAAGACATAATGATATTGCGTTGTTCAGATGATGAGCGCAACAGGAAGTTGATTGGCAATATTTCTATCAGTTTCACATAGCGGTGATCCGTTGTATAGATAACCCCGTTTTTTATCTGACGTATCGGAAGATATGAGGATACCCATGTTACCGGAAGTAAGTCCAAATCCGGTTCTCGCTCTTTTTTCTCCTTTCTCCGATCATCTCTTAAATTACTGATATTTTCTTTATGAACTTCTGGCTTGTCCAGCTCTTTTTTCAGCTTCTTTTCTTCTTTCATCTGAACTTTTCGCATCCGTTCCTCTTCCCGGAAACGTGCCCGCTCTAACTTCTGCTGCTTTTTACGTTCTTTTTTCTCTTCTTTAAGATTCCGTTTTTCCGTCTGTTTTGCTTCTTTTAGCTGACGTTTTAATTCTTTTACCTCGTTTCCTATGACGCTCGCCTCCTTTTCCACTCTGGCTCCGGTATTGCTGTTTTCTTAATCTGCGATTCCTTTTTAAACGATATTTACCGTCTGGAACTGTAAGTATTCTCCGTCCCCACAGGTATTTCAGAAACTGAAATAAAAAAGAAGTCAGGCTTTCCCCCTGTACCCCTAACACCGCAAATATAACAACTGGTATCATTACAATTATCCCGGCATAGATTTTTCCTTTCACGCTGAGGTTTGTTGCCATAAGCAACTGAAATAAAAGAAGAGCCAGAACCCCTGCTTCAAATGCATTTCTTAATCTGACTCTTCCTGAAAAAATAGTACCTTCTTGTGCAAAATTAGGCGGAATTGTATATACGTCTACCTTTTCTCTCTGTACGATTTTGACCACCTCCTGTTAGTCATATTGATTTCTTTTCTTGCGGAACAAAAGTCCAATGCCGAGAACCGCTGCTAACAGAATACAGCCGCACAAAACATACTTTTCTCTTGTGCTGCCTTCCTCCAAAAGAATCTCAATCTTATTCTCCCTATCCGCTGCATTTCTTATCCCAGCCTTTTCAACCATTTTTGTTTCCCTTTTTTCTGCTTCTGCCACCGTTCCTGTCTTTTCTTTTGTGACGTTGATTTTCAAGAGAAGTAATTGATTCTGTTCCATTTCCAATACATCCTTTGCATATTCCGTTTTATAGATATACTGTTCATCTACTGCCTCGACCGCTTTTACTTTATAAACTCCGTTATTTACCGCAACATTTTGTTCATACAGATTATCCGGCGACAATTCATATTGCCTGCTCTCTCCGTTTTCTTTCTGTATCGTAATGTAGACAGTTCCCGTAAATTTAGGAAAATACTCCGTCCGTAAAGCAAGTGTGGCTGTTGCTTGTTCCGTATCCGTAAAATTTTCTGCATACGTTTCCCGTTCTTTCCATTGATCTGTTTTCGCTCTTACATTGCCCATGTCGTCAAATAATACATACTTCCCTTCTACGTTTACGGTATCATATGCCCATGATCCAACAATTTGTTCTCCTTGTTCATCAAAGCCCCTACCTTCTTCCCACCGAATAATCTCTGGTAATTCCTGCTGCTCATTCCCTTTTGCAAATATCTCTGCACGAAACATACAAACTAACAAACTGCATGTGGCAATCAAACAACACATTTTCCTTTTTGAATACATCTGCCACTCCTCCTACTAATCTTTTCCAATAATCCAAAATGCCCCGGCACTTAAATCACGACCGTATGATTTTATCGTATCAACGCTGTATGCCTTTGTACTTCTCTCCCTGCTCGCACAATCTGCAATGGTAATATACCCGTCTCTTGTAACGCCTGTAAGTACGATAAAATGTCCGCTGCCACTTCCCGTTATGGTGTATGCTTCACAGATTTCCACAACCATTTTCCCTTCTTTTAAGGATTGCACAACATAATCCATACGATCTTTTCCTACACGTTCACAAGTCAATCCCCAGTTACTTGCAGCATTTCCGATAAAAGAATGTGCCGTACCTGCTCCCGGTACATACTCTCCGTTATTCATGGAGAATGCACAGGTTGTCTGTGGATTTACAATCTTTCCGGTAAGCGTAGATATGACGATGGACATTGAAGTTGGTCCGCATCCAGCTGCCCCTATGGTGCTTGTGCCATACGGCATACTCCCCCAAGGTTCTTCCGTCTGATTAAAATAGACTACTTTTTTGACTCCTTTTCCAACCGTATCGTAGGTGAAAATATCGCCTGATGCGTCAATATTGCTGACGTAGGTATCCTCCCCGCCGCCAGTTACAAAATCTTTCCATGAAAAGAGGGAAAAGAAAGCATCTTTCAAGGCAGCCACTCCTTCATCCATCACTTTCAATACCTTTAAGACCAATTCAAAAGTACTCTGGCTTGTAACGTATTTATATTCATATCCGCTTCCGGATACGGGTTGTGAACTAAGAAGAAGTGCAAGGGTATATTCGACTGTTTGCTTCATCACAGGAACAGTTTCCTTTACCACGTTTTCCCCATCTGCCTTCAGCTTTTCATAGGTGGTTTGATCAATCTCCTGCTTCCCTGATTCTAAAATCTGATAATATACGGACTCCATAATCTCACGTTCTTTTTCATCTGTGACAGACCATGAAAAAAAGCTGTCAACATGTTCTGTGACAGCAGTTTTTAACTGTTGATATGGTTCACTCAAATCTTCATCCGTCTCTGTTCCCTCGTTGTTTCCATTCTTTCGTTCCTCAATTGTCAGATATCCCAAAACCTTTTTCACATAATTTTGAGTCTCTTTATACGGCGGAATTTGATATCCATATTTTATAACTGCCCCCGGACCTGCGTTATAAGCAGCAATCGCAAGTTCTAAACCATTGGAATAGCCTTTGAACTGTTCCAAATTTCCAGCAATATATTTTGCACCGCCCATAATATTTTGACGGGCATCATAAGGATCTACCCCTAGAGAAGCGGCAGTTCCCGGCATAAGCTGCATCACTCCGATTGCTCCTGCACTGGAAACGGCACTCTGATTAAAATTTGACTCCGTTTTTCCCATTGCTTTTAATAAAGCCACCGGAACACCATAGGACTGTGCAGCCTCTTGGAAGTAAGCATCATATGGACTTGACAGATTTGTTGTCATATCTCCCCACTCACTGGAATATCCTAAAAACTCATTTCTCGTGTTGGAATCCCAGATATCCAGTAAAAATATAGAAAGATAATAGCTTGCATTTCTTTTAAACTTTGTTTCATATTCATCTATCACAGACAATTCGTAATCATTATAATTTTCCTGCTTATCTGCAGCAATCTCTTCCAACCTTACATCTCTATTCTGCTCAATGATTGCCATAATCTCATGCTCATACTCTTCCTTGTCCAAAATCTGCTCTACCCGGACTTTCAGATTGGCAAGTTCTTCCGACTGGGCTTCATTTGCAAAGGCATCTGCATCAGCGAATCCAAGATAAGTCAAAATAATACCAATGAGATTTGCAATAATAAACATCCATAAGAAGATTGCCATCAAAATACCACCGACTACCTTCCAAAATGTTTTACTCGTTACAATCACGCCTACAACTGTCCCCAGCGGTCCTGCAAGGGCGGTTCCTGTTGTTGCACCAGCTGCTGCTGCGCCTCCCTGTGCCGAAGCAGTTGCGGCGTAAGCTGCCTGTGATGTATGAGCCGCCTTTTGTGCCGCACCTGCTCCCTGTCTGGCCTGATTTACTGTTTTCTGAATTTGCCCCGCTGTTTGTGCTGCCTGACTTACAGTACCAGCTGCACCATCTAAAGGAGAGGCATTTGATTTGTCATCTCTCATACATTCACCCCTTCCTTATGTCAGAAAATCATCTTCATTCCGTCTGTGATTTTTCTGGTTTCGCTGATTAAGTTCTTCCCTTGATTTTGGAACTTCCCAGCTTTTCCTTGTTTCAGCACCGTTTCTCCTGTCCTGGCTTCTAACCTCTTCCGTATTTAAACCATTTAAACTATGGTCTGTATCCATGGTGGAAGAAGTATTTTGATGTATCGGTACATCAAAATCGTGATATCCTTCTGACTGATAGCCTCTGTTCTCTCTATCCAAGCCATCATTTGTATGCAGAGATCTACCCTCTGCTGTATAGTCTTGTCCACCTGCATCAAAAGAATCGGACAGCATTACACCGCCATCTCCGCCTATTTCGCTGATAATTCCACCAGACTGTCCGGATACCTGTTTACCAGATAATTGATTTCCTCCAGAAAGCGGCGATTCTCCACCGGATGTATCCATTCCACTTCCAATTCCGATATCTTCGCCACCAGTACTACCAATTGCATTTCCGTCTAATTCCATTTCAGGCTCTATGGAATCTCCCGTTTCTGCTTCATCTTCCTCTACCGGATAATCTCCGAAATCACTCACCATACTTCCCTCTCCTGTGAGCACAGTATCCATATCTGTACTATCTGCACTTTCCACAAGACCATCTGTACCTTCCACGAGACCATCTGCAGAATTCTCTGACAACTCACCGGAATCAAAGTCTGTGCCATCGGAGAAACCATTCATATCTGTCATTCCCTCTTCATCAGCAAACGTATCTTCAGGCATCATACCCATTTCTTGCAATACACCGCCCTGTTCCTTATCCATAGAATCAAAGTCGTTTCCATCTGCTTCCATATCTACTGCTTCATCAACTGTTGCACTATCAAAATCATTTTCGCCCTCCATGTGCATCGCATCACCGTCGTTTCCAAATCCCATTGGAATCGGACCTGGTGCAGCATCCGTCATTCCGGCTCCATCTGTAGATACCTGGCTATTTCCTGCATGATCACTTGCTCCTGCTGAGTCACCGACGCCCCTTCCGACATGTGACAGCACTCTTCCGGCTGCCATCATCAGACCAAGCGCCCCGATTCCAGTTGTTGGTCGTCCTAAATTAACGCCCAGTGAGGATAAATATGAGTCTAATTTAAACGTGACTTTACAAAAGCCTACCAGACATAACGTTGCGACAAAGAATTTGGTAAATCCGTAACTGCTTGCATTAAGATTCCCATACCCTGATAAAAACATTTTCAAACACCATGAATTCAGAATAATTAACACAATCTGCCCGCCAAACATCTTCGCCCATGATGCCAAAATGTTATTTGTTGCTTTTGAACCGCCCGTACCAAATGCTAAAGGTGCAGTATAGGAAAATACACCAAGCAATACATATCTCTCTGCAATTACAAAGAGCATTTTAAAATAATTCCATGCAACTACAAACTGCATGATTAACATAAGCACCGCTATGTTTAAACTGTCAATTCCCAGTCCGCCAGTCAGTCCTTCCAATGCTGATACATATTCGGAAAAACTGCTTACCTCAATATCTGTTCCTGCAATCCATTGATACGGCGTACCTGCCACCGTCAGAATATAGTCCACCAATGGCTTTGCCGCCACAATAAAAAAAAGACTGATTCCAGTCCGGCATACCAATTCTATTGGATCTTCACTAGCAACTCCTGCTTTTCCAAACATACTTTTAAATAACTGCCAGACACAAATCAAAAGAAGCAGGGCTATTCCCATCGGCAACATCACATTCGTATACAGGTCTCCTACCACAGAAAATAATTCCTCAAATAAACTAAGGTCACAGGACAGTAGCTCTGTAAACATATCCGTCACAAGCGTCATCATGTCGATTACAAACTGTGACAGCATTTCTCTGATTCCCTCGACCAATAATTCTAATAACCAACCCATATATGTCTCTTACCCTTTCAGGCAACCTCCTTTCTGCCGGGAGAGCGCCGGCTTTGTCTGTTTACATTAACCGCCGAACATACTCTTTGGAATGATACTCTCGAAATATGTTACAATCGCTCCCATTGTCATGAGTGCTGCCCAGCAAATGATGATTCTCTTTAACCAGGATCTTGATTCATCTACTGTCCGACCTGATTTAGAAAAGTTCATTAAGAATAAGCATACTGCCGCACACACAACCGCTGCTACTGTTGCTATACCCGCTACATCTTTGTAAACTGTCTGCATCGCATTTTTTGCTGTATCAAAAATACCGGCGGCAAAAACAGGTGATGCCGAAACCGCAATCAGTGCAACAGCTAAAAAAGCAATAAATGCAAAACGAGGAACCAGTTGCATGTACTGATTCCCCGTTTTTAGACTATCCATATTCTGTTTTTTGATATTTTCTGCCAATAACTTCCCTCCCTTCTGTATGAAAATCAACTTACTTTTTGCATAAAAAAAGACAGCCCTTTTGTGACTGTCTGTTTGCTGTAATGTTTTGCGGCTCTCCATGCAAGTTCCGTTCATGCACAAAACTTTACTTTATCATTGTATATTTGTGGAAGTCATCTGTCAATATCAATAGGTTCGCAATATAGTCGCATAATCATAGCAATTTTATCTCTTATAGAATAAAGTCACCATTTGTAGTAAATTTCATCCTAAGAAAAGTATTTTGACTCTTATTGTATTTTACCAAGTTACTTTAACAGCTTTACAGTACTAATAGATACCGTTATAATTATATAAGATATTAGAATTAACTGAAGAGGTGATATCATGACATACAAAAAGAATAATAACCAAAAATATAATAAATTTTCGTCAAATTCAAACAAATCTTTTCAACAATTCATCTCTCAACCAATTGGCTTTGAAAATAGTAATGTGTTGGAACCTGTAATGAATACCGATGGATTATTTAAACTAGCTAATTTTGTGGAATCTAACAAAACAGAAGTGGGGTTTCCCGAAGTGACCGTAATTCCAGATTTATTGCGGAGTGTCGGAAAGTTTGTAAATGAAAGGAAACGCATGAAATATGCTCATCAAGAATTTGAAAAAAAGCTAAAGTTTATATCAGACGGTGTAGATAAGCAATATCATGTGGCTATGAGTCGTATTGAAAGCGATACAGAAATAAAACTCGCACAAATCAAAGGTAATCTTCAACAAAGTATTATGAACATCAATCGTTATTATGACACAGAAATTCAAAGAATTGCTTCTGCTTACAAATTGAAAATAAAAGAAATGGATCTGTACTATAAAAACTTAGAAGCACAAAGGAAAGAACAGAACAAACGATTTGATAAAATGATGAAATTAGCTATGATAGACAGAAAAAAGGCTTCAAAAGCAATTTCCGAAGCCGAACAAGTATGTCAATTTTACCAAACCAAAATGTATGCTGGAACAATTAGTAAAAAGGAGATGAAATTCTATATGGATTTACTCAGATTAAGAATAAATGGTGTAACTACCATCGTAAATATTATTCCTATGTTAGCATCAAAAATACACTAAAGAGGGTTATTATGAATACATTAAAAAATACGCTATTTGACAATATTGGAATGGTTATTGTGGCAGTAATTATCATTTTCTTAATTATAATTCTTTTTAGCTCTAACAAAAAGAAAAAACATTCCATTCCGAAAAATCATAGGAATAATACTAGCTATACGATTCAAGATTGTAAAAGTACTGATGATTTACAATTTAAAATTGACACTTATCAAAAAAAATTAGAAATTGAATTAGAAAAAAACAAAGAATTAATTCAAAATGCCAAACGCAAAGGATATATAAAAGCTAGTACAGCATGGACAGAACGATTTCAAGAACTTACCAATGTGTCTTATACCTTAAACAAAAACTTAGAATACGAAAATCAAAGGCGTCTTGCGAACGATAAATTTCACAGATATACTAGTTTACATTTTCGTTCTTTTATTATGAGTAATATCGCATATTCCGACTATATTGATTCCAAAAAAGTTAGAGATGAAATAAGTAACTTATTGGTTGCAATAGGTAAAGGGGAAGTTCGTGTTTCTCCTCACGACAAAAAAGAATTATACAACATTAAAGACGTGTGTGTAAAAACAACTAAATGTTTATATGAACGCATGGTTTCAATCCAAACAAAAACTGGTATTCTTAGGGACAAGATTCGTGATGAGTGTGGAAAACGCGGCATAGAATGGTATAAGAAAAATATCAACAACAAAAATAAATAGGTCTAGACAGTTCTTAGCTAGTCTCCGAAAAGCACCTAAGACTACCGGGAGAGGGGGAAAATCCTTCGCCCCTTTCCCTTTCCTTCTATGCTGCTATCGGCATTGCATTATCCTCTACCATCCCAAAATCAATACAGTAACGAATACGGTCTGTTTCAAATTTAATGTATGCATCCGTTACCTCAATCACACGCCTTACCCTTGCGGTTTCTTTCCATGTTCCATTACTGAAATATCTTACAGTCATTCCTCTGATTATCGGCAATACAACTTTGCCATAAATCTGTACAAATTTTTTAGGTTTCATTCGTTTTCCTCCTTTCCCGTTCTTCTTTTTTCCCGCTATCCTCCTTTCTGATACTTTCTCCTTTCAGACACAAAAAAGGCACTGATTATCCTAAAACAATCAATGCCTTTCTTCCGAATTTACACGCAGTAAACTGCCTAAATTTTAGTTCCAACTTATGCTGAAACAAAAACTCTTCTTTCAGAAATCATTTTCTGAAAAACACTTGTATCAAGCTTATCATACAACAATATATAGTTTGTGTCAATATCAAAACACAACATATAGTATTTTTATTTCCTATTCTTCCGGTTTTGATTGAGGATATGGGAATTTTAAAATACACATCAACATGGTATAAACAAATTCTTGATATAGATCTTCATCAAATTTTCCATTCACAACCGACTTACTAATCAATAATGGACGGTACATTTCTATTATATCCATCATCGCTCTTTTATCATATGCTTTCGCATACTTCAACATTTCTTTAAACTCCATGACGTTTACCTCCCATTAATTTCCGTAGCTTTTTGATAGCATTATAGTATGTATTTTCAGCTTTTTTCTCTGGAAATCCAAGAATCCAATCAATTTCTCGAAATGTTTTTTCGTAAAATATACGGAGCAAAATTACTTTTTTCTGTTCTTCAGATAACGTAATTAATGCTTGTAAAAGCTGATAATCTTCTATCTGCTCTAAAAGCAGCCTGCTCTCTACTATCTCACTAAATACTTTCCCTGACAGTTTTTCTATTTTTCCAAATAGTTCTTCTGTATCCTGCTTCAGAACACTCAGGTACTCTTCATAATTTACTTCAAGACTTTCAATCCTGTATTTTTTCCTCAGGTATTGTCCTCTCCTGTTTAAAATTGACTGTTTCACATACGCACTAAACTGCATTTTTAATTCATCATTATATTTATCCATCTCTGCCTCCTGAAAGTTTTTACTCATTTCGCTGAACCTTTCAGGCGGTGACCTTGCCCAGTATTTTTTCTGCATCCGCATATATTCATGCAGAAAAATACATTTTTCGACAAAAAAATAGACTGTCAGGATCATGTCCCAACAGTCTGTTATTTCGCTTATATTACCTTGATTGCAGTATTTCTTTTTTATAACTCTACCGTTTATCTCTAGAAATATCTGCCAAAATATTTGTTATACTTCTATATGAGATTATACCTTTCTTTTGTATCTTTCAATATTAAAATGGTTATTTAGTATAATCTTAACACCAATCTCTTATGTCAATTCTTACTTTTTACTAGCATTTTCTTAATTCACAGTTAATATATTCTCCTGAGAGTCCTTTTTCTCCAAAAATTCCTGTATATCCCCATCGAAAGAAGTAAATGTGTCTACTGCCACTTCCTCAATTTTCTCAAAGTCACAATCAATCATTTCTGAAGTTCTTTCTTCCTCTTCAACACATCTCTGTTCAATCATCTCCATTAATGCTTCTTCTGATACAGCCTGCATATACTGATTTCCGCATTTTGGACAGATACGTGCTTTCTTCAGTATTTGTGCCTTGCACTTTGGACAAGTCTTATATTTTCGACGTTCCATATCCTCTCTTGCCACAAACAAAATAATTCCTATGACACCGAGAAAGACAATCATACTTCCTGCTACCCTATTCATAAGCTGTACACCTACCCCCATGAGCTGCACTGCACACAATCCATATATTTTGTTCATTTTCATGATTCTTCTGCCTCCTCTAAAATAATTTTTTTATAACGATCCCCTGGACAGCACTTCTACCTATACATCCCCAAATACGTGAGTCCAAAGAATCCATCATATTATCCCCGATTAGAAAATACTGATTTGCAGTTACTATAAATTCCATACTCGTCCGTTTCATATCAACGGATTCCGCAGCTTTTTTCCCATTCACGTATACACCACTTTCATCTATACTGACTACATCACCTTCTATAGCCAGTATTCTTTTTACTACCATGAGGTCAAGTTCTTCTATGTATGCGATAATAATATCATCTTTTTTGGGTACTCCCCATTTCTTTAATAAGAGTACATCTCCATTCTGAAAAGTCGGTTCCATTGACTTCCCGTTTACATACGCTACTTCAAAAAAACATTGAAACAAAAGCATGATCAATACCGCAATGATGATTGCCAGCGTCATTCTGCCTGCATTTCTTTTTGTTCTCGTATACCTCTCTCCTTTCCTACTCCATATCCTCAAACATTGCATAATTCTGACGCATCAAATCAGCTTCCTCCCGATCCAGCACACTATCCTTTACATCTTCTACCTGAATCAGTCTGTCCGCCTTATTCTGTTCTCCTATTTTATGAATCGCTGACTCTGTTTCTGATAACTGTTTCCTTTCCGGCTGTTCTACGACCGGTATCCTTCCATCTTGCAGCTCCCAATAGGCAAGTACCGCCTTTACAATGTATCTTGCCTTTTTTCTGCCGCATTGGTTCAAATAGGCACTTACCCGTCTATGATTTTCATCATCTTCATCAAATCTCAAATTAAAACGGTGTTCATCCTGTTTTGCCATAAGGATACCCCCTTTTACTGCATTTCTTTATCAAACAGATATTTTTTTCGGTACCCATGTACATTGACTTTTGAATCATTTACCACGTAATATTCTCCGTCATATCGTTTCCACACGGTTTCAATTATCTTTGATAAAAGAATTGAACCTCCACCTACAAAAATCGTCATTGCCGAACGCAAATCTATTCCGCACTCCCGAAACATTCCCAGTATTTCTTCCACATGTTCGGTAACGATTTCTACTACCCGTTTTCGAATCGCCTCGCCGTACATACAGCTTTCTTCTTTCAGAACAGAATCAATATCATTTTCTTTTAAGTCCAAGTCAAACTTTTCACGAATCCCTTTATTTACCCTCTGATACATGGAGATAACGCCTTTTCCTGTTGAATCTGTGTAATTCCACAAAATCATACCCTTCTCCAATAACATGTAATCTAAGGTATATCCGCCAATATCAATCATCAATACTTTTGGATATGTAGACAGTTTCAGTTCTTTCGCCAGATACAGATATGCAGCGTATGTCTGCATATGAACATATACATTAGAGAAAGTCAATCGGTATGACCTTCCCATATATGCACAATGAACCAACCGCCCCTCTCGATAAAAGTAGTCTCTGAACTTTTTGTACTGACTCCGATAATATAGCGGCGGAAGTCCTACTACCAGGTCCATACTAATCAGTTCCCCCGGAATAAATAGTCTGGACTGTCTCAGCTTTTCCAATTCTTTTGCAATTGCAAACAGTGTCAGTAGGTAATAACGGTCATCCAGCGTCTTATCCGGCAAATACACATTTCTTTCATGGCTTAACCGATAATATTTATCTTGAAACATTAACGCCTCTTCATTTTCCCCCGGCATGCTCTCCAATGCCGTAATCCCAGAATGAAACTCAAAATTTTCTGTTTTAATTGCTTTATTTCCTGTGTCAATCGGTATCATTAACATATTTTGTCTCTCCTTTCCGGTACAAATCTTTCAAAAATTATTGTGTAATTTATGCGCATTGATTACTTGTACCTAATATAAATTTTTCGCACTTTTCATGTCAACAGAATATCTATTCCACTTCAAAATTATTTTTGAAGTACTCAATAATCTGTCTGCTCTCGTCTTCATATCCCCACAAAATACTGCTGACAGCTTGAAAAGCCTGCTCTCGCCATCGGAAATACGTTGCCCGGTGTATTCGTGTGATTTTTGGAAAATGCGGCTCTAACAGGTCTAATATCTCATCTATGTTCTCTGCTTTTCGTGCTGACATATAACTGTAATATAAAACCCAGTAATAACGTTCTCCTTGCGGATGAAAATTTCTCATCAACTCTACCGCTTCATCTATCAGTTTCAGAAACTTATTAGATCGGTTGATTACTTCTATCCTCTGCTTCATATCATCTAAATCCTGATTGATATCCATACCAGCCTGATAGATACTATCCAAAAATTCATCAAGATCCGTTCCATACTCTTCCCGTATCCGGTGCTTTACTTGATTGACTTTAATCTGCATTCTCCAGTTTACGGCTCGATATATTTTAAATAGCCGGATTACATCATGGTAAACGTTATTTTCCTCCCCAGTAAAATCCCTATTTATTACTCCTGTTTTTCCCATATATCTGCCCCCAATTTCTTTGCAGTATCTTTACTTGTTTTCTGTTCTTCTCTTTCCTCATAATCTGCCAGTTTTCTATCACTTCTTTTTCCTACCACAAGGCAGCAATACAATAAAAAAAATAAAATGCCACCTATAACGCTTAACAACAACATATAATTCCTCCAAACTGTTTTCCATTCTCCTGTGTACATCCGTCTGAACGCTTCAGTGACTACTGTATTTAATTGTCAATGTACCAAACTTCAATAAATAAAAAGGCGGTACATGTGATGTTTCTGTAAATAAATATAAATTTAAGTGTAAAAAACCATAAAAAAAGAATTTCAATTATCAACTGATAATCAAAATCCTTTAACTTGTCTTATAATACATAAATATTATTCTATTCTTTTTTCCCCATTTTCCAATATCGGTGCATAAAAGGCTGTCACTTTCAAGCCTTCCTCCTGATAATCAATTTGCACATAATAATCTCGAATCATATATGCTGTATATTGTCCCTGTAGGGAATACAGTTCCATGGTTTTAAAATCTATAAGAAATAAATCTCTTACCTTAGGGCTTTTGTCTTCCGGCACATACGTTTCTGTTACCCTTTCCAGCTTCTCCAGACAAGCTTGGCAGAATAATTTTCTCGCTACCTTTCCATCTAAAATACTATCTTCTCCATAGTTCACTTTTACATTAGAAATCCCACGATTACTCATAGGGCTGCTGTAAAAGAAATTGCCACCCTCTCCCGTTCCTGTAATTGTATTTACAGAACCGCTGGAATTAATCAGTTGTCCTGCATCATCCCTGTTCCGTGTACGGAGATTTTCCACATGCCAATGGTTAACACTGACAATTCCCAATTCATCAGAATTCCGATACATTCCCATAAGGCTGCGCTTATTATTTCCGCACAGATAACAGTCCACCGAATCTTTTACTTTTGAATGAGCAAATTCGATTTTTTTATATTCATAAGAAACCTCTTTCTGATTTTTTCTCTCTTCAATAAGATTATCTTTCTGACTGAAAAATTGAACCCCGTTCCACAAAAGAGATGCAAAAGATAAGAGCACCATTCCCCAAATTAGCTTTACATGTACCACATAATACCGTTTCATTTTCCTCTACCCTCCTAACACTCTCTATTTATGATTCTATCAGTCATTATTTATGTTTTATCATAAAACAAATTCAAAAAGAGGGTATGAAACGATGTGGAATCCAACCGCCAACTTGCAGTGCTACTCCAGAAAATTTCATTGATGGCGAAATAATCCATGCACAGTTATTCCTTCTACATACGTTTTATAAAAGGATCTCCAACAAGAGATTATTTTTCAATCTTTAACCAATGCCATGAATATCCTGCTCTCAATATTCTTGCCCTCTCACATGGCTCGTTTTTCCTACTTTTTCAAAGGTTTTTCTATTTCATTTGTAAAATATAAATTTTTAAAATTTTTTTTACCACATTCTTCATTTTGCAACCTATTCATTGCAATTATATCCTCTTTCTCCCATAGAATCAAGATAGCAATGCAACGTATTCATTGCAAATTTTTCTGTAATATGTATATAAGTAAGGGAGAAAATAAAATGGATCAAAAATTAAAACAGGACATATCAATCGGC